>NZ_JALJRR010000016.1:0-143374 GCF_024519615.1 Pseudomonas sp. Pse79
CCCCTCCCACACTGATTGAGGTGTTATCTAAACCAGGATTCAGGCGGGGCAGTGCGCCGGGCTGAGTTAACCGTCTCGATTCTGGCACCACCGAAGATCAAAGGTGGGAGGGAGCTTGCTCCCGATGGCGGTGGGTCAGTCGCCCGATGCAGTGGCTGACAGTTGGCAATCGGGGGCAAGCCCCCTCCCACACTGATTGAGGTGTTATCTAGTCCAGGGTTTAACCCGAACACCCCACACCTTGCGTCTGACCTTGTGAACGGATCATTCATTCACGAGGTTCAGTCCATGTCCCATCCTCTGCTTTTCCTGCGTCCTGCTGCCCAGGGCTTTGCGGTTACCTTGCTGGTGGCGCTGGCCGGTTGTGGGCTGTCTTCGTCCCCTGATTTAGCCAAACCGACTGAGCCCGTCGCCGAGCTGCACAGCGCGCCGGTCCAGGGCGCGTTGGTCAAGCGCCAGGCGATGCCTGCACCGATGCGGATGCAGGAGTCGGCAACCCTGGATTACCAAAGCGAACCCCGCGAGCAGTACGCCAACCTGCCGGACAACCCGGTGCATCGGGTCGCCGAAACGCCGGTCTCGACCTTCAGCATCGACGTCGACACCGGCAGCTACGCCAACGTGAGACGTTTCCTCAACCAAGGCCGTCTACCACCCGAGGGCGCTGTGCGACTGGAGGAAATGCTCAACTACTTCCCCTATCACTACGCCTTGCCCACCGACGGTTCGCCGTTTGGCGTGACCACCGAACTGGCGGCCACCCCGTGGAACCCGCGCACCCAACTGCTGCGCATCGGCATCAAGGCCTCCGACCGCGCCGTAGCGCAGCTGGCGCCGGCCAACCTGGTGTTTCTGGTCGATGTGTCCGGCTCCATGGACCGCCGCGAAGGCTTGCCGCTGGTGAAAAGCACCCTGAAATTGCTGGTGGATCAATTGCGCGAGCAAGACCGTGTGTCGCTGGTGGTCTACGCCGGCGAGTCGCGCGTGGTACTCCCTCCGACCTCCGGGCGCGACAAAGTGAAGCTGCGCAACGCCATCGACCAACTCAGCGCGGGCGGCGCCACCGCCGGTGCTTCAGGCATCGAACTGGCCTACCAGATGGCCCGCGAAGGCTTTATCGAGCAGGGCATCAACCGCATCCTGCTGGCCACCGATGGCGACTTCAATGTCGGCGTCAGCGATTTCGACAGCCTCAAGCAAATGGCCGTGGAACAACGCAAAAGCGGTGTGTCGCTGACCACCCTCGGCTTCGGTGTGGATAACTACAACGAACACCTGATGGAGCAGCTGGCCGACGCGGGCGACGGCAACTACGCCTACATCGACACCCTGCGCGAAGCGCGCAAGGTGCTGGTGGACCAACTCAGCTCGACCCTGGCGGTGGTGGCGCGGGATGTGAAGGTGCAGGTGGAATTCAACCCGGCCCAGGTCAGCGAATACCGCTTGTTGGGCTATGAAAACCGCGCGTTGAAGCGTGAGGACTTCAACAACGACAAGGTCGACGCGGGAGAGATCGGCGCCGGGCACACGCTGACCGCGCTGTACGAAATTGTACCGAAGGGCCAGCAGGGCTGGCTGGAGCCGCTGCGCTATGCCGCCGCGCCTGTGGTATCGGGCGCTTCCGATGAGTTGGCCATGTTGCGCGTGCGCTACAAGCCCGCGGCCGGTGGTGCGAGCCGCTTGATCGAGCGGCCGGTGAGCAACGCCGCGGCCAAGGCCAGCGACGACCTGCGCTTCTGCGCCGCCGTGGCCGCCTTCGCCCAGCAACTCAAGGGCGATGGCCGCTACACTGGCAGCATGAGTTTGCAGGACACCGCCGCACTCGCCCGCTCTGCCCGGGGCAATGACCCGTTCGGCTTGCGCAATGAATTCGTGCAACTAGTGGAAGTGGCGCAAAGCCTCAAACCTTGATCGTGAACACAACGACCAGAAAGGAGTTCGCCACCGACATGCCCGCTCCAGATGATTCACCCAGCGACGAATCGCTGCTGGCCCGCTACCGAAGCGGTGACGGCGCCGCGTTCGAGGCCTTATACGCGCGGCACCGCCAAGGTCTCTACCGCTTCCTGGTGTCCCTGAGCAACAAGGCCGAACTGGCCGAGGAAATTTATCAGGAGACCTGGCTCAGCCTGATCCGCAGCGCCACTCAGCCACAAGGCCGGGCGAGTTTTCGTACCTGGCTGTTCCAGATCGCCCGCAACCGCCTGATCGACTATTGGCGCAAGCACGGCATCCACAACCCGTTGCACGACAGTTACGATGAACAACTGCACGCCCAGCCCGACGCCAGCGCCGGCCCCGAGCAGCATCTGAGCCTGAGCCGCGACCAGGCGCGTCTCGACGCCGCGTTGCAAGACTTGCCCGAAGACCAGCGCGAAGTCTTCCTGCTGCGCCTGCATGGCGACCTCGACGTGCCGCAGATCGCCGCCCTCACCGGCGCCCCGCTGGAAACCGTGAAAAGCCGCCTGCGTTACGCCCAGCAGAAACTGCGCCGCCTGCTGGCCGAGGAGATACCCGCATGACCGACTCCCGATACACCCCCGACCCCGACGACCTGCTCATCCAGCACGTGCGTCAACACAGCCGCGGCGAGCCACCGGCGTCCCTCGACGCCTTCATCCTCGCCACCGCCCGCCGCGAAACCCCAGCGCCGCAACCCAGCCGCTGGCAACGCTGGCTGCACGCCTGCCAACGCCCACGCTGGCAGATGGCGTTCGCCACCGTCGCAGGGTTAGCGCTGATGATCGGCGTGGTCATGCGCTCGCCCGTGCCTCAACCCGACATCTCCCCGGCGACGTTCTCCGCGCTCCACCCAGAAAGCGCCCGTCCGGCCCCCGCGCCGATGGCCCGGATGGCCGTCGCGCCCAGAGCCGAAAGCGCGCCGGTCCAAGCCGAAATTGCCGGTGCGTTGTCGGATCAATCGCCGGCCAGGCTCAGCAAGCGCGCACCGGTTGCACTGCCTTCATTGGAAGAGGGCTTGCAGGAAATCGTCAACCTGCGGGCGGCCGGGGACAGCCAAGCGGCGGATGAGAAGCTGCTAGCGTTGCACGCGCGCTTTCCCCAGGAGGACTTGCCGGCGCGCCTGGAGGTGTTGCGCAAGCGCTGAACGCGGGGCGGGCGGTGAGACGCAACGTCTCGCCGTCTCATCGCCACCAGGTGTGGTCTGACATGGCGCGTCTCATTCGAGCGCGATCGCGGCCGCCCCTGGGGTTCCAGCGGACCGCTCTAAGCAAGGCCTGTTCAGGTGCTTTTGCGGATCTGGCACCGGCCTTGCTCTGGCTCTGGTAACCAGCCCGACTGGTGACCCAATAATAAAAACAGGTGCCCGATGTCCTGCCCAACTCCCTTTCCCGGTTCTGCCCGTGGCGGCGTCATGAGTCGCATGCCGCAACAGCTCAATCGACTGGTTCTGGACCTTGTGCTACCGCGCTGACGCCCCTCCTGGCGGACTCTTGCGGGGCGCCAGGGCCAATCGTTCCAAGGAGATTTCGCTATGACCCTTTCGATCAATCCGCAACGCAGCATGCGCGCCGCTGTCTGGCACGGCCGTCACGATATCCGCGTCGAAGACGTCCCGCTGCCCATTTCGCCGCCGGCCGGTTGGGTGCAGATTCGCGTGCAGTGGTGCGGAATCTGCGGGTCCGACTTGCATGAGTACGTGGCCGGGCCGGTGTTCATACCGGTCGACGCCCCGCACCCGCTGACCGGGATAAAGGGGCAGTGCATCCTCGGGCATGAGTTTTGTGGCGAGATCGTCGAACTCGGCGCCGGCGTGCAGGGCTTCAGCGTCGGCGAGCCGGTGGCGGCCGATGCGTGCCAGCATTGCGGCACGTGCTACTACTGCACCCACGGGATGTACAACATCTGCGAAAACCTGGCCTTCACCGGGCTGATGAACAATGGTGCCTTCGCCGAACTGGTCAACGTGCCCGCCAACCTGCTGTACAAATTGCCGGCGAATTTTCCCGCTGAAGCCGGGGCACTGATCGAGCCGCTGGCGGTGGGCATGCACGCAGTGAAAAAAGCCGGAAGCCTGCTCGGGCAAAACGTAGTGGTGGTCGGTGCCGGCACCATCGGCCTGTGTACCATCATGTGCGCCAAGGCGGCCGGTGCGGCGCAGGTGATCGCGCTGGAAATGTCCGGCGCCCGCAAGACCAAGGCCCGGGAAGTGGGCGCGACCCATGTGCTCGATCCCAATGAGTGCGACGCCCTGGCCGAAGTCCGCCGCCTCACGGGCGGGCTCGGCGCGGATGTCAGCTTCGAATGCATCGGTAACAAACACACGGCCAAACTCGCAATCGACCTGATCCGCAAGGCCGGCAAGTGCGTCCTGGTGGGGATCTTCGAGGAACCCAGCGAGTTCAACTTTTTCGAATTGGTGGCGACGGAAAAACAGGTAATGGGCGCGCTGGCCTATAACGGCGAGTTCGCCGACGTGATCGCGTTTATCGCCGATGGACGGCTGGACATTACGCCGCTGGTGACGGGGCGTATCCAGTTGGAACAGATCGTGGGGCAGGGCTTTGAGGAGTTGGTCAAGAATAAGGAGCACAACGTGAAAATCATCGTGTCGCCCGCTCGGGTCTGAAGCGAGCGATGAGCAGCACGTCACCCTTGCCACTTCGTTGTGAGTGGCAAGGGTGGCGTGCGGCTGATGGAGTCTATCGACGGCCTCTCATGCCGTATTGCCGGAATTTGCCGACGAGTAGCGAGTCGCCACCGATCACCCGTCCGGCCTGGGCTTGTGGGTAAGCGCTGCATCAGCACATCTGCCAGACAGGCGTGCCGACATCAGCACGCGTTTGGTCAAGTCATCTATCGAGGCGTGATATGCCCCAAGCATGAATTTCGCTCGGCGCCTTTTTCACACCGCGAATCGGTTAACCAACTGATTCAGGTTGACCGCCAGTTTTGACATCTCACCGCTTGCACTGGCCGTCTGGCTGGCACCCGCAGCACTCTGAATTGCCAGCTCGCGAATACTGACCAGATTACGATCAACCTCACGCGCAACATGCGACTGCTCTTCAGACGCCGTGGCGATCATGAGGTTACGTTCATTGATCTGAACAATGGCGGTGGCTATTTGATCCAGCGAGGTACTGGCCTCTTGGGCGACACCAAGTGATTCGGTCGCCAGGTCTCTGCTCGTATTCATCGCCTTCACGGCGAGATCAGAATCGTTCTGGATGGCAGCGATCATCTGCTCGATTTCTTGTGTCGACACCTGAGTGCGATGGGCCAACGCCCTTACTTCGTCAGCAACTACCGCAAACCCACGGCCTTGCTCGCCTGCGCGTGCTGCCTCGATAGCCGCGTTCAAAGCCAGCAGGTTGGTTTGTTCTGCAATGGCCCGAATCACCTCGACAACTTTAGTGATGCTCTGGGCACGATCTGACAACCCCTGAATCTGTTCACTCGTGTTCTCAACGTTCCCGTTCAGCTTTTGAATGGACTTCAATGTCTGAGCCACTCGCTCCAAACCTATTTCGGTATAGCCCTGGGTACGCTTTGACTCTTCGGAAGCCGACTCCGCGTTACGAGCGACCTCATCAACAGCTGCGCTCATTTCTGTGACCGCTGTGGCAGCCTGATTGACCTCGTCATTTTGGGCGACAAGACTCCGACTCGACTCCTCAGTGACCGCTGTCATCTCTTCTGACGCAGAGGCCAGTTGGGTGGACGAATCGGATATCTGCATAATTGTAGTTCGCAGGTTTGTCTGCATCTGCGCGAGGGCTTTCAACAGTCGTCCGGCTTCATCAGTCCCGCTGACCAATACCTCTTTGGAGAGGTCGCTGGCCGCGATACGCTCCGCGACAGACAGGGCATCTTTAATCGGAGAGGTAATACTTTTCGTCAACAGCAATGCCAAACCAACTGTCAGGGCGACAACGGCAGCAATAAGGCCGACAACCAACCACAACCCATTGTTATAAAGATCGGTTGCGTTTTGCCCAGCCTGCGCCGCGCCGTCGTTGTTAAAGTTGGTCAAGTCTTTGATCTGCATTTCCATCGTGTTCGTCAGAGGGCGGATGCCGGTCCTCACCAGGTTGACCGCAGCCGCTACGTCACCCTGCCTCATCAACGGTTCAAGACTATCCATTAGTTTGGAGTAGGCATCGGCGCTGTTTTTTACCGGTGTATAAAACGAACGCTCCTTATCACTCGCTATCAGAGGCTCATAATTCGCCACCGCATCGTTGAACGCCTTACGGTAGCTGGCGAAGCTATCAATCGTCTTTTGTATCGACTGAGGGTCAGCAAGGCCACGCTGTGTTTCGAGCCTCAAGCGAAGGGCTGTACTGTTCATCAGCCCCGTTTGTCGGATGCTAGCCATCCAATTGAGTTCGACGTCTTTTTCGGAGTCCCTCAGCTTGCCCATTTGCACGACTGCGAATGCGCCGAGCACAAAAACCAACGCAATAATCAACGCGAAAAACAGGGCAGCGCGTGGCGCTACGTTGAGATTTCTAAGGTGCATACAAGATTCCTGTTTTCCAACGGTTGTTGATATGTTCAACAGGATATCGACTCAAAGCCGGAAACTTTAAGGATGTCGTCGAAAGGCGATGTGGTTGGCGAACGCCTGGCCGGTGGAGCTTGCCTTGCTTCAATCTGCGGGGGGAGCCAGCTCCCGAAGCCGTCATGCACAAGGACTTTCATGCGAGTTGCGCGGTAACCGAATGGGCATTACAGGTTGCGTAACGGTAACCCGTTATGCGGCAACAACCCGGCGATCTTACTGGCGCGCTGGTTAGTACATCCTTGAGATAATCAGATGGATCATGCCCATTGAGCTTAGTTGGCTGGATCAGGCTCATCAGCGCAGCTGCGCGTTGGCCGCCGAGATCCAGCCAAGACCGTTGTCCGTTAGGTTTCACGCTGAAGTAGAGGCCGTTCCCTTGGGTGTTTCGTAGACTGTCTGAGACAGCCAGAAACTCCCGGCGTCGTTTGAACTGGGCTATGAAGCCCCAGTATTTACTGGGGCTAGCAGACAGGTTTTCGGTTAGGCATACATGTGGGCATACACGGCCAGCTCGCCTGGCCCATTAATGCCCTATGCAATGCTGCCATCTATTTTGGGTTACTAGCTGGTGTGACACTGGTTGGAACAGTAGTAGCAGCCGTTAATCCTGCTATCCGACCATTTTTGTTTAGCTGCGGCTACGGCTCCATGACAAGTGGGATAGGTGCCAACTTCGACCTGGTTTTCAAGGGAAGGCATGAACCGGCATCCGTTGGTCGCATCATGGACTTCATGATCACCATTCGCCTGGGCGTTCTTGTTGATGATAAATCTTGGCATTGGCTGTCTCCTTGGCTGCGTCATTTTTATTTTTAACCGACCAACAGCGGTACAGCGCTCACCTGGTCATGAGGGCCAGTTTGGAACGGTAGTATGAGAGCACCTACACAGCCCCCTCTAAAACCGGTGTAACGCGTGTTACTCGTGTAACGCCTATCGCCAAACGCCCGTTTTCATTGGCTTTTAGGGCCGTTACACAGTTTAGAGGTCTAGCGTACATCCGATGTAACGCTGCCCCTGCGTGTAACGCAGAAAGTCAGCGCACGTCTGCTGTGGGGCAAGCGTTCTGCACCTGGCGGCTTGGAGAGTAGCTGGGGAATTGGGAAATGCCATTAAGGCGCACCCTCTATTCAACCCACGGTCTCGCAGTCGTTACAGGGTGGCATGCAGCTATTCGAATTTTCGGCGACGGAAGCTAGCCCTGGTGCCAAAAACTGGCGGGGCCCCTGGGAGTATTAAGGTGGTACGGGGCATGAAACCCGCGGGATCGTGGTAGCGGCAGCCGCACCAGCTTACTGAAATTTCAACGTTGAAATTGAAAGGATCTTGAAAAGAAATGGGCATCCTTACCCGATCTGTAAAGGTCATGGGTTTCGTTCAGGATAGTGAACGATTGGCCCGGTCAACTCGGTCAACCAGTCAACTAACTTTGGAGCCCAGCCGCTAACGAGATCCGGCGGGTTCTATGCCCCGTGTCTGTCCGAACTGCCCAGGGTCCCCAGCGGCTTCCCGATTCATAGGGCAAATGCACGGGTGAACAGCAGTTTACCCCGTTCACCTGTTCACTAAGCTGGGCACCTTTTCGCTGACACGATCAGGCGGGTTTTCTACCCCGTATCGAGTCAAATTCGCGAGGGACCGGTTGAGTTTAACGTCTTAGAAGCATGGTCATGACCTCCGTCGCTGAAGGCTTTTCCTCAAAAGGGGCAAGGGGGGGCTAAAAATCGGTGTTACAGGTGTTACTTGTGTAACGGAGCTGGTTAACATATTGATATTTATGATTTTTATAGTCGTTACACTTCTGTGAGACGCTCGCGTGATGAGGTGTTACAAGTGCTAGACGTGTTACATCTGATGCGGCTTGATCTGGCTGCTATTAGTAAGATGGGGTTTGGCTCGGGACCACTTCAGGCATGAGCGGGGAGCTTGGAGGTTTTTAGAGTTCCACCTCGTCAGTATTTGAAAAGCCGATTTAAGCGCGGCTTCCAATAATGGCCGCTTGCCAGTTTATTTGGACACTGCTTGTGTTTTGACCTCACTATAGGCGGCTCCCGCAATTAGAGCGCAGGCGGAGCTCGCTGGTGATCTGCTGTAAACGCGCTAACGCGAGCACGCCATATAACAACTAGGAAGTGCTGGGCTTTTATTGGAGATCGTATGAGCTTTTTTACGGACGAAGAATCAGAGTCGTTGAGGATCAGTAGAATGATCCTACACGTGGTTGGCCCCAAGGACTTTCTGGCGATGCCTGAGCGCTCTTTGGAAGAGGAGGCGTTCTTCATAGGCAAGATACAGGACATGGCGGCTACGCCAGTCTTCATGTTCAAGTCGGTCTCCACAACGCGCCAAGAAATCGAGTCCATAGCGACCGGCGATGTCTCTTTTGAGCATGGAGCGCAGAGTTTGGCTGCCAGCTTTAATCGCAAACACGTCGGCGGCAGCGCGGACGGCGTTCTGTGCATGTTTGAGCTTGAAGTCGCAGATCCAGATGTGAAAATCTACAGCCTGATCAAATATGACTACAAGCTTGCCCTTGAGCAAAATGAGTCATCTCCAGGTCAAGCCTTTCGCAGAATAGTTACGGCCCTGGTGGATGATAAGAAGGCCATCCAGAAGACGGCGCTGGTGCGTGTCGTCGATGGCGTAGCAGATCACAATATCTCAGCGACTGACCGGACCAAGCAAGGTGCTGACCTTGCAGACTATTTCGCCGATTTCCTTTCTGTCACCAGAGCTGTCTCCGATACAGAGCTGAGTGAGATAGCTCGAAAATTGATAAAGGGTGCTCTACAAGCTTGCAAGGCTGATTTGCCTGACCAGGATGTGCCTCGGGCCGTTAAGAGGGCACAGGCTTCCCTGGGCGCTCGTAGAAAAATTGATGAAGAGGCAATTGTTGAGGCGGTCATGGCGGCGGCGGGCCATCCGGAAGACGATAAAGTTGCTAACAGGCTGGAGCGTGAAACCCGCAGGCGTGTGAAGGGGAGCAAAATCCATGAAATAAGCTTCAAGCCAGATCGGCGGATTTTCCGGCAGCCCTACATGCGCAAGATTATGACGGTCGAGGGCGTGACGATTCTGTTCCCGGACAAAATCGAGAATCCTAATGTGCTGGTAGTCGACCTTGACGGAGACAGAAAACAGATCATTGTTGACACCGATAAGGTCATGGAGGACAGCGTTGTCACACCTAAGCCTGGTCAAACTACTTAATTGTCTAGCGAGAACTCACAAAGCTTTGATCACGGAAGGGGCGATGAGTCTCGTCGCCTCAAATTTGTCAGCCGAAACCACTCTCGAAGTAGCGCGTGCTGCAGCCGAAGGGGGTTGGCCATTCAGCATTGCCGATAGCCATGGCACTGAATACGGTATTGAAGAGGTTGATGCTGATTTTGGACCTTTTCGTATTGCGCTCGAAAAGCCCTTATCTTCCGAACAAAGTGCTTCTGATGATCTGTTTATCGCCACCGAGATTGGGTATAGGGGCTTTCTCCGCAGGGGCCATAGTGCGTCATGCTGGCGCATCCTTGGGTTGACCTCTGCGTTCAGCACCCGGGCCAGGATCTATTGTGGATGGACCGAATCCTTACCATTGATGGAATCACCAGCCACCAAGCCGCCTCGTCTACTGGTTAAAGAATCGGCGAACGTTCGCACTGTTCCAGAAGACGTTCGGCATTGGTTGCTTGCAGAAGGTTATGCCCTCGAGCCAAGTGACCCATTCCAAGTGATCTGGGCAGCGCACGCGCTCAATTATCTAACTCGCTGCTTTGCAAACGAGATCGACTCCACTGGTACCACGCTCACCTTTAAAGGACCACCTAAGCTAAGCCTCACGATCAGCCATATGGCAGATGGAGGTGAGGAAGCGTCGCTTGAAAGTTTTGAGATTGTCCAGGAAGCAGCTGGTTGGGTCTTCGACAGTGCGAGGGAGGCTGAGGTAAAACACATCCTCCTATCAGCGGAAATCGCCCGATCCGGTAGGGCCGACGGCTTGGCAGGGGATTACTTCAGGGAATACCTCAGAGGCGCACTTGATTGCGCCAAGATCGCCTATCAAATGGCAGTGTCGGAGATCACCAAGGACACCCTTAAGTCCTTAGGGGAACTGCGCAAGGCTGTCACTGAGGAAACTTCAAAAGCGACAGATGCAACCCGCCAAGCTGTAGCCGCGATAGCTACAGCTTTAACGGTCGGCCTTGGCCTGATCGCAGCCCGACTCACAGTGCAGATCAATCCCTACCTAATTTCCCTAGTCATGGGCGTGGCGTTTGGCTATACCATCATGAGCGTGGTGTCGGGACGGAAATTCATTACCATTCAACAGAGAGTGCGCCAAGAGTGGCAGCCAAAGCTATACCGTTTTCTATCCGGCGAAGAATATAGAAAAATGGTTGCTGAGCCTATTGGCGAAGTAGAAAAGCTGTTCACTCGCGTAAGCAGGTGGGGCTTATCGATGCTGGGCGTGAGTGCCTTAGGGATCGTCATTTTTGCATTCGTTTACGAAATCCCAGCCATTTCCAAAGGCGGTTCTACGGTTCAACCTCAGCATCAGGTTGAACCTATGAAACCGATGCCAAAAGTTAGGCCTCCGATTCCTCTTAACTTCGGCATGGGGATAAGGGCGTACTTCAAGATTACCTCGTTTATATTGGTAACTTACGTGTGATGATGTGTAGCATATCTTTGCTCTTGGAGATCAGCTCAATTTCAATTTTTTCGTGAGATACAAATAAAGGCGTGTAGCTTTAAACTTCGACTCTCTATCTAAGTTGCAGGCAAGGGATCAAATGAAACCAGTTAAGCCCTCAGATGCTCAAGCCAGTAATGATTGGAGGCTTCAAACATTTTCCTACTTGGCTGAGGACTGGGTTTCACCGTGGTCCGGAATTTTATCGCCTAAAGGTACGCGCATTACAGTATCTACAATAATTTCTTTAACAAAGAAAAAGCATCTAACAATTCCGTTGCCTAATGCTTCGGCCTTGCTTCTTAATGCATCTGCGTTAGCATTCATTTCAGCAGGTGAGATTCGTGACCTAAGCGGTATAGACAAAACGCTCCATAAGGAAGTCAATTTTCCGACTGATAAGGACGCATTTAACTATATTGAGAAAATGATCGAGTCGATTGTCTTGGCTTTCACCGCTATCGAGGCATTCGCTAACGAAACAATACCTGCAGATTATTTTTATGCGCGTCATAATAAAAGTAAAGTCATTCTAGAGGCTGCTAACAAAGAGACAATAGAACGCTTCACTTCGTTAGACGAAAAACTGACAGAAGTTCTGCCGGAGATTTTGTGTTGCGCCTCACCAAAGGGCGGGCGATGCTGGCAGGCTTATAAGCAGCTAAAGAATACTAGAGACCGAATAGTTCATATGAAAACTGAAGATCGTCGGTCCTCCGGACCGGAAATAGATACAGTATGGAAGGCAATTATTCTTACGCCGGAACCCTATCTGTCAGCAAAAAAAATTATTGATTATTTTATAAGTGCTATGCAAGAGAAACCGAACTGGCATAAAAATTTCCCTTATTGAACTTAAGTGTTTGGCTGAAGATTGGATATGACGTTAATTGGAATGCTTGTATGGTTCGCGCTCTCAAGCTAGGGGCGAAAATGAGGGGGGGGAATTTATGTCATTGTTATTAGAGCAATTAAGGGAGGCAGCTTCGCGGGGCCAGTTTATGCACATCTTGAGAGGTAAATTAAAGGAGGATAAGGCTAAAGCTGGGGTGGTTGGAGTATTGGTTGAGCTTCAACGCAGCGGCGATCTTGATGTGTTGTCAGAGTTTAAATCTCTAGAAAAAGTAGATATTGGTTATGAGGCTTTTGCTTTAGTTTCATTATTTAATAAGTTTTTGTTGGCGATTTCAGCTCCTATTGCCGATGTGTTAGATTGCGTGGTACATGTTGAAGGGCTGATGGAGGGGGCAGGAACTATCCAAGCTTTTGAAGATTACTGTAAAAAAGATCGCGCTCGTTCGCGGAGCGCTCTTGAAGTAGCGCAAGAGTCGTCAATTTTACTCCCGCTCATTAGCCCTATTCTGATCGCGGGATCGACTTATGATTTTCCTTTTTTTCACACCAGAGCCTTGTTACTTTTAAAGTCAGAGTGCGCCATAACTCGTATTCAGGCGCTGATGGCCTGTGCTAGGTTTTCGTATGAAGGTGCAGATGGAGCTCTAGAGAAAACTATTATTTCCATTGAGAAGCTTGTCTCGGTCCCGAGTGATGAAGAACAGAGCTCCATAGCCTTAAGAGCATTAATTTCAATAGCGAGTACTCCGGGCAGCAATAATGAGTCATTGAGTCTTGCAGTTATCAAGAAGATTTTACTAGATCATCGCCCTCTCGTTGTTCGAGCCGCAGCGCATGCGTTTGCGATGATAGATATTGTGAGAGCTCCAAAGCTTACCTACATGTTATTGGGCTTTCTTGAAACAATTGAAGTTGTTGATAAAACTATTTTAGACGTTGTGAGTGTTGGTCTGCACAAATATTTTATTGCTGATAGGTTTTTAGAGGCGTTGGAGTTTGTAGAGAAACTTTTAGAAAAGCATGAGGGCTTAACTCTTTCAGGTTTTGGCCATTTTTCATATCTCCTATCGCAGGCAGAAAACAGGTCGTTTCTTGAGATTTTAATTACTAGATGGTTACTATCTAATAATTACAAATTGACCGGATCTATAGCGACTTTAGTAGCAGGTGATGGCCGCTCGGGGATTCCTATTTCTGTTGATGCAAATATTTTAAGAGCCTTGCCTCCTGACTCATACGTATTACTTGCAAAAAAAGCCTGTGCTTATTTTTTTGTATATCCTGTCAGTGCCGCCAGCTATATCATATCTATGATGGCTATATTGCCTGAGAAGGCAGATGCCTTAGTCGGTGTTTTATATTATCCATTAGGTATGAGCTATCCTTCTAGTGTGAAAAAATATATAAATTGCTTGTGGGGGCCGCATCCTAGCTTTTTTCAGAAGGCTCTAAATGCATTCGACGACGCGCTCTCCGAATATCACAATGGATTGAGTGTTGCTGAGGGTGCGGAGGAGTTGCAGCCCTCCGCTGCACAGAGAGAAACATACAATTTGAAATTTCACAGAGAAATGCTGGAATCTTTTAAGGGGGCTAGAAAAGATTCACTCCTTACTCAGTTAATGGGTAAGCCATCGGTGATACTTTACGGCAATAGTTCGATTAACTATATATATCCTGGAAGCGGCAGCGAAAGGCTGAGGCAGGAAACACCAATGCACAGCGTAAGTGCCTCAATGGAATTTCCCTCCTTGGATTACCTAGAACATCACCAGCTCGAGTATTTTCTTCGAGTGTCCAAAGCGACGAGGATTTCTAAGTGAAGCTAATTATTAGAGAGTATTTATCTTCGCTAAAAGAGAGAGGCGAACTGGACGCGCTGCTGCCAGATCTTTTGTCCCAGATGGGACTAGATGTTTTTTCAAAACCAGGTGTAGGTGGTCGTCAATACGGGATTGACGTTGCAGCTGTTGGCAGCATTGATGGCGCACCGGAAACCGTTTACTTATTTTCTGTTAAGTCTGGCAATCTGGGTCGAACAGATTGGAATAACACCGATCAGGCTTTAAGGCCTTCGCTTGATGAAATCCAAGATGTTTATATTCAAACACATCTTCCTCTCGAGCATCGTGACAAACCAATTGAAATATGTTTGTGTTTCGGTGGAAATATAAAAGAGACAGTCCGGTTAGAAGTTAGTTCTTATATCAAACGTCATACCAAAGATAACTTGCGGTTCAGCGAGTGGGATGGTGAAAGGCTCGCGAATTTAATTGAAAAGCATTTTCTTCGAGAGGAATTACTTCCCGAGAACTGCAGGAAATTATTAAGAAAGTCGCTAGCTATTCTTGACGAGCCTGAGGCCTCTCATGGATTCTTTAAAGAGTTGGTTGGTCTGGTTTTAGATGTCGATAGATGCAATCCAGAAAAAGTTTTGATGGCAAGCCGTCAGCTTTATATCTGTCTGTGGATACTATATTCTTGGTGTCGTGAGCAAGGCAATATTGAAAGTGCATATCTAAGTTCGGAATTCGCCGTGCTGCAGGGATGGGATGCCACAAAGGCTCACACACAAGGAACTATTAAAATTTGCCGTGCCGTTACGGCTATTTACGGCGCGATACGCAGCTTGCAGCTTCAGATATCCATTCAATATATTACTTCCGTTATCATGCCGCGCACATCAAATTTGCACGCGTTATCGGCTGCTATACGTGGCTCCGCATCAATTGATGTGAATTTGAAGCTATTTGATATATTGGGGCGGTTGGCAATCGCTGGTTTGCATCTTTGCTGGCTGTTCGAGAGGTACTCTCAAGAGCAGCGAGAAACTGAAATAGGTAAAAGTACAGTTCAACAGATAGTTACGCTTCAGCAAGTCATGGCAAATATGATTGAAAATAACCCAGAGTTAAATTCGCCAGTTAAAGACGATCATGCTATAGATATAGTGCTCGCATTTTGGTTTATGGGGCTGGATTTCGGCGTTGATAATAATTCAGCGGAATGGTTGCAGCAGATCGTTACTGGTTCCATGTTTCGGTTGGCAATCAAAAGTACCTATCCATGTAACTTAAGCGAGTATCATGAGCTTATTCATCATCCACGCGCAGACTCAGGCTATTTTGAAGAGGTTACAGCAGGCTCCATACTTTATCCGAGTTTGGCGATGCTCTGTGCTCTTACAGCTGCCGACGAATCGTACAATAATATTCGCGGTTTGAAATCCGAAGTTTTACAACATTGCAATTTTCAAATCTGGTTTCCCGATGCCGCTTCCGAAGATAATTTCTTATCCGGCAAGGCGGCGCACGGGGCTACGCTCTCGCACGTGAAGATACCAAGTGACAAGTTTGAGTACCTACGGGCGATTTTTGATGAGGCAGATCTCTCGTCTAGCTTCTATAGATTAAGTGCGATTGAGCGATCGCAATTCCCATTATTGCTTATAGCATGTAGATATTATCGATACCCGATCCCAGTCCACTTTTTTAAAGCTAGCTATGAAATGGCTATTTCAACTATAGGCGGAGGCAGTAGCGCTAATTAAGTTACCTCGACTGCGCTGGGCTTCATTTGGCGCAGTGGCATAAACGTTAGATGATAGTCGTTCCGCTTATTCGCCAAGTGATGCGCGATATTGGCAAGAGTAAACAGCCCGCGAGCGCGGGCTGATTCGGGGTTACGCGGCTAGCAGCTCGGCCAATGAGATATTACGAGCGACCGCTGCCAAATCGGAGCGCTCAAGCCTCGAATGGAAGGGGCCGAAGCGAGGCACCTCCAGCCCAGACAGCCCATCTCCCATTCCGCCTTTTTGGTAGCTGACGGCAAGTAACCGTGCGCCTACAGCGAGCAGTTGTTCGGTCACGGCGTTCCACTCCTCATCCAATGCAAATCCAACCGCGCTCAACGCGGCTGTCTTGGACTCATCTCCACGCTGGCGAGCACTCGTGATTTGAGCCTCAAGAGCATCAAGCTCGACTTGCAGAGCACTGAGGATCAGGTCTTGCCTCCTTACCTGCTCGTCCGTTGTTGCCAGTTGCTTAGCGGCCCTTTGCATTTCGCCGCTTGCTGTTTTTTCCCCTTCGGCATCACCGCTTGCGAGGCATTTGGCGTAGGACGTTGCAGCATCGCGCTCGGCTTGTTGCGCCTTTTCCAGGGCTTGATCGGCCTCTGATTGAATTGTCTGAAACCGCTCGTTCAGGTGCGATTTTTTCCGTTCCAGCGTTTCGACTTCAGCGGTTGCATCAGTCATCGCTTGAATAGCGTCAGCTTTGATCTGACCAATTTTTCCCATCTTCTCCAGGTGTTGAAGCTTGCTATCAATTGATGCCAGCTCACGGGGAATCACATCTATGCGGGCTTTGACGCTTGATAATTTTTCCATAGCCTCGCGGCTTTCAGGGCTTCCAATTATGTTGCCATTCGCACTGAATCCGCTGGGTGCGTTGCGCCATTCGGCCTCCAGTTGTGGCAGGCTTTGTTCCAATATTTCCAGTTCTTGAATCAAAGCGACTTGTTGCTGTTTTAGCTGGTTCATGTTGCGTTCCTAAAGGCAAAAGGTTGATTGGTTTTTTTCGTTGGCGGGCCAGGCCAAGGTGAGCCTGCATCCTCATGGAGTGGCCGGTATTACGCCGCCTGGGCGCCGTGATCACCTTGCTCTGGCACTGCGACAACCACATAGCAGCGCTGCAAGCCCAGCCCTGGCAGTCGTACTGCGGTCGAAGCTTTGCCATCCTTTCCAGGCTCTAAAACGCCTCGTCGCAGGAGCTCTTTGTTAACCGCACTCAGGTTCATGCCTCGGAAGATTTCGGAGCGCCATGCTTCCGGCAGCACGTAGTAGGTGTTGGTGGTGTGCAGGGCATCGCCCATGCCGTGTTCCATCGTCTTGCGAAAGCCCAACCGATCAATTGTGCGTGGGCCGTGTTCATCGATCTTGGCGGCGGCGGATTCCCAGCGGGTAAAGCGGCTTTCTCCAAATCGCTCGATGACTTGGCGTAGCCGGGCCAAGATTGCATCGCCCTCGAAATTTCCGGCGCCGCCACGCTCTGACAGCCACGCATGCAGGCATACCCTTGCGGCAGTCGTGGCCGTACCATCAGGCCAACCGGTAACGCCGAAGGCGGTGGCCAACTCTCCGGCCGCTGCTGCGAGGCCAAAGCGAAGGGCGGCACGTTGGGCTTGCCCACTGGCCGATGCGGGGAGGTTTTGGGTGATGAACTGCTCCACAGTGCGGCGAATGATCACCGACCACCTGAGCATTTCTCCTGGCGCGCACAGTGCTTGTAGGAAGGCGGTGAGGGGTGTGCCGTAGTATTTGCCGACACGGGCCTTGAGCGCATCAGAGAGGGCGGCAGCATCCTCAAAACCATTCAGCACATCGAACATGCCGAGGCCCTTGCTAGCATCCGCTGGCACCGCAAGCATGCGAACCTCCATGCCCGCTTTCAGCTCCTTATTGGCGTCTGCCATGTGCTGTGCCAACGTCTTCTCGCCCGTCGAGAGAAACAGCAAGCGCCACTCCTGCACCTGTCGGCCTGCTTGTCCTCGATCATTCGCCCGAGCCTTACCGGTGCCGTTGCCGAGCATGTACACCGTCTCGCCAATAATGCGTGGATCGCACATGCCGATTTCATCCAGGACCAGTAGGCCGTCTGAGTGTGCGGCGGCGATGGACTCCAAAGCGTTGTCTGTCGAGCGCCACGAACGCACCAGACGCGGCCCGCCATAGACCGAGGCAGCAACTTGCAGGTGGGTGGTCTTGCCCCCGGAACTGTCGCCATAAAGGTGGAAGCCGCCCGACTCATGCCCCAGCAGGTTCAGCAGAGGCCCTGCAAACGCCACAGAGACGACAAACGCTAAGCGGTGGTTACCGATGCATAGCGCGCCGATTTGCTGCTGCCACTGCTCCAGAGAACCCGCCTCGTTGATGGGTGGAAGCTGCGCCCCGGCTTCATAAAAATGCAGGTGTTCGGCGTGCGAGCCGATCTGTTGCTCGGGCAATAGAAACGCATTGTCGTGCCAGCCCAAGCGCGTCACCAAGCGTGCGCGCTGGGCGCTGTCGAAGCCGCCAAGGTAACTCTGCAGGTCATTGCGTGCGTTGCGCCCTGATCGGCTTCCGGCAAGGCGCAGGCCCATGTCTACCAGCGGGCCGAGTACGTCTTTGCCGAAGTCGCCGGTCATGGTTCGGGCTGGAATGTTCCAACGTTTTTTAGCGCCGTCCGGGTCGTCGAACTCAACCAACAAGCCCCAGTTGTGGCCCTTGTCGTCGCGAGTGCGAGCGATGATTTCTAGAGGCGAACACACGGGGCGTGCCTCACCATCATCGCCGGAATAAAACACTCCTTCGGGAGTCAGGCGAAAGCCGCCCGGCAACAGGTCATTTTTCGATTTAGCAGGACGTTTGGCGGGCGCCTTGGCCTTCGGTTCTTGGGGCTCAGTGACAGTGCCGAAAAACTCGCCGTTACGCACCAGCTCGGTCAGGTGGTCAGCGGTCCATCCTTTGGCTAACGCATCCGCTGCATCATCGCCATCCGCCCATTTGCCACCCTTGATCAGTGTCGGCTTGCCACCTTTGCTGCTGGGCTTGAGCTTGAACACGTCGAGCGAGATTCGTTGCACCGAAGCGGCGCCCAGCTCAATCACCTTGAGCTCGATGGCGTCCATGCAGGCCTTGCCGCTGGCATCGTTATCCGGCCACAGCACAACGCTTCGCCCCTTGAGTGGCGTCAGATCGGCCTTGTGCCAAGAGTTGGAGCCGTTCGGCCAGCAGGTGGCTACGTGGTCGGGCATGAGTTCAGCAGCGGCGTCAGCGGCCTTTTCGCCTTCACACAACACCACAGGCGCATCGGTGCGCTGTACCAGCTCATTCAGACGCAGCAGGGGCCGGGGCTCAGGCAGGCCTTGCCAGCGCCATTGGGTGGTTTGACCATGGGAACGCTTGCACCAGGTCAACGGCGCGAAGACCTTTCGCGGTTTGCCGTCTTCATCTGGACCTAGGTCGAAACGGTACAACGCCATGATCGGCTGGCCCTGAGCATCCCGATAGATCCACACCTTGGACGGCACACCGTGTTGCCGGTGTTTGGCTGGGCACTTTTTCATGGCCTCGGCCGGGATCGGCTGAATCGCGATCCACTCCGGCGTTGCGCTCTTGGCCGGTGCGCTTTTGGTGGTCGCAGATCCTGCGGAAACGCTGAGCAGATCCGCCAGCTTTTTACAGGCCTCAACGTCGGTGCCGCCGTCGATGTAGCGCACCAGGTCGATCAGGTCACCGCCCTTATCGCCGGTGGCAAAATCCGCCCAGGTGCCTTTGCTCAAATTGACCTTGAGTGAGCCTGCACGTTTGTCCGTGCGCGTGGGGTTCGGTGCGGTGTATTCCTTTCCGCCGTCGACGCGTTTGCCATTCGGCAGCCAGTGAGTAAGGACGCGGTCGATACTCTTCAAAGCGGCGCTTTTTACGTCGGCAAAGCTGGGACGTTTTGAGGTGTTGCCGGTACGCTGGGTCATGGCGTGGTACTCGCTGCACACAGTGCATCGTTCACGTCATCAATCAGCGCTTTAGCCATCTCGCCCAGGTAGAACGCCGGCCAACTGAAACGCTCGCCTTTGTCACTCATGGCGGCGTCGAAGGTTAGTTGATTGGCGTAGTGCTGAAACAGTGAAATTGCTTCAAGCGCATCTTCAAGCGGCACACCTGCGTTGACCCGGAATAGCTTCTGGTGAGTGTCGTTAGCACATGAGAATTCGGCACGCCCGAGAGTAGTGGCAGTGTTCACAGGGCACCGCCTTTCTGGCCCATTGGCACAGAGGAGGCATCACCGTACAAGGCGAGTGTTTTGATCAAGCCCAAGGTGCCGCGCACGTCCCAAATGACGGATGAAAGCACGCGGTTGGAGAGTACGGGTTTATCGCCGTCTAAATGATCTTCCAGCAGCATCAGAACTGAGTCGGCACGGTCGAGGGCGCAGGTGATGGCATCAATGGGAATACCGGCTTCAACGTCCTGGCTGACGCAGAGCAGATCCTCGGGAAGTGAGAAGCCTGGGAGCATGCTCATTGGCTACCCCCAGCGGCTTCCAGAGCGCGAGCCTTGGACATATGGGCGTTGTAACGGGACAGGCGTGTAGCGAGGCTGGAGTTGGCGTGTAAAGCGGCGAGAGCCATTGCTCGATGAGCAGCAGCGCGAATTTTGGACGGATTGAAGGCGTGTTTCATCTGTGTAGCTCCTTGATTTGAGGAGCTGCCACGTTCGTTACCAAGCGAATAGGTGGCAGCTGTGCGCAGGTTGGTAAACCGGGAATCAAGGAACCCGGCAGGCACGAATGCCTCCCACGCACAGCCGCCATAACACGTAACTGCGGGCACAAAAAAAGCGCCTGCAATCGTAATGGGGGCGCTGTTGCGCCTTGATTTCGTCGGGTTACCAAGCCCGGTCGCTGAATTTGCAGCGACAGCCAGAGAGTAACGCCCGTTTTTTGAAAGTGCAACTGTGCAGATCACTTGCGGATTTTTTCGATGCGGCATAAATTGATCAGGCATGTAGATTTACCTCAACGCCTCCGGTTGCCGCCGGGGGCGTTTTCGTTTCAGGCATGGATGTCCCAGCGCAGGGAGACAAAGGGCAACAGGTCGTCTTCGAGGCACGCGCGCGCATCCTCGTAGGCATCGATTTGTTGGCCTTCGTCGACGATGATTGCTTGAGGGGCTTGGCAGGGAACTGACAATGCGCACCAGATGCCATCTCTCCATCGCATCACCATCACGTCCCGGTTCAGGCGTTTTTGCTCTGTGCGGTAACGTTCAAAACGCTGCATACCGCGTGATGAGAATCCGACTGTTCTGAGTACAGAAAAGGGCTGCAAAATGGCGTTGTTAGCGGCTCGATTTTTCATGCCGCCACCCTGTCTCGAGCCGCGATTCGTGCACGCGTCCAATCTAAAACTTCAGCCAGTACCCATGCGACGGGAGCGCTACGTGCGCTACTACCGCTTAGTTTTACTGGAATTGGGAAGCCGCTATCCGCTTGCTGCATAAGTTTGTAAATCGTTGGACGTGCTAACCCGACTATGCCCATTACTTCCGGCATACGGATCAGAATCGCTGAAGGATCTGCAGCAGGGTGACTGGTTCGCTTGGCGCTCAGATCGCTCGTTTCGTAAGAGCGGATTTCGGTGGGATTTGCGTACTTGCGGGTTTGGTCTTTCATGGATAATCCCTGGTTATGGATACAGGGGTATCTATCTATACATTTATCTAGACGAAGAAAACCAATATTCCCCTAGACCGATCAATGTGTAGTCAATATGGGGGCAACGCAGGGTGAACGCGGCGGTTTAGTAATTGCGCAGCTAGCACTGTTCGATCAGGTGGCAGGCGTCAGGGACCTGTCCACGGCAGAGATCATAGAGCGGTTGCGCTGAGAGAGATTTGAGCAGACCGCTGGTTAGCGCCGAATGCAGTACGGTTTGGCGATCAGTCATTGCCAAGTGTCTCCTGCGCTGTGTAACCGAAAGTCCCACGCCCTGCGCTTGAAGGGCGGAGCCAGCGAAGGTAGCTTGGTAGGCTCGGGTGAAAAACGGCTGCCCGCAGCACCCGAGCGCTGACTTTTGCGTTACACGTTGGGACTGCGTTACATCGGATGTACGCTATGTCGCTCAACTGTGTAACGGGTGTGAAAGCCAATGAATTCGGGTACTTGGCGAGTAGCGTTACACGAGTAACACCCGTTACACCGGTTTTGGAGGGGGGCTGGGTATGTGCTCTCATACTGCCTTTCCAAATTGGCCCTGCACCACATTTCCACTCACTAGGGCATCAAGATGATCGGCGTACCACTGCATCATCACTCTACGTTGAGGCAGGTACACCGCTTTGTTATAGACCCCGGCAATACCCTCTTTTGCATGAGAGAGCTGGGCCTCAATGTGATTCTCATCGAAACCCTGCTCATTGAGTATGGTGCTCGCGATGTGACGAAAGCCGTGGCCTGTTTGCCGACCGGCATATCCCAGTCTGCGGAGCGCCATTAGAAAGACGGTGTTACTACGAGGGATTGTCCTGTCTTTCCTGCCTGGAAATAGGAGAGGGTACGCACCTGTAAGTGTTCGTAACTCAGTGAGCGCTTCGATCGCCTGTCGAGAGAGGGGCACCACATGTTCGCGACGACGTTTCATTCGCTCGGCTGGGATCGTCCATAGCTTTTTGGAGAGATCAATTTCTGACCAGCGTGCTTCTCGGATCTCGCTCGGGCGCGATGCTAATAAGGAAAGCAAGCGAAGCCCTATGCGAACGTCCTTTGCGTGAGGGTAGGAGTTGATCGCCCGAAGTAGTGCAGGCAGTTCTTCAATCGAAACGTGTGCATAGTTTTCAGCGCTACGTGATTGCAGGAATTTGCTGAGACCTTCAAGGGGGTTGTGGACGGCTCGTCCTGTTACGCGGGCCAGGTCATAGATCTCTTTGCAAAAGGCGCGAACTCGGCCCATTTGTTCAATGATCCCCTTCTGCTCCATGCCACGTAGAAACTCCATCCATTCCAGGGGCAATATTTCTGTGTACACGCGCTTGCCGAAGACAGGGAACACATGAAGCTCCAGTGCTCCCAGTACTCGTCGGGACGTACCTGCTTCCCAGCTTGTGCGTCTGGCTTCAAACCACTCACGGCCTAACGTCTCAAAAGTGTTGTTGGCAGCAACCTGGTCGGCAACCTTGCGAGCTTGCTTGCTCACTAATGGATTTTTGCCGGTCGATGCATCTTCCCGCAGTTGAGCTGCTTTCTGTCTCGCCAATGAGCCACTGATATCGGGGTAGCCGCCGAGGCCCAGCCACGACCATTTCCCGTCTGGCTTTTTGTAGCGCAGCTCCCATGATTTTTGCCCGTTAGGTTTCACTCGGAAGTACAGGCCATTCCCGTCCTGCTCACGATACGTAGCGTTCTCCGGCTCCAGTCCTGCAAGTGTGGTGTCTGCTAAGGGGCGGCGTTTGATTTCAGTGCGCTTCACTGCATGTATGCCTCCAGTTATAGGAATCTCAAAGCATACACGTGGGCATACACGGCGGGAAGTTATAGGGGTAGACAGGGATGGATAGCCAGAAACAAGAAAGCCCGCACGGGGCGGGCTTCTTGGGGCGTTTCGTAGACTGTCTGAGACAGCCCGAGACTGCTATATGGTGCACCCGGCGGGATTCGAACCCACGACCCCTGCCTTCGGAGGGCAGTACTCTATCCAGCTGAGCTACGGATGCTTGTGCGGGCGACATCATACCCATGTCGACCTTGGGCGTCCATGCTGGTTTTTGGCTGCTGGCGGGTGGGAATTGTCTGTGTTGGGGCCTTGCGTCGGGCGCTGTGGCTCGGTGGTGGGGTGCGGGGCTTGAGGTCGTTGATCTGATAAAACCGGCAAATAAGCGGTTTTCGTTCTTTTTTTCGAACATCCTATTGCCCTGTACCCCCTTTGATCCTAGGATTCGTTTGAGATTTCAAACGCTCTGTCTCCCGTGCGCTCTCCACTTGCTTGCACGCAGGGGCTGATTTCCCTGACGGCAGCCCCCAAAGGCGCCTTTCAACAACTCTAATTCGCTCCGCGCGCGCGCGGTGCTGTTAAGGAAAGCCGACATGCAGCTTAAAGATGCCCAGTTGTTCCGCCAGCAAGCCTTTATCGATGGGGCTTGGGTCGATGCGGACAACGGTCAGACCATCAAGGTCAACAACCCCGCCACGGGCGAGATTCTCGGCACTGTGCCGAAGATGGGCGCCGCTGAAACCCGCCGCGCCATCGAAGCGGCGGACAAAGCGCTGCCGGCCTGGCGCGCGCTGACCGCCAAGGAGCGCGCCAACAAGCTGCGCCGCTGGTTCGAGCTGATCATCGAGAACCAGGAAGACCTGGCGCGCCTGATGACCCTGGAACAGGGCAAGCCGCTGGCCGAAGCCAAGGGCGAAATTGTCTACGCCGCCTCCTTTATCGAGTGGTTCGCCGAAGAAGCCAAGCGCATCTACGGTGATGTGATTCCCGGCCACCAGCCGGACAAGCGTCTGATCGTGATCAAGCAACCGATCGGCGTGACCGCTGCGATCACGCCGTGGAACTTCCCCGCCGCGATGATCACGCGTAAAGCCGGCCCGGCCCTGGCCGCCGGTTGCACCATGGTGCTCAAGCCTGCCTCGCAAACGCCGTTCTCGGCGTTCGCCCTGGCTGAACTGGCGCAGCGTGCCGGCATTCCGAAAGGCGTGTTCAGCGTGGTCTCCGGCAGCGCCGGCGATATCGGCAGCGAGCTGACCAGCAACCCGATCGTGCGTAAATTGTCCTTCACCGGCTCGACCGAAATCGGTCGCCAGTTGATGGCCGAATGCGCCAAGGACATCAAGAAAGTGTCCCTGGAGCTAGGCGGCAACGCGCCGTTCATCGTGTTTGACGACGCTGACCTGGATAAGGCCGTCGAAGGCGCGATCATCTCCAAGTACCGCAACAACGGCCAGACCTGCGTCTGCGCCAACCGTCTGTACGTTCAAGACGCGGTGTACGACGCGTTCGCGGAAAAACTCAAAGTGGCGGTGGCCAAGCTCAAGATCGGTAACGGTCTGGAAGACGGTACCACCACCGGCCCGCTGATCGACGGCAAAGCCGTGGCCAAGGTCCAGGAACACATTGCGGACGCGCTGGCCAAAGGCGCCACGCTGCTGGCGGGCGGCAAGGTCATGGAAGGTAACTTCTTCGAGCCGACCATCCTGACCAACGTGCCGAAAAATGCCGCTGTGGCGAAGGAAGAAACCTTCGGCCCACTGGCGCCGCTGTTCCGTTTCAAGGACGAAGCCGAAGTGATCGCGATGTCCAACGACACCGAGTTCGGTCTGGCGTCCTACTTCTATGCGCGTGACCTGAGCCGTGTGTTCCGTGTGGCCGAAGCCCTGGAATACGGCATGGTCGGCGTCAACACCGGGTTGATCTCCAACGAAGTGGCGCCGTTCGGCGGTATCAAGGCTTCGGGCCTGGGCCGTGAAGGTTCCAAGTACGGGATCGAGGATTACCTGGAAATCAAATACCTCTGCCTGGGCATCTAAGCCCGGCAAGGCATTGCTGCAAACGCAAAGGGCACGAGAGCGCTGACCCTTTGCGTGTTTTACACCGTTATTCGTAGTGGCCGGGAACGCTGTGTCAGTCGATCATCGCATGCTGCCGTAGTTGCCCCCCGCCACGTATTCCTTGAACAACGCCACCCGATGAGTGGCGAATGAGGACTTTATGAGCAAGACCAACGCTTCCCTGATGAAACGCCGTGAAGCCGCTGTACCGCGCGGTGTTGGCCAGATTCACCCGATCTTCGCCGAGTCCGCGAAGAACGCCACCGTGACCGACGTTGAAGGTCGCGAGTTCATCGACTTCGCCGGCGGTATCGCCGTGCTGAACACCGGCCACGTACACCCGAAAATCATCGCGGCCGTGACCGAGCAACTGAACAAGCTGACCCACACCTGCTTCCAGGTACTGGCCTACGAGCCTTACGTGGAACTGTGCGAAAAAATCAACGCCAAGGTCCCAGGTGATTTCGCCAAGAAAACCCTGCTGGTCACCACCGGTTCCGAAGCAGTTGAGAACGCCGTGAAAATCGCCCGCGCTGCCACTGGCCGTGCTGGCATCATCGCGTTCACCGGCGCGTACCACGGTCGCACCATGATGACCCTGGGCCTCACCGGTAAAGTCGTGCCTTACTCGGCCGGCATGGGCCTGATGCCAGGCGGCATCTTCCGCGCGCTGTACCCGAACGAACTGCATGGCGTGAGCGTCGACGACTCCATCGCCAGCATCGAACGCATCTTCAAGAACGATGCCGAGCCGCGTGATATCGCTGCCATCATCATCGAGCCGGTGCAGGGCGAAGGCGGTTTCTACGTCGCGCCTAAACCTTTCATGAAGCGCCTGCGCGAACTGTGCGACAAGCACGGCATCCTGCTGATCGCCGACGAAGTGCAAACCGGTGCCGGCCGTACCGGTACGTTCTTCGCCATGGAACAGATGGGCGTGACTGCCGACCTGACCACCTTCGCCAAATCCATCGCCGGCGGTTTCCCGTTGGCCGGTGTGTGCGGCAAGGCCGAATACATGGACGCCATCGCGCCAGGCGGCCTCGGCGGCACCTACGCCGGTAGCCCGATCGCTTGCGCCGCGGCCCTGGCCGTGCTGGAAGTGTTCGAAGAAGAGCACCTGCTGGATCGCTGCAAAGCCGTCGGCGAGCGTCTGGTTTCCGGCCTCAAGGCCATCCAGGCCAAGTACCCGGTGATCGGCGACGTGCGTGCCCTGGGCGCGATGATCGCGATCGAGCTGTTCGAAGGTGGCGACACCCACAAGCCAAACGCTGCTGCCGTTGCCGCCGTAGTGGCCAAGGCGCGTGAGAAAGGCTTGATCCTGCTGTCCTGCGGCCCTTACGGCAACGTGTTGCGCATCCTGGTGCCGCTGACCGCGCCGGACGAGCAACTGGACAAAGGCTTGGCAATCATCGAAGAGTGCTTCTCCGAGCTGTAAGCCCGGGCTGAACCGATCGATAGAAAAAACCCGCTTCGGCGGGTTTTTTTTTACCTGATGCAGCACATTCAGTGGTTGTTCATTGTACGTAGGCCGCCGCATTGTCTAAGGTGCAGGCATTGCAGATGGAGCGTGCAGGATGAGTGCTGTGGATTTACCCGCTGTACCCCGGGTGTTGATTGCTGAGGCAGACCCTTGGTCGCGGGACCTGCTCAAGCAGGTGTTGTTGAATGTGCGTTGCGACGCACGGCTGGATATGTGTGGCGATGGCCGGCAAGCGGCTACGCTGCTGCGCGACAAAGCCTACGACCTGATCGTGGCGGATTGGGAACTGCCGGGCATCGATGGCCTGAGCCTGTTGCGCAATGTGCGTCAGCAGCGTCGCTCGCCCGCGTTGCCGTTCATCCTCTTGAGCAGTCGCAATGACAGCGCCAGCGTGCGTGAGGCCTTGCCCTTGGCACCCACGGCGTATCTGACCAAACCGCTGAACATGGACGGCCTGACCCAGCGCCTGCAAGACCTGCTGCTCAACGAAGGCGAAAGCGTGTACTGCGAAGTGCCGCGACTGGCGCCGGGCATGACCTTGCCGGTGTTCCTCGAGCGCCGCCGCGACGCCTGCGATGGCGCGCCGCTGTGGGTCGATGTGAAGGCCGCCGTGCAAGACAGCCTCGGGCCGGAGGGCCTGGACCTCAAGTGCCTGGAAGACCGCGTGTGTATGGACCCGCAGATCACCGCCGTGCTGATCGCCGCCGCCAACAGCGCCGGCCATCACGGCACGCCGGTGCAGACCCTGTCGGCGGCGTTGCACAAGCTGCAGGCCGGGCAAAGCATGAACCTGATACTCGGCCTGGCGCTCAAGCACAACGTGGTATTGGGTGATCCGGGCCTGGTGGCGTATGCCGAGCGTCACTGGCAGTTGTCCCAGGACACCGCCGACTACGCCCGCCGTCTGGCGCGCATGCTGGAGCTGGACCACGAGCGCTGCTACAGCGCGGGCATCCTGCATCGGCTCGGCGACCTGGCGTTGTTGCGCTGCCTGGAAGACTGGCGCCAGGGTGGCGGGGCGCTGGATGACGAAGCGATTGGCGAGTCGCTGCACGCCTTGGGTGCCGCTTACGGTTCGGCGTTGCGCACGCGTTGGCGCTTGCCGCTGGAACTGCGCCAGTTGATCGCGGCGATCTACTCCCTGGAAGGCGGGGTGTATTCGCGGGAGGCGCTGGTGATGAACCTGGCGGCGCAGATGGCGCGGTTGACCGAGCATGAAGGGCTGGAAGCGCTGGCCAGGAGCAAGACCGCGCGCTTGCTGAAAATGGGGCTGTCGGAGCTGATGAGGTTGCGCAAGGCCTAAAGGGCTATGAAATTCAGATGTGGGAGGGGGCAGGTTCCCTCCCACATTTGCTCTGTGTTGATTCTCTAGCCAGCAACCACGCGGTTTTTGCCCAGGCGCTTGGCTTCGTACATGGCGCCATCCGCGCGGGCGAACAGGTTGTTCAGGGTCGAGTCTTGCTCGTTGAGGTTGGCCAGGCCCTGGCTGACCGTCACGGTGAATGCGTGGCCTTCATAGCTGAAGCTCAACGCCTGGATTTCCTTGCCAAGCCGCTCAGCGACTTGCAGCGCCATCTCCGGCGCGCAACCGGGCAGCACGGCGGCGAACTCTTCGCCGCCAATGCGCCCGAACAGGTCGCCACGGCGCAGTACGCCACGACCGCTCTCGGCAATGCGCCGCAACACCTGATCGCCCTCCAAGTGGCCGTAGGTGTCGTTGACGTCCTTGAAGTCATCGATGTCCAGCAGCAGGAATGCCAGCGGCGCAGCCTGGGCGCGGGCGCTGTCGAAGGCCTGGTTGGCGCATTCGAAAAAGTGTCGGCGGTTGCTGCTCTGGGTCAGCACGTCGGTGGTGGCCAGGCGGTGCAGCTCCAGCTCCAACTGTTTCTTGTCGGTGATGTCCTCGGCCATGCCGACCACGATCAACGGTTCGCCCGGTTCGGCCTGCTGGTTGATGTAGCACTTGTCGCTGAGCCAGCGAATCTGCCCGCCGGCCGTGATGATGCGGTACTCGCGGTCTTCCACGGCGCCTTGTTCGAGTACGCGGGCCAGGCTGTGTTCGGCGTAGTCGAGGTCTTCGGGGTGAATGCTGTTGCGCCATTCCCGGTGGTCGGCCAGCAGCATGCCGGCGGAACGGCCAAACACCCGCTCATACGCCGGGCTCACATACAGCACGCGTCGCGACGCCCAGTCGATGGCCCATAGCACCGCATTCACGCTGACCAGCAGGGAACTGAGTAATTGCTCACGCTCACTCAGCCGCTCGACCTCGCCCTGGGCGTGCATCAACGCCAGCAAGGTTGCTGCGGCTGCGGGGCGTGGGGGTTCAGCGGTGGGGGGAGCGGGCAGGTGCGTTTTTTCTTGGACCATCGGCACAACTCTCTCTGGGCGCGCCGCAGGGTTCAGCAGCGGTCACAACAAGGGGCCACCATGATGGCGAAGTGTTGTTTGAGAGGGACGAATTGCGTCTAAGTTCCGTCATTGGGGGCGATTGTGACGGATTTATGGGTGTCTGGAGAATGGCGTCAAAAAAGCGATCAGAGGGGAAGGCAAGCCTTCCCCCCCGCGTGTTCACACCGTTGCAGGGCGCAACGAGTAGGTCTTCAATTGGTGGGCAAAATCGCGCAGGGACTGGATGCCGCTGGCCTCGGCCTCATGCACCCATTCCTTGATCGCGGCCAGCATATCGTGGCCGTTGGAGCTGGTCTTGAGCCAGATCTGCTGCAGGGCCAGACGCTTTTCGTAGATCACTTTCAGGGCCTGGCTGTGTTCCAGCATGCTCTGGATGCGCAGGTGGTGGCGGTCATCCAGCAGGCTGGTTTCCCGCGACAGCAGGCGCTTGGCACGGTGAAACTGGTGGCGCACCGAGTGATCGACCTTCTCCAGTTCCTGCTTGACCAGCGGGCCGATCACCAGCTTGCGGTACTGGGCCATGATCTGGAAACGGTTGTTGAGGATCGCCATGGCGGTGTCCATGTCCAGGTGGCCCTTGCCTTCGACACGGTGGGCGATCGGCGCGACGCGCTGCACCTTGGCCAGGCGCAGCAAGCTGAACAGCTTGATCCACGCCCAGCCGAGGTCGAACTCCCATTTCTTCACCGACAGTTTGGCGGAGTTGGGGTAGGTGTGGTGGTTGTTGTGCAGCTCTTCGCCGCCCACGATGATGCCCCACGGCACCAGGTTGGTCGCCGCGTCCCGGCATTCGAAGTTGCGATAGCCCACGGCGTGGCCGAGGCCGTTGATCACACCGGCGGCCCAGAATGGAATCCACATCATCTGGATCGCCCAGATGGTGATGCCGATGGTGCCGAACAGCAGAAGGTCGATCACACCCATGATTGCCACACCCAAGAGCGGGTAGGGCGTGTAGAGTTTGCGTTCGATCCAGTCGTCCGGGCAGTTCTTGCCGTAGATGCGCAGGGTCTCGGGGTTTTCCGCTTCGGCGCGATAGAGCTCGGCACCTTTGCGCAATACGGTAGACAGGCCTTTAATGACGGGACTGTGCGGGTCGTCGACGGTTTCGCATTTGGCGTGATGCTTACGGTGGATGGCGGTCCACTCGCGGGTGTTCTGCGCCGTGGTCAGCCACAGCCAGAAGCGGAAGAAGTGTTTCAGGCCGGCATTGAGCTCCAGGGAGCGATGGGCTGAATAGCGGTGCAGATAGACGGTGACCCCAATAATGGTCACGTGGGTCATCAACAGGGTGACTGCCACCAGTTGCCAGGCTGACAGGTCAAGAAAACCGTTGTACCACATAGGCTGTATGGCCCTCAGATAAAGAAAAAAACAGCTCACGCATTATCACTAAGCTCACAGAGAAAACCAGCCGACCTTTCAGATAGGAGTGACGGGATGTTTCTTATTCTATAATCCGTAACCTTTGTAGGGCGAATCTAGCTTTTTAGTAAGGATTACTGGCCATATGTTGTTCTCATACCGAGGTGCCCGGCGCGCGGGGTTGGTATATCTGCTGGTTTCGCTGCTGTGGGTTGTGCTTACTCACCGGGTATTGATCAAGTTCCTCGATGACCCGGTTGAGTTAGATCAGTGGCTGCAGCTGCGCGGCTATGTGTGGGTGGCCCTCAGCGCCCTGGTGATTTACCTGATTTGCGCGCGCTTTGCGCGCGTCAACGAATTGCAGCAACCGCTCAAAGAGAGTCGTGAGCGCCTGCGCCAGGCCGCTGCCGTGTTCGATTGCACCCGTGAAGGGGTGCTGGTCACCGATGCCAAGGGGCAGATCGTCCATGTGAACCGGGCCTTTATGGCGATCACCGGCTATCGGCGCGAAGATGTCATGGGCGAGCAACCCAGCTTGTTCAAGTCAGGCCGCCATTCGTCGAGTTTTTACCAGCAGATGTTCCTGGCCCTGGAGCAAACCGGCGAGTGGAGCGGGGAAATCTGGAACCGGCGCAAAAGCGGCGAAATTTATCCACAGTGGCAAACCATCCGGGTGATTCACGACGACCTCGGCCATGTCAGCCATTACGTCGCGGTGTTTTCCGATATCAGCGCCATCAAGGATTCCGAGCACGAACTGGCGCACCTCGCGCACCACGACCCGCTGACCGACCTGCCCAACCGCCTGCTGTTCACCGACCGCGCCGAGCAGGCCCTGGCTTCGGCGCAAGTGCATAAACGCGGCTGTGCGTTGCTGCTGCTCGACCTGGACCACTTCAAGATCATCAACGACAGCCTGGGCCATAACGTCGGCGACCAGTTGCTCAAATTGGTCGGTGAACGCCTGAGAAGCCAATTCGGCACCGGCGTGACGCTGGCGCGGCTGGGCGGGGACGAATTCGCGGTGTTGGCGGAAAACTGTCCACAGGTGGTACAGGCCGCCGCGCTCGCGCAACGCATGCTCGATGCGATGAAACTCCCGTTCAATTTCGACGGCCACCAATTGTTTATCAGTGCGAGCGTTGGCATCAGCCTGTTTCCCAGCGACGCGCTGAGTGCCCAGCAGTTGTTGCGTAACGCCGACTCCGCGTTGTTCAAGGCCAAGAGCGTCGGCCGTGAAGGCTACGCGTTGTACACCGAAGAGTTGACTGCCCACGCGCAGAACCGCGTGGAAATTGCCGGCGAACTGCGCCGCGCCCTCGACCAGCAGGAGCTGCGTGTCTACTACCAGCCGGTTCACGACCTGCACACCAGCCGCCTGATCGGCGTAGAAGCCCTGGTGCGCTGGCAACACCCGGAGCGCGGCCTGGTGCCGCCGGTCGAGTTCATCCCCATCGCCGAACGCACCGGGTTGATTGCCGATATCGACGCCTGGGTCATGCACGAGGCTTGCGCCCAGATGTGCCAGTGGCTGGAGGACGGCGCGCCGTTGAGGTTTATCGCGATCAACGTGTCCAGTCGCTTGTTTGCGCGACGCGAGTTGTATGAGCAAGTCGCCAAGGTGCTGCACGACACTGGCCTGGACCCGGCTTACCTGGAGCTGGAAGTCACCGAAAGCGCGGTGATGGAAGACCCCGAAGTGGCCCTGGAACAACTGCACCGCCTGCGCGAGTTGGGCCTGCGCCTGGCCATTGATGACTTTGGCACCGGCTATTCGTCGCTGCTGCGTCTCAAGCGCCTGCCGGTGCAGAAGCTCAAGATCGACCAGGGCTTTGTCGCCGGGGTGCCGTGGGATGAAGACGACGCCGCCATCGTGCGCGTGGTGATCGCCCTGGCGAAAAGCATGGGCATGCAGGTACACGCCGAGGGGATCGAACAGGTGGAGCAGGCGCGGTTCCTGCTGGAGCAAAACTGCGACATGGGCCAGGGCTATTGGTTTGGCCGCCCGATGCCGGCGTGTGAAATCGACTGGGACCGGGCACCCGCCATCCAGAGTTGAAATGCAGTCAACTGTGGGAGGGAGCAAGCCCCCTCCCACAATTGGATATTCGCCAGGCTCGATTTTGGCACTTGGCCACAAAACGCCGTCGTAACCCCACGTCCGGCCAGAAAATTCTTTCTGGTTATATAAACATTCTTAAATAGTATTTTTAAGAATATCCGCGCTTATCTACTATCGCCCTCACGCCGCAAGCAGTGCCGCCACTGCGCGGCACTTTTCATTTCAGGAGCGAGACCATGAGCGCATCTCTACGTAGCGTCGACGGCCAGGACGAAGCAGCCATTTTGCGTGAGATCCAGAGCGCGTTGCGCGATCTGCGCTTTGGCGCGGTGGAAATCACTGTACACAACGCTCAAGTGGTACAGATCGAACGCAAAGAAAAATTCCGCCTGCAGAACCCGGGTAACAAACCGGCCTGAGCAAGAGCGGCGATAGACCCATCACTATAAAAAATGCCCCTGTAGGCGCGAGCTTGCTCGCGAAAAGCTTGAAGGCAACGCGTTGCACCTGATGTGCAGCGTTATCGTTGACGTTTTTCGCGAGCCAGCTCGCTCCTGCAGTCGTCAGCCAACACCCCGGAATTTCAGGAGCTTTCTATGTCGTCGATTCGCCGTTACGCCCTGGCTGCCTTGGCCAGCGCCGTGTTTGCCGGGTCTGCCGTTGCCAAGGACTACGAGTTGCTCAACGTCTCGTATGACCCGACCCGTGAGCTGTACCAGGACTACAACGCTGAGTTCACCAGCTACTGGAAACAGTCCCACCCCGGCGACAGCGTCAAGATCCAGCAATCCCACGGCGGCTCGGGCAAACAGGGCCGTGCGGTGATCGACGGCCTGCGTGCCGACGTCGTGACCCTGGCCCTGGCCGGTGATATCGACGAAATCGCCAAGTTGGGCAAGACCCTGCCGGAAAACTGGCAGACCCGCCTGCCGGATGCGAGCACCCCGTACACCTCGACCATCGTGTTCCTGGTGCGCAAGGGCAACCCCAAAGGCATCAAGGACTGGGGCGACCTGATCAAGAAAGACGTGGCGGTCATCACCCCGAACCCGAAAACCTCCGGCGGTGCGCGCTGGAACTTCCTCGCCGCCTGGGCCTATGGCCTGAAAGCCGGTGGCAGCGAAGCCAAGGCGCAGGAATACGTCAAAGAGCTGTTCAAGCACGTACCGGTCCTCGACACCGGGGCGCGCGGTTCGACCATCACCTTCGTCAACAACGGTCAGGGTGACGTGTTGCTGGCCTGGGAAAACGAGGCGTTCCTGGCATTGAAAGAAAACGGCGGCGCCGACAAGTTCGATATCGTCGTACCGTCCCTGTCGATCCTCGCCGAGCCGCCTGTGGCCGTGGTCGACAAGAACGCCGAGAAAAAGGGCAACACCGAGATCGCTACCGAGTACCTCAAGCACCTGTACAGCCCGGCTGGTCAGGAGATTGCGGCGAAGAACTTCTACCGCCCACGCGATGAGAAAATCGCCGCCAAATACGCCCAGCAGTTCCCGAAGCTGGATTTGGTGACTATCGACAAAGACTTCGGCGGCTGGAAAACTGCGCAGCCGAAATTCTTTAACGACGGTGGCGTGTTCGACCAGATCTACTCGGCGCAATAAAAACACCGCCCTCTGTAGGAGCGAGCTTGCTCGCGAAGAAGGTCCAGGCACCGCATGCACCCAGAATGTGCGCGTTATCGTTGACGTTTTTCGCGGGCAAGCCCGCTCCTACAGAGCACGCATTCACCTGCGGGTTTTGTGTGTCAGACCTGCTAACCAAGGACTTTTATGTCGCGTCGTATTTCCCCCGTCATACCCGGCTTCGGGCTGACGCTGGGCTACACCGTGGTGTACCTCAGCCTGATCGTACTCATCCCCCTCGCGGCGATGTTTGTACACGCCGCTCAACTTACCTGGGATCAGTTCTGGAACATCATCACCGCACCGCGTGTGCTGGCGGCATTGAAGTTGAGCTTCAGCACCGCGCTGTACGCCGCGCTGATCAATGGCCTGATCGGCACGCTGCTGGCCTGGGTGCTGGTGCGCTACACCTTCCCCGGGCGCAAGATCATCGATGCGATGATCGACCTGCCGTTCGCCCTGCCCACGGCCGTCGCCGGTATCGCGCTGACCGCGCTGTACACTCCGACCGGCCTGGTCGGCCAGTTCGCTGCCGACCTGGGCTTCAAGATCGCCTACAGCCCCTTGGGCATCACCCTGGCGCTGACCTTCGTCACGTTGCCGTTCGTGGTCCGCACGGTGCAGCCGGTCCTCGCCGATATCCCCCGGGAAATCGAAGAAGCCGCCGCCTGCCTGGGCGCCAAGCCGTTGCAGGTGTTCCGCTACATCCTCGTGCCCGCGTTGCTGCCTGCCTGGCTGACCGGCTTCGCCCTGGCGTTTGCCCGTGGCGTCGGTGAGTACGGTTCGGTGATCTTCATCGCCGGCAACATGCCGATGAAGACCGAGATCCTGCCGCTGCTGATCATGGTCAAGCTCGACCAGTACGACTACCACGGCGCCACCTCCATCGGTGTGCTGATGCTGGTGGTTTCCTTCGTGTTGCTGCTGCTGATCAATTTGCTGCAGCGGCGCATCGAACACCCATAAGGAGGCGCGGAACATGTCCCAATCGTCTATCTCCGCCGCGTCCTCGGCCAACGCTGCCCGGCGTGGCAGTGCGCTGTCGCGGCGCATCCTGATCAGCCTGGGCTGGCTGGTGTTCTTCCTGTTCCTGGTGCTGCCGCTGTTTATCGTGGTGTCCCAGGGCTTGAAGAATGGCCTCGGCGCGTTCTTCACCGCGATCCTCGAACCCGATGCGCTGTCGGCGCTCAAGCTCACGGTGGTCGCCGTGCTGATCTCGGTGCCGCTCAACGTGGTGTTCGGCGTCAGCGCCGCATGGTGCGTGAGCAAGTACTCGTTCCGTGGCAAGAGCATCCTGGTGACGCTGATCGACCTGCCGTTCTCGGTGTCGCCGGTGATCGCGGGCCTGGTCTATGTGCTGATGTTCGGCGCCCAGGGCTTCTTTGGGCCGTGGCTGCAGGCGCATGACATCCAGATCGTGTTCGCCTTGCCGGGCATCGTGCTGGCGACCATCTTCGTCACCGTGCCGTTCGTGGCCCGGGAACTGATCCCGCTGATGCAGGAACAAGGCACCCAGGAAGAAGAAGCCGCGCGGCTGCTTGGCGCCAATGGCTGGCAGATGTTCTGGCATGTCACCGTGCCGAATATCAAATGGGGCCTGATCTACGGCGTGGTGCTGTGTACCGCGCGGGCGATGGGGGAGTTCGGCGCGGTGTCGGTGGTGTCCGGCCACATTCGCGGCGTGACCAACACGTTGCCGCTGCACGTCGAGATTCTCTACAACGAATACAACCACGTCGCTGCGTTTGCGGTGGCGAGTCTGTTGCTGATCCTGGCGCTCTTCATCCTGCTGCTCAAGCAGTGGAGCGAGAACCGTATCAACCGCCTGCGCGCAGCTGCGGCTGAGGAATAATCCATGTCCATCGAAGTCCGTAATGTCAGCAAGAACTTCAACGCCTTCAAGGCCCTGAACAGCATCAACCTGGACATCCAGAGTGGCGAGCTGGTGGCGTTGCTGGGGCCCTCCGGCTGCGGCAAGACCACCTTGCTGCGCATCATCGCCGGTCTCGAAACCCCGGATACCGGCAGCATCGTGTTCCACGGTGAAGACGTCTCCGGCCACGACGTGCGTGATCGCAACGTCGGGTTTGTGTTCCAGCACTACGCGCTGTTCCGCCACATGACCGTGTTCGATAACGTCGCCTTCGGCCTGCGCATGAAGCCGAAAAACCAGCGCCCGAACGAAAGCCAGATCGCGGTCAAAGTCCACGAACTGTTGAACATGGTGCAACTGGACTGGCTGTCCGACCGCTACCCGGAACAACTCTCCGGCGGCCAACGCCAGCGCATCGCCCTGGCCCGCGCCCTGGCGGTGGAGCCCAAAGTGCTGCTGCTCGACGAACCCTTCGGCGCCCTCGACGCCAAGGTGCGCAAAGAGCTGCGCCGCTGGCTGGCGCGCTTGCACGAAGACATCAACCTGACCTCGGTGTTCGTGACCCACGACCAGGAAGAGGCGATGGAAGTCGCCGACCGTATCGTGGTGATGAACAAGGGCGTGATCGAGCAGATCGGCTCACCGGGCGACGTCTACGAGAACCCGGCCAGCGATTTCGTCTACCACTTCCTCGGCGACTCCAACCGCCTGCACCTGGGGGGCGACCAACACGTGCTGTTCCGCCCTCACGAAGTGTCGCTGTCGCGCCATGAACTGGAAGACCACCATGCCGCCGAAGTGCGCGATATCCGGCCGCTGGGGGCGACCACGCGGGTGACCTTGAAAGTCGAAGGCCAGAGCGAACTGATCGAAGCCGAAGTGGTGAAAGACCACGACAGCCTGATCGGCCTGGCGCGGGGCGAGACCTTGTTCTTCAAACCCAAGGTCTGGCAAAAAGCCTAAGTACACTACAACACCCAATGTGGGAGGGGGCTTGCCCCCGATAGCAGTGGATCAGTCAATATCTTCAGTGACTGACCCACTGCAATCGGGGGCAAGCCCCCTCCCACATTCAGACTTCTCTCGGCTTTAGATTGCGGCGAGCGACTGGCCCCGAACGCTCTTCAATCTGCTGCTTGAGCTCGTGCCGCAACCCCAGCAAAAACGCCAACTCCGCCACCACAAACAACGGCCCGACGATCAGCCCCGACACATCATCCACAAACGCCGGCTTCTTGCCTTCGTAGTAATGCCCGACAAACTGAATCACCCAACCCACCACGAACATACCGATACCGCCGCTGAGCCAGACCGGCGTGCTTTGCGCCGCCAGTACGTGCCCGGCCCACACCGACAAGCCCATCAGCACGCTCATCAGCACGCCCAGCGCGAGTTCCAGGCGCAGGTAGAACCACGCCGCAAGCAGCGCGACGATCAGCGCCGGCGACAGCCAGAGCCCGGCCAGCGGCCACTCCGGGCGTGAAAGCAACGCGGCGACGGCGACCACGATCAGCGGGATGCCGATAAAGTGGCTGGCGATATTGCGCGGGTCGCGGTGGTAGGCGGCGTATTGACTGAGGTGGTCGACGAGGCTTTTCATTGTTATTCCTCCTGTAGGATGTTTGATCATGCCCTGTCAGCCTTCGCCTAACTGTCAGTTGGGCGACAATCTTCGGAGTTCTCATGAACGCAGAGCAATGGCGACCCCGGCTGGCTGCCGGGCACTGGTTCAGCCACTTGCCCGGCGCTTTTCAGCATAGTCTGCTGGCCCACGCGCGGCTGCGGCTGCTGACGGCGGGGCAATACCTGTTCAAGCGCGGTGACCCGCCCTGCGGCTTGTATGCGGTGCTCGACGGCAGTTTGCGGATCAGCGCGGTGAACGAGCAGGGCAAGGAAGCGCTGCTCAGCCTGGTGGAGTCGCCCTACTGGTTTGGTGAAATCTGCCTGTTCGACGGCCTGCCGCGCACCCACGACGCCTGTGCGGTCGGGCCGTGCAGGCTGTTGCAGGTGCCCCAGCAGGCATTGCTCGACATTCTCGATGAAACCCCGCAGTACTGGCGCGACTTGGCCTTGTTGATGAGCCAAAAGTTGCGCCTGAGTTTCATCGGCCTCGAACAGCTCAGCCTGATGCCCGCCTCGGTGCGGCTGGCCCATCGTTTGTTGATGATCATTGAAGGGTACGGCGACATCGAACCCTCAAAACGCCGGCTGCAGTTACCCCAGGAAGACCTGGCGGCGATGTTGAGCCTGTCGCGCCAGACCACCAACGCCTTGCTCAAGGACCTGCAAGCCCAGGGCATCGTGCGCCTGGGCTATGGCGAGATCGAAATCCTCGATGCACAGCGCCTGCGTGAGGCGGCGCACACCTGAGGGTGTTAGCCTGCAGGTCTGATCAATCGAGGTGTGTTATGCGCGTGCTGTTAGTGGAACATGAATCCGAAGAAGCACAGCGGATGGCCCAGGGTTTGAACGAGGCCGGTTATTCCGTGGAAGTCGCGGCCAACGGCATGGCCGCCCAGCGGTTTGTCGAGGGCAACGAGTACGACCTGGTGATTCTGGACGTGATGCTGCCGGGGCTGAATGCCTGGACACTGCAGCAGGCGATTCGGCACAAGGGCGAGACGCCGGTGTTGTTTCTGACCAGCCCGGGTGGGATCGAAGACCGTCTGCGCGACTTGGAATTGCATGAGGATGATTATTTACTCAAGCCGTTTGAAGACAAGGCGCTGGTCATGCGCGTGAAAAAACTACTGCGTCGCGATCGCGGGCGCTGATAGATGTGTGGCCTGGGCTCTCGCGATCGCGGGCAAGCCCGGCTGTTAAATGTGGGAGGGGGCTTGCCCCCGATGACGGTGGATCAATTGATGAATGCGCTAGCTGATACACCACCCATAGTTTGATTTTTTGGTTATTAATAAATAGCTTCTTATTCCTTAACGAATATAAACCCCGTCCCTATACTGTCCAGCAACGTTAAACGCTGCAGGAGGGCACACCCATGCACAGCGAATCGATTCGTTACCTGATCGTGCCGGGCTGGCAAGGATCGCCAGAAGATCATTGGCAAACGCATTGGCAGAACAGCCTGCCCAACAGCGCCCGGGTGGAGCAGGCCGATTGGCTGACGCCGCGTCGCGAAGACTGGGTGGCCGCGCTGGCCGAGGCGATCGCCGCCGACAGCACGCCAGTGATTCTGATCGCCCATAGCCTGGGCTGCATCACCGTGGCCCACTGGGCTGCCACTGCCCCGCTGCAGTTTTTGCGGCAGGTGCGCGGGGCGTTGCTGGTGGCGCCGGCGGATGTCGAACGCCCGGCCTGTGCCCCCGCGCTGCGTAACTTCGCGCCGATTCCACGCGACCTGCTGCCGTTTCCCAGCCAGGTGGTCAGCTCCGACAACGACAGTGCCGTCAGCGCCCCCAGGGCCATGGAGCTGGCGCGCGACTGGGGCGCTGAAGCCGGCATTTTGTCCGGTGCCGGGCATATCAATGTGAAGTCCGGCCACCAGCGCTGGGAGCAGGGTTTCGCGTATCTCTATCGCCTGCAAAGCCGCCTGGAGCATCACGCCCGGCGCACGGCCTGAACCTTTTTCAACGCCCCGTCCCTGAGCGGATTGGGGGCGGGAGCCTGCCATGAGTCTGCATGAAACCTTCGGTCAGCCGCTGCTGACCTTCCCCGACGCCGAAAAAAGCCCGCTGAGCATCCGCGCCAAGGCACTGGTGTTCGTCGACCCGCGTTCGCGGCAACTGCGCGAAGCGCTGGAACACCTCGCGCCCCGCGCCTTGCCGGTGTTGATCCGTGGCGAGACCGGCAGCGGCAAAGAGTTGCTGGCACGGCATATCCATCGGGGCAGCGACCGCGCCGGGCTGTTTGTCTCGGTCAATTGCGGCGCGATCAGCCCGACCTATGCCGATGCCGAACTGTTCGGCTACGCCGCCGGCGCCCACAGTGGCGCGGCGAGCAGCCGGGCCGGCTGGTTCGGCTCGGCCAACGGCGGCACCTTGTACCTGGATGAGATCGGCGACTTGCCGTTGCCGATCCAGGTCAAATTGCTCGCCGCCCTGGAAAACCACGAAGTCACCCGCGTCGGCGCGCAGCAACCAAGCCCGGTGGACGTGCGCCTGGTGGCGGCGACCAGCATCGACCTGGCCCAGGCCGTGGCCGCAGGCAAGTTCAATGAGCGCCTGTTCCATTACCTCAGCGAAGGCCAACTGGACCTGCCGGCCTTGCGCGAGCGGGTCGGCGACATCCTGTCCCTGGCCGAATACTTTCTTGGCATCTACAGCCAGCGCCTGGACCTGCCGGTGCCGCTGATCAGCGACGCGGCCCAGCGCGTGCTGGAACACCACAGCTGGCCGGGCAATACCCGCGAGCTGGAGAACGTCATCCACTTTGCCTTGCTGGTCAGCAGCGGTGACGAAATCTTGCCGGAGCATTTGAACCTGCCGACCGCCGGTTCGCCGCTGGAGCAGGTGCAGCGGATATTCGAAAGCGCCAATGCGGCCGAACGGGAAACCTTGCGCAAATTCCTAAATGAACAAAATGGAATATCAACCTGAATAAAAGGTATTGTTCGGGAATAAAAAATCTAGGTATTGTCACTCTCACGCCGCGATAGCACTTCGCTGGCACTCCACCCCAATACGGTCGTCAGAGACGCCCCGGAATGTCGATAAGGACACTCATGAAAAAGGTTCTGTTGTTTACCGCACTGGCGGCTGCCCTGACTGCGGGCTTCGCCCAGGCCAACGAAAAACTGATAGTGGCCGCTACCCCGGTCCCGCACGCCGAGATCCTCGAGCTGGTCAAGCCGACCCTCGCCAAAGAAGGCGTGGATCTGGAAATCAAAGTCTTCACCGACTACGTACAGCCCAACGTGCAGGTGGCCGAGAAGCGTCTGGACGCCAACTACTTCCAGACCCTGCCGTACCTGGAAAACTTCAACAAAGGTAAAGGCACCAACCTGGTCACCGTGGTGGGCGTACACGTTGAACCCTTCGGCGGTTACTCGAAGAAAATCAAAAACATTTCTGAGCTCAAAGATGGCGCCACCGTGGCCATTCCGAACGAAGGCTCCAACAGCGGCCGTGCCCTGTTGCTGCTGCAGAAGGCCGGTGTGATCACCCTGAAAGACCCGACCAATGCGCTGGCGACGCCAAAAGACATTGCCAGCAACCCGAAAAACCTGAAGTTCAAAGAGCTGGAATCAGCCCTGTTGCCACGTGTGCTGGACCAGGTTGACCTGGACCTGATCAACACCAACTACGCCCTGGAAGCCGGCCTCAACCCGGCCAGGGACGCGTTGATCATCGAAGACGCCAAATCGCCGTATGTGAACTTCCTGGTGGCGCGCCCGGACAACAAGGACAGCGCTGCTATCCAGAAACTGGCCAAGGCCCTGACCAGCCCGGAAGTCAAAGCGTTCATCGAGAAGAAGTACAACGGCGCAGTCGTGCCGGCGTTCTGATCGAGCGGTAAAACCTTTCAAGGTTTAAACGCCGACGGCTTGCACAGCGTCGGCGTTTTTTTATGGGTGGAATTTGGAATGCGCTCAGAATTGTGGGAGGGGGCTTGCCCCCGATAGCAGTGGTTCAGTCAATGCATCGGTGACTGTCATACCGCTATCGGGGGCAAGCCCCCTCCCACATTTGATTTTTATCTCACCGTGGATTTTCAGCGTTTCACCGCACTCGGGCGTTGATCGCCCTGCGCAATGCCACCAACCATTTCACCAGCTCCTGCGGATCAATCGGTTTCGCTTCGTTCATTGTTCATTCCCTCGAATCACAGACCCCACAACCATAGCCGTCACTCGCCAACCCCGCGAATCTGGCAGCTATCGTGTTGGGCGATATCAATGTGATATTTCGGTATCAAAAATGGACGGTTTATGCCAATAAAGGCCGGGCTACCCGGCGTCTTGAGCGTGGGCATTCGTTTGGCTTCGGAACCATTGGCGTTGGGCGCCATCCATGCACATGGAACCCTGCTAAAAGGTCGTAGTCGCCTACACTCCGGCAAGTTGGCATCACGTAAAGGAGCCTGCATGGGCGGTCACCCTTCGACAGTTATTTTCGCACTTGGCCTGTTGGCGCTGCTGAGCGGCTGTGGCCAGGAAAAAGCCGAGCCCAAGCAGCATGCGCGGGTGTTCGTGCAGACCGTGCAGCCGACTGACTACGCAGTGGCCGTCACGCTGACCGGCGATATCCAGGCGCGGGTGCAAACCGATCTGTCCTTTCGCGTGGGGGGCAAGATCATTCAGCGCATGGTCGATGTGGGCGACCATGTCAGCGCCAAGCAAGTGCTGGCCAAGCTCGACCCCAAGGACTTGCAGAGCAATGTCGACTCCGCCCAGGCCCAGGTCGTGGCCGAGCAGGCGCGGGTCAAGCAGACCGCCGCCGCGTTCGTGCGCCAGGAAAAACTCCTGCCCAAGGGCTACACCAGCCGCAGCGAATACGACACTGCCCAGGCGGCGTTGCGCAGCAGCCAAAGCGCCCTGGCCGCCGCCCAGGCGCAACTGGCCAATGCCCGCGAGCAACTGGGCTACACCGCGCTGTTCGCCGAGGCCCCCGGGGTGATTACTGCGCGCCAGGCTGAAGTGGGCCAGGTGGTGCAGGCCACCGTGCCGATCTTCAGCCTGGCCCGCGAGGGCGAGCGCGACGCGGTATTCGACGTGTACGAGTCGTTGCTGGTGGAACCGCCGGCCGATGCGCCGATCACGGTGAGCCTGTTGGATAACCCCAGTATCAAGGTCCAGGGCCACGTCCGCGAAGTTACCCCGGCCGTCGCTGCCAATACCGGCACGGTGCAAGTCAAAATCGCTCTGGAGGCCCTGCCCGCGGGCATGCATCTGGGCTCGGTGGTCAGCGCTACCGCCAACGGCCCGGCCAAGCCCAGCATCGAGCTGCCATGGTCGGCGCTGACCAAAGACCTCAGCGACCCCGCCGTGTGGCTGGTGGATGGCGACGGCCTGGCGCAGTTGCGCAAGGTCAGTGTGGCGCGTTACCTCACCGGCAAGGTGATCATCAGTGACGGTCTGCAGGGCGGTGAAAAAGTCGTGGTGGCCGGCGGGCAATTGCTGCACCCCGGCATGCGCGTCGAAATCGCCCAGCCGCCCGACTCGGCCCAGGCCCAAGGAGTGCAACCATGATGCGCCTGACCGGCCTGCTCGCCGCCAGCCTGTTGCTGCTGGCCTGCTCCAAGAACGACCCGCCACCCGAGCCCGTGCGCCCGGTGTTGTCCATGGAAGTGAAAGCCGAAGACCAGGAAACCCTCGGCCGTTTCGCCGGCACCATCCAGGCGCGCTACGAAAGCAACCTGGGGTTCCGCGTGCCCGGGCGCATCGCCCACCGCACCGTGGATGTCGGCGCCGAGGTGGAGAAGGGCGCGGTACTCGCCGTACTCGACCCCACCGACCAGCAAAACCAACTGCGCGCGGTCCAAGGTGACCTCGCCCGCGTGCAGGCGCAGTTCATCAACGCCCAGGCCAGCGCCCGTCGCCAGCAGGCGTTGTTCAACCGTGGCGTCGGCGCCCAGGCCCAGTTGGACGTGGCCCAGACCGACCTGAAAACCACCCAGGCCAGCCTCGACCAGGCGCAGGCCTCGGTCAACCAGGCCAAGGACCAGCTCAACTACGCCCGATTGCGTACCGACCATGGCGGCATCGTTACCGCCTGGAACGCCGAGGCCGGCCAGGTGGTCAGCGCAGGCCAGCAAGTGGTGACCCTGGCGCGCCCGGACATCAAGGAGGCGGTGATCGACCTGCCCGCCGGCCTCGCCGAGCGTCTGCCGCCCGATGTGGTGTTCCTCGTCGCCGGGCAACTCGACCCCAGCGTGAACACCACCGCCACCGTGCGCGAAATCGAGCCCCAGGCCCAGAGCGCCACGCGCACCCGTCGCGCGCGCCTGACCCTGGCCGACACGCCGGCGGCTTTTCTGCTGGGTACGGCGATCAGCGTGACCTTGAGCTCGGCCATCCCACCGCGCATCGAACTGCCGTTGAGCGCCTTGCAGCAAATCGACGGCAAAACGCGGATCTGGCTGCTGGACACCCAAAGCCGGACCGTGCAGCCGCGTGAAGTCACGGTACTCAGTCGTGACGCCGACAGCGTTTTGCTCAGCGGCGGGGTCAAGCCCGGTGAGCGCATCATCGTCGCCGGTGTGAACAGCCTGCAACCGGGGCAAACAGTCAAGATCGACGAGGACAGCCCGCGATGAAAGGGAGCTTCAACTTATCCGAATGGGCCCTCAAGCATCAGTCCTTTATCTGGTACCTGATGTTCGTCGCGCTGCTGATGGGCGTGTTTTCCTACAAGAACCTGGGCCGCGAGGAAGACCCTTCGTTCACCATCAAAACCATGGTGATCCAGACCCGCTGGCCGGGCGCGACCCAGGAAGAAACGCTCAAACAGGTGACCGACCGCATCGAGAAAAAACTCGAGGAACTCGACGCCCTCGACTACGTGAACAGCTACACCCGGCCCGGTGAGTCCACGGTGTTCGTGTACCTCAAGGACACCACCAGCGCCAAGGCGATCCCCGAGATCTGGTACCAGGTGCGCAAGAAGATCGACGATATTCGCGGCAGCTTCCCCCAGGGCTTGCAGGGGCCGTCGTTCAACGATGAGTTCGGTGACGTGTTCGGCTCGGTGTACGCCTTTACCAGCGACGGCCTGTCGATGCGCCAGCTGCGCGACTACGTGGAGCAGGCGCGCGCCGAGATCCGTGCGGTGCCGGGCCTGGGCAAGGTCGAGCTGATCGGCCAGCAGGACGAAGTGATTTACCTGAATTTTTCCACACGCAAACTCGCGGCCCTGGGGATCGACCAACGCCAGGTGGTGCAGAGCCTGCAGGCGCAGAACGCAGTGACCCCGGCCGGGGTGATCGAAGCCGGGCCGGAGCGCATTTCCGTGCGGACGTCCGGGCAGTTCGCCTCGGAAAAAGACCTGGCCAACGTCAACCTGCGCCTCAACGACCGCTTCTATCGCCTGGCGGACGTCGCCGACATCAGCCGCGGCTACGTTGACCCGGCGACGCCAATGTTCCGTTTCAACGGCAAGCCGGCGATCGGTTTGGCGATCGCGATGCAGAAGGGCGGCAATATCCAGTCGTTCGGCGAGGCCCTGCACACGCGCATGGACGAACTGACCGCCGACCTGCCGGTGGGGGTCGGCGTCTACAAGGTCTCCGACCAGGCAGAAGTGGTGCAAGAGGCCGTCGGCGGCTTCACCAGCGCGTTGTTCGAAGCGGTGGTGATCGTGCTGGTGGTGAGCTTTATCAGCCTCGGCCTGCGTGCCGGGCTGGTGGTGGCGTGCTCGATCCCGCTGGTGCTGGCGCTGGTGTTCGTGTTCATGGAATACAGCGGCATCACCATGCAGCGCGTGTCCCTGGGGGCGCTGATCATCGCGCTCGGCTTGCTGGTGGACGACGCGATGATCACCGTGGAGATGATGATCACGCGCCTGGAAAAAGGCGAAACCAAGGCGCAGGCGGCGACCTACGCCTACACCTCCACCGCGTTCCCGATGCTCACCGGCACCCTGGTGACCGTGGCCGGGTTTGTGCCGATCGGCCTCAACGCCAGTTCGGCGGGCGAGTACACCTTCACCCTGTTCGCGGTGATTGCCGTGGCGATGCTGGTGTCGTGGGTGGTGGCGGTGCTGTTTGCGCCGGTGATCGGCGTGCATATCCTCAGCGCCAACGTGAAACCCCACAGTGCCGAACCGGGGCGCATCGGCCGCGCTTTCAATGGCGGCATGCTGTGGGCGATGCGCAACCGCTGGTGGGCCATCGGCATCACCGTGGCGCTGTTCGCGGCGTCGGTGTTTTCCATGCAGTTTGTGCAGAACCAGTTCTTCCCGTCGTCGGACCGCCCGGAGATCCTCGTCGACCTCAACCTGCCGCAAAACGCTTCGATCAACGAAACCCGCAAAGCCGTCGACCGCCTCGAAGCGATCATCAAGGACGACCCGGATATCGAGCGCTGGAGCACTTACATCGGCCAGGGCGCGATCCGTTTCTACCTGCCTCTCGACCAACAACTGGAAAACCCCTACTACGCGCAGTTGGTAATCGTCAGCAAGGGCCTGAAGGCGCGCGGCGAGTTGATCGCGCGCCTGCAAAAACGCCTGCGTGAGGATTTCGTCGGCGTCGGCAGCTTTGTGCAGCCGCTGGAGATGGGCCCGCCGGTGGGGCGGCCGATCCAGTACCGCGTTTCCGGCAAAGACACTGACCAGGTGCGCAAGCACGCCATCGAACTGGCGACCTTGCTGGACAAGAACCGCCACCTGGGCGAGATCATTTACGACTGGAACGAACCGGGCAAAGTCCTGCGCATCGAGATTGCCCAGGACAAGGCGCGGCAGTTGGGCTTGTCTTCCGAAGACGTGGCGCAGTTGATGAACAGCGTGGTCAGCGGCGCGTCGGTGACTCAGGTGCATGACGATATCTACCTGATCGACGTGGTCGGCCGCGCCGAAGATGCCGAGCGCGGCACGCCGGAAACCTTGCAGAACCTGCAGATCGTCACGCCCAACGGCGTCTCGATTCCGCTGCTGGCTTTCGCCACTGTGCGTTATGAGCTGGAGCAACCGCTGGTGTGGCGCCGCGACCGCAAGCCGACCATCACCCTCAAGGTGGCGGTGCGCGACGCGATGCAGCCGACCGATCTGGTCAAGCAGCTCAAGCCCGAGATCGATGCGTTCAACGCCGGCCTGCCGGTGGGCTACAAGGTCGCCACCGGCGGCACCGTGGAAGAAAGCAGCAAGGCCCAGGGCCCGATTGCCAGCGTGGTGCCGTTGATGCTGTTTTTGATGGCGACCTTCCTGATGATCCAACTGCACAGTGTGCAGAAGATGTTCCTGGTGGCCAGCGTCGCGCCGCTGGGGCTGATCGGCGTGGTGCTGGCGCTGGTCCCCACCGGCACGCCCATGGGCTTCGTGGCGATCCTTGGCATTCTGGCGCTGATCGGCATCATCATCCGCAACTCGGTGATCCTGGTGACGCAAATCGAGGAATATGAACTGGCCGGCTACACGCCGTGGGATGCGGTGGTGCAAGCCACCGAACACCGGCGCCGGCCGATCCTGCTGACGGCGGCTGCGGCGAGCCTGGGCATGATCCCGATTGCGCGGGAAGTGTTCTGGGGGCCGATGGCCTACGCGATGATCGGCGGGATCATCATTGCCACGCTGCTGACGCTGTTGTTCCTGCCGGCGCTGTATGTGGCCTGGTACAAGATTCGCGAGCCGAAGAGCGAATAACGCGCCTCACAAGAACGCTCGCGCTCAGCTAGGATTCACCGTGCCACCCTTGTCGGATACAGCATTACCGCGTTTTAAAGGAAGGCGGAACACTAATGCAGTATGCGTCGACACTCATGGCTTGGAGTGTCGACCACGACAGGAGAGAGCGCTATGTTTCTCAGATCTGCGGTACTTGCCCTGAGTCTACTGATTGTCATCGCGTGTCAGCATCAGCCTCGACAAAGTGACCCACGGTTGCTGGTCGAAAACGCTTATATCCTCACCCTTGAACAGGGCCAGCGCGAACCGGTGAAGGGCTATTTGCTGGTTGACCACAAGGGTGTCATCAGCGAGTTGGCCGCTGGCAAACCGCCTGTTGGCCTGGTGGTACAACGCAGGCTCGATGCACAGGGGCAGTGGTTGTTGCCGGGATTTGTGTCGGCCCATAGTCACCTGTGGCAAAGCGGATTCTACGGTATTGCCGCCAACGATAATCTTGAAGGCTGGATTGACCGGCTCTATGGCGTGGAGGCGCCAAAGTTGGACGCTGCGCAGCTTTACCAGTTGACCCGGCGCGGTGCCACACAGCACCTGCAGAACGGTATAACCAGCGTGTTCAATTTCACCTACACCGGCGCCGATCGCAGCGGCGAAGTCGATCGCCAGCAATTACGCGGCGCGCTGGATGCCGGCTTACGCGTGGTGCATGGCCTCAATGTGCGTACAGTCAATGAAAGCTGGACGCCGGCAATGGCGCGTGAGCGCACGGCGGCCTTTCTGACGTGGGCCAGTGCTCAACCCGAGTCGGGGCGTTACCTGGGCACGATGTTGGCGGGCGCCGCCGGATATGTCAGCGCGACGCCGGGTCAGGCACAGGTCGAGGGCGACTTGATGCGTGAGTTTTTCCTGGGCAACCAGCAGCATTACCTGGAGTCTGTGGTGGACTCAGCGGGAGAGCGCGCCCGCTATCCGTTGCTCGAGCAGGCCGGTATCGCCGGGCCGCACTTGATCTTCGGTCATTTCATTCATTCCACGCCCGAACTGACCGCCATGGCGGTGCGGGCGGGGGTGGGTATGACCTGGAATCCAATGTCCAATGGGCGGCTGGGATCGGGAATGGCGGATGTGTTGGCCTATCGCGCGGCGGGCATGAAAGTCGGCATGGGCGTGGATGGCGAGGCCAGCGCCGACCGGGCCGACCCGTTTGAAAACATGCGTATGGGCTTGTATCAAGTGCGCGCCAGGCAACAACGTGCGGCGGCGATGCAAGCCTATGAAGTGCTGCGCTTGCACACCCTGGGCAGTGCCGAGGTGCTCGGTATTGATTCGCAGGTGGGGAGTCTCAAGGTGGGCAAGCGTGCAGACATGCTCCTGTTGGACCCACGGGCTTTCACGCCCTGGCAGGAACCTTACGCCGCGCTGGTGTTTGCAGCGGGCGTGAAGGATATCCGGGAAGTATTCGTGGATGGCGTGTCATTGGCCCGATGAAGCGGCCGGCTTGCGCCACACGCTGGCCAGCCAGGGTTGCTGTTCCCGGGGCAGGCCGGCGGGGCGATAGTAATGCTCCAACTCCACAAACCCGGCGGCAGTCAGCAGGGCTTGCCAGGCCGTGAGGTCGTGATAGGCACCGTAGCGCGGCCCATTCCAGCCTTCGCGGTTGTCACCGCGTGGATTGGAACTGAACAACACCCCGCCCGGTTTCAGCGCGCCATGCAGTTGCTTGAGCACACGCGGCAGTTCCTGCCTGGGAATGTGAAACAGCACCGCATTGGCAAAGATCCCGTCGAAGCGTGCGTTGGGTAGGTCCAGCTTCAGGAAGTCCTGCTGCAGCACCTCGCAGCCGCTGTCTTCGCGCGCCATCTGCGCAAAGCGCTCGGAGCCGTCGAGGCCCACGGCGATGTGGCCCATGCGCGTAAAGGTCTGCAAATCCCGCCCCGGCCCGCAGCCGAAGTCCAGCACGGTAAACGGCGCCGCGCCCTGGATATGCCGCAGCAGCGCGTCGATGTTCTGGCTCACATCGTGATCGCGGGTGCCTTCACGGAAGTCCTCGGCCACGCTGTTGTAGTGGTCGAGGGTGGTGGCAGTGATCTGGTTGAGGTCGTCGGGGGCGAGTTTCATGGGGAGGCGCTTTGGAGGTGAAGTGCTGACTATATCCCATGTCCAGTTGACTGCCCCCTGAGACGGCTCTTCATTTGATGACTGCGCTTGAATTAATCAGTGAAATTTACGGAGTAGTACGACTCATTGGATAGGATTTGTAGACTCCGTAAAGAGGTCATCAAGATGTAACTGTATTTGGGTTGGGGGATGTTGTTAACGGTAGTTGTTGAATTTTGCCGGTGAAGCGGAGTTGCCGCTGCATCGCCAAGCGTGACGGCGGCCAGCGCCAACACCAGCGTCGCGCACCTGGCGCAGGTGGTTATAGTAGACATGGTATTCGCTCCTTGATTCGTCGCAAACGGTGTCGAGCCGATTAAACCTGCATAACCCCCCTCCAACAACTGTCGACCTTGACAGGTCCAAACGAGTGCTCAGCGCGTGTTCAGCCCCCGCGCTTTGTGAATTAATCACAGTGATGAGTAAGGGTGAGGGTGGAAGTCCACTCACACTACATGTCAGTCAGTGTCTATTTGTATTGGAGCTTCTGTGTAAACACATTATTACCCCAGTTAAAGATCGCTCCTTTGTTGAACGTGAAGGAGTTGTTAACGGTAGTTGTTGAATATTGCCCGTGAAGCGGAATTGCCGCTGCATCGCCAAGCGTGACGGCGGCCAGTGCTAACACCAGCGTGGCGCACCTGGCGCAGGTGGTTATAGTGGACATGGTATTCGCTCCCTGATCCGTCGCAGACAGTGTCGAGCCAATTAAACCCGCGAAAACCCCCTCCAACAACTGTCAACCTTGACAGGTACAAACGAGTGCTCAGCGCTTGTTCAGCCCCCGCGCCAAGCGGTCTCCGCCCAGCTGAATCACCGCCACCAGCAGCACCAACAGCACAATCACCGTGAGCATGATCTGCGTATCAAAGCGCTGATAACCATAGCGGTAGGCAATATCCCCCAACCCACCTGCACCAATCGCCCCAGCCATGGCTGACGAGTTGATCATGGTCACCAGGGTGATGGTGAACCCGCCGACGATCCCCGGTAGCGCTTCGGGCAACAGTACGTGCCAGATGATGTGCCAGCGCCGGCAGCCCATGGCTTGTGCGGCTTCGATCAAGCCGTGGTCGACTTCGCGCAGGCTCACTTCGGCGATGCGCGCAAAGAACGGCGTCGCGGCGATGGTCAGCGGCACTACCGCCGCCCACACGCCGTAGGTGGTGCCGACGATCAGCCGGGTGAAGGGGATCAGCGCCACCATCAGGATCAGAAACGGAATCGAGCGGAACAGATTGACGAACGCCCCCAGCACCCGGTTCAGCGCCGGAGCCTGGTAGATGCCGCCCTTGTCGCTGGTGACCAGGAACACCGCCAGCGGAATCCCCACCAGCAACGCGATCAGCGACGACACGCCGACCATCAACAGCGTGTCGATGGCGCCCTGCACTAAACGATCAAACCACATAACCCAACACCTCCACCTGTTGTGCCCAATGCCCGGCGCGGCTGCGCAGTGTGTCGGCGTCATGGGGCGAGCCATTCACCGCCAGCAGCAATTGCCCCAGGGCATGCCCCTGAATCCGTTCCACGCCGCCTTGCAGCAAGCGCACGCGCCCGCCGAGGGCGCCGAACAGCGCGGCCAGGTCGGGTTCATCGGTGGCGCTGCCGGTGAACTGCAAGCGCAGTACCAGCGCGGCGTCAGCCGAGGCCGGCGTGGGTTGCAGGCGGCTTTGCAGTTCTTCCGACAGGCCGTGTTGCAGCGGCGCCAGCAGGGTTCGGCTGACCTCGTGCCGCGGGTTGCCGAATACTTCCCACACCGGGCCTTGCTCGACGATGCGCCCGTGTTCGAGCACCACCACGCGGTCGCAGATCTCGCGAATCACCGCCATCTCATGGGTGATCAACACGATGGTCAGGCCCAGCCGTTGGTTGATCTCGCGCAGCAGGCAGAGGATCGATTGGGTGGTCTCCGGGTCGAGGGCCGAGGTGGCCTCGTCGCACAGCAGAATCTCTGGGTCGTGGACCAGCGAACGGGCGATGCCTACGCGCTGTTTCTGCCCGCCGGAGAGTTGCGCCGGGTAGGCCTTGTGCTTGTCCTTCAGGCCCACCAGCTCCAGCAGTTCACGCACCTTCTGCTCGCGCTGCAACTTGGGGACGCCGGCGACTTTGAGCGGCAACTCGACGTTCTGCCACACGGTCTTGGCCGACATCAGGTTGAAGTGCTGGAAGATCATGCCGATGCGCCGCCGCAGCGCCACCAGGCGGTCTTCGTCGAACGCGCCGATGTCGACTTGATCGATCAGCACGCGCCCGCTGCTGGGCTGTTCCAGGCGGTTGATGGTGCGGATCAGCGACGACTTGCCGGCGCCGCTGCGGCCGATGATGCCGAACACTTCGCCGCGCTGGATCGCCAGGTCGATGCCTTGCAGCGCGTGTACCGTGCCGTCATAGGTCTTGCCCAGGTTGATAAAGCGCACATGAGCGCGGTTGAGGTGCGGATGCAGTTCAGTCTGCTCGGCGTTCCTGGGTGGTGTGCCCAGGTCGCGCAGTTGGATGTTGGCGGCCGTCATGTTCAACCTTCCCAGCCGACTTGGTAGAGCTTGCCGAGGGATTTATCCAGGGCGGCGCGCACCACCGGCGAGTGTTGGTAGAGGTCGACGAACTTGATCACCCGCGGGTCGGTTTTGGCTTTCGGCTGGATCACGAACTGGATCACGTATTCCGGGTGGTCGAGGCCGTCGAACAGCAGCGCCGACTCGGCATCGAAGGTCTTGGACAGGCGGATATACGCCGGATAACCCTGCACCAGATCCGCATCGTCATAGGCGCGCACCAACTGCACGGCCTCGACTTGCAGGATCTTGAGCTGCTTCGGGTTGGCGATGATGTCTTCTTCGGTGGCCTTGTAACCCACGCCCGGCTTGAGCGTGATCAGCCCCGCCTTGGCCAGCAGTTGCAGGCCGCGCCCGCTGTTGATCGGGTCGTTGGCAATCGCCACGCTGGCGCCTTGGGGCAGGTCGTTGAAGCTTTTGTATTTTTTCGAATACAGCCCGACGTTATTGATGATGCCCGGTGCATACGGCACCAGATCAAACCCGGCGGCGGCCTTGGCGTTTTCCAGGAAGGGGATGTGCTGGAAGTAGTTCACGTCGATATCGCCGGCGGCCAGGCTGACGTTGGGCGCGATCCAGTCGGTGAACTCCACCAGCTCGACGTTCAAGCCTTGCTTGCCGGCCTCGGCCACGGCGGCTTCCAGGGGAATTGCGAAGGCCGCGGTGGTGCCGACTTTCAGCGGCGTGTCGGCGGCGAACAGCGTCGAACTGAACAACCCGAAGGCCAGGGCCAGGGCTTTGACTGGGTGGGACAACAGGGTCTTTTTCATAGGTAGTTTCCAATGTGTAGGAGCGAGCTTGCTCGCGAAAAACTTGAGGGCGCTGCGGGGTATCAGGGGCCCCGCGTTATCGTTGACGATCTTCGCGAGCGAGCTCGCTCCTACAGGGGGCCGTGGCGGTAGGTGGAGCCGGTGTGTTGTTCGGGTAAGCGGGCGCCGCCGTGGAAGACTTTTTCCCGCAGCGTTCCAGTGTCGTAAGCGGTCTTGTACGACCCACGCTTCTGCAACTCCGGCACCACCAGGTCGATGAAGTCCACATAGCTTTCCGGGGTGACGATGCGCGTGAGGTTGAAGCCATCCAGCCCGGTTTCAGCGACCCAGGATTCCAGCTCGTCCGCCACTTGCTCGGGCGAACCGACCACGGTGATGTAGCGCCCGCCGAGGGCATGCTGCTCGAGCAATTTGCGGCGGGTCCAATCGTTGTTCTGCAGGTGCTGGGTGGCGGACTGGATCGCGTTGCTCTTCACGTACTGGATCGGTTCGTCGAGGGCGTACTGGGAAAAATCGATCGCCGTGGACGCCGAAAAATGCGCCACGCCGGCTTCCGCGCTGGCATAGCTCAGGTACTCGGCATGCTTGGCCCAGCCCAGTTCCTCAGTGGCGCCAACGATCACGTTGAGGCCCATGAACACCTTGATGTCGTGCGGGTTGCGCCCGGCCGCCACGGCGCTGGCGCGCACCTTGTCCACCTGGAGCCGGGTGCTGGCCTTGTCCCGCCCGCTGATGAACACGCACTCGGCATGCCGCCCGGCGAACACCAGGCCACGCGCCGAAGTGCCAGCCTGGAACAGCAGCGGTGTGCGTTGCGGCGACGGTTCGCACAGGTGATAACCCTCCACCTGGTAGAACTCACCGTGGTGCTCTACTTTGTGCACCTTGCCCGGCTGCGCATACACCCGCGCCTGCGGATCGTTGAGCACGGCGTCGTCTTCCCAACTGCCTTCCCAGAGCTTGTAGAGCACCTGCAGATACTCATCGGCCTGGTCGTAGCGTCGGTCATGTTCGACCTGTTCGGTCAGGCCCATGGCCTTGGCGGCGCTGTCGAGGTAGCCGGTGACGATGTTCCAGCCGACCCGACCACGGCTCAGGTGGTCGAGGGTGGACATGCGCCGGGCGAACAGATACGGCGGCTCGTAGGTCAGGTTGGCGGTCAGGCCGAAGCCGAGGTGTTGGGTCACGGCGGCCATGGCCGAGAGCAGCAGCAACGGGTCGTTGACCGGCAGTTGGATCGACTCTTTGAGCGGCACGTCGATGGCGTCCTGGTACACGTCGTAGACGCCGACGATATCGGCAATGAACAACCCGTCGAACAGCCCGCGCTCCAGGGTTCGCGCCAGGTCGGTCCAATACTCGAGGGTTTTGTACTGGGTGGACGTGTCCCGCGGGTGCGTCCACAAGCCGTGATTGATATGCCCGATGCAGTTCATGTTGAAGGCATTGAGCAGGATTTTTTTCTTCGCCATTCAGATGGTCCCCCGCAGTGGCGGTTTTTTATCGTTGAGGTAGTAATTACCCACGGCGTGGTACTTCCAGCGCACCGGGTCGTGCAGGGTATGCACGCGGGCGTTGCGCCAGTGGCGATCGAGGCCGTGCTCGGCCAGGGTCGCCTGGCTGCCGGCCAGTTCGAACAGCGTGCTGCCGGCCGCCAGGGAAATTTCGGTACTCAGGGCGCGTGCTTCGGCGACCGCGATCGAGGCGGCGGCCACGGTCTCGGCGTGGCTGTCGGCCTGGGCGCGGTCGAGAAACTCGCCCGCGCGCTCCAGCAAGGCTTCGGCGGCGTGCAGGCGAATGCTCAAGTGGCCGAAGCTCTTCAGCGTCAGCGGGTCTTCGCTGGCCTTGTCGCTGCCGGAGTCGATCCACGGGCGGGTCTTGGTGCGTACAAAGTGCAGCGCGTCCTCGAAGGCGGCGCGGGCGATGCCGGTGTCGATGGCGGCGTGGAGGATCTGCGCCAGCGGGCCGACGGTGGTCGGGCGTTCGAAGGCGCTCTGGAACGGGAGCACGTCGTGCGCTGCGACCCGCACGTTGTCGAACACCACCGAACCGCTGCCGGTGGTGCGCTGGCCGAAGCCGCTCCAGTCGTCGATCACCGTCAGGCCCGCGCTGTCGCGGGGCACGAAGGCCAGGTGCTGGATGCCGTTCTCGTCCACCACGGAGGTCGGGATGCGTTGCGCGTAGATCGCGCCGGTGGCGTAGAACTTGCGGCCATTGATCCGAAAACCGTCGCCGTCGCGGGTGAGGCGGGTCACGCGGTCGTGGGCGGTCTTGGTGCCCAGTTCCGCCAGGGCGTTGCCGAAGCGCTGGCCGGCCAGCACCTCGGCGTACAGGCGTTGTTGCTGCGCGGGGCTGCCGTTCACGCGCAGCACTTCGAGGGCGTAGAAATGGTTTTGCGGGATCTGGCCCAGCGAGGCGTCGGCCTGGGCGATCAGCGCGATGACCTTGGCCAGGGTGACGTTGGACACGCCAGCGCCGCCATAGGCTTTCGGCACGCTGATGCCCCACAGGCCGGAACGCGAAAATACGTCCAGTTCGGGCAGCGGCAGGCGGCGCTCGCGGTCGCGCTGGGCGCTGTCGCGGCGCAGGTCTTCAGCCAGGTCGCTGGCGACAATCAGGGCTTGTTCGTCGCTGGTGATGAGCGCGACGTGGGTAGATAAAGTCATCGGTGTTCTCCAGAAGCGCGTGGAAAAAGTGTTCTGGGCGGTTAGATCCAGGAGTGACGAGCCGGCAATGTGCCGTTCAGGCGATAAGCGCCCACCGCGTGATACTTCCAGCGCACCGGGTCGTGCAGGGTGTGGACCCGGGCATTGCGCCAGTGGCGGTCGAGGTTGAATTCGGCGAGGGTGGCGCGGCTGCCGGCCAGTTCGAAGAGTTTTTCGCTGGCCAGCAGCGACACTTCGGTGGTCAACACCTTGGCCTCGGCCACGGCAATCGAGGCGCGTGCGGCGGACTGCGCGGTGATCGGCGCGGCGCTGACCTGGTCCAGCACCTGGCCGGCCTTGCGCAGCAGGGCTTCGGCGGCGTGCAGTTCGATCTTCAATTTGCCGATGTCGGCGATCACATACAGGTCATCGCTGGCGCGTTCGACCTTGGCGTCGATCCACGGGCGTGAGCGCTCGCGGACGAACGCAATGGTGTCATCCAGCGCGCCACGGGCAATGCCGGCGTCGATGGCTGCCTGGATCAATTGCGAGACCGCGCCCTGGATATTCGGGCTTTGGCCGAGGCGCCAGTTTTCGACCACCAGCTCTGCGTCCACCGGCACCCGGTCGAGCAGCACGGTGCCGCTGGCGGTGGTGCGTTGGCCGAAGCCGGACCAGTCGTCGACGATGCGCAGTCCTTGCGTGCCACGGCGCACAAATGCCATGACCTGCTTGCCGTCGTCGTTCAGCGCCTTCACCGCGACCCAATGGGCGAACAGGGCGCCGGTGGAGTAGAACTTCTGGCCGCTGATCACGTAACCGTCGCCTTCGGCGCTGATCCGCGCCTTGAGCTCCAGGGTGTTTTTGGTGCCGCGCTCCGGGCCGCCGTTACCGATGCGCCAGCCGTCGAGCACGCTCTGGAACAGCTGTTTTTTCTGGCGCTCGGTGGCCGCGCCCTGCAGCAGGTGCAGGATGCCGAAATGGTTTTGCGGGATCTGCCCGAGGGCCGGGTCGGCCGCGCTGATGATCGCGAAGACTTCGGCCAGGGTGGTGAACGACACCTGCGGGCCGCCGTACTCGCGGGGAATGGAAATACTGCCCAGACCACTGCGGGTGAATTGCTCGATCTGCGCCCAGGGCAGCTTGCGCTGCTGGTCGCGCTTGGCGGCCTGTACGCGCGCGGCCTGGGCCAACTCATGGGCCGCGCTCAGCGCTTGGGCATCGTTGCGCAGCACAACGGCCGGCAACAGCAGGGGGGCGACGTCCAGATCACTCTGGGGGGGGGTTAGAGCCAAGTTAGACATCAGCGCCGCTCCTTGGCTGCACGTAATGCCCTGGCGTTCTGCACCGGGGTAATTCTGACCATACCGACCTCGCATTCAATGAAATGGAAACAAAACAATCAGGAATGTCCGGTGGTCCGGTTTATATACCCTAAACGTGTTAAATATTTAAATAAACTAACTTTTAGGAATATGCATAGAAGGGCCGTTACCCACGCTTCAGGGGCGACGCGGTTGATAGATCTGCGCGGCGCTGGAAGGGCGCTTCGGCGTCGCCGGCACATAGGCGGCGATGCGCAGTGTGCGGGCCGGCGCCCAGCGTGAGTTATTGCCCACCCGATCGAGAATGCAGTACGTGACGTCCAGCCGGCTGTCGTCGCCGGCTTCGATGATGATCGCCGACGGCACCCACACCTGCACCGCGATGCCGACGGCTCGGGCCTGGATTTTCGGCAGGTCCAGGCGCGCATCGCCCCAGCGCAGGGTGATGGCGTCGCCGCGGGTCATGTTCAGGTAGGGTTCGATGGTCAGCGGAATACCGCGCCGCACCTGGCTGCTGTTGACGCCGTAGCGACGAATCATGTCGGGCAGGCCCACAGGGGCGAGGTTCTGGTTTTCGTCGCTGTACAGCGCGCTCGGTTGGCCGCCCGGGTAGTTGGTCTTGACCTGCACCGTGGTCACCGCTGAGCGTGCGGGGCCGTGGCCGATCTGCATGACCTGGTAGTGAACCCGCGCATGGCCGTCCTGCACAAAGCTTTCCGGCACCCGCAGTTGGGTGGCGGTGCCGACCTTGCACGCGGTGATACGCCGCGAGTCGGCAAAGCAGTTGTTCCAGAACAGCTCGATCAGGTCACCCTCATCCATGCCGGGGTAGGGCGCGATGTCGACTTGCAGCTGTGTGGCGGCCAGGGCGTTGATGCCGTTGCCAAGTGCCTGGGGCAGGGTCGGGGCAGTGAGCAGGGCCGGGGTTGCGGTGCGCGTCATAGTAATCTCCTTGATGCAGCCAGCAGCAATCGTTCCGGACCCTTGGCGCGGGAACGCGACGGGGGCCGAAAGGAACGATTCAGTGAAAAGCCGGGATAGGATCCAATCCTCTGGGCGCTAGATAAGAGCGTTGGCCGGAGGGCGTCAATGGCGGCAAAAGGCTAAACGGCGGGTTTTGGACGATTCAGAACGGTCTGACTGGGCGCGGGAATTTCGGGGGTGGCGCGGGGGCTGTTTTACTCAGGCAGGCCGGGCGTGTGCGGGAGCGGGCTCCCCCACACGCGTTGTGCTGCCGGTGGGCGCGCGTCAATGCGCGAGAAACTTGCTCAGGAACTGTTTCGTGCGTTCTTCCCTGGGGTTGGCGAACAACGCCTTGGCCTCGCCTTGCTCAACGATCACCCCTTTGTCGAAGAAGATCACCCGGTTGGCGACATCCCGGGCAAAGCTCATTTCGTGGGTGACGATCACCATGGTGCGGTTTTCTTCGGCCAGGCTGCGAATGGTCGCCAGCACTTCGCCCACCAGTTCCGGGTCGAGGGCCGAGGTGGGTTCGTCGAACAGGATCACCTCCGGCTCCATGGCCAACGCCCGGGCAATCGCCACGCGCTGTTGCTGGCCGCCGGAGAGGCGCCGAGGGTAGGCGTCTTCCTTGCCGGCCAGGCCGACCCGCGCCAACAGCGTGCGGCCCAGGGCGGTCGCGGCCTCACGGGGCATCTTCTTGACCACGGTCGGGCCTTCGATGACGTTTTCCAGCGCGGTGCGGTGCGGGAACAGGTTGAAGTTCTGGAACACAAAACCCACGTGCTGGCGCAGGCGCCGCACCAGGCCCTGTTGCTGGTTGAGCGGTTTGCTGCTGTCGATCTCGATGTCACCGACCTTGATGCGACCGCTGGTGGGGGTTTCGAGGAAGTTCAGGCAGCGCAGGAACGTGGTCTTGCCGGAGCCGCTGGGGCCGATGATGGCGACGACTTCGCCTTCCTTGACCTCCAGGTCGATGCCGTTGAGCACCACCTGGCCGTTGAATTGTTTGGTCAGTTTTTCAACCACGATCATGCTTCAAGACTCCAGGTCATGCCGGTTGACCCGGTCTTCCAGACGATTTTGAAAATGCGCCAGGATGCTTGCCAGGACCCAGTAGATCAGGGCGGCGGACAGATACATGGTGAAGATTTCGAAGGTGCGCGCCGACACCAGTTGCGCCTGGCGGAACAGCTCGGGCACCTGGATGGTGGCCGCCAGCGCGGTGTCCTTGACCAGCGAAATAAAGCTGTTGCCCAGCGGCGGCAACGCGGTACGCATCGCTTGCGGCAGGATGGCCCGACGCAGGGTCTGCGCGCGGGTCATGCCGATACTGGCCGCGGCTTCCCACTGGCCGCGCTCGATGGACGCGATGGCGGCACGCAGGATTTCACAGGCGTAGGCGGCCATGTTCAGCGAGAAGCCGATCATGGCGGCCGGGATCGGGTCCAGCTCGATGCCCACTTGCGGCAAGCCGTAGTAGATCAGGAACAGTTGCACCAGCAGGGGCGTGCCGCGAAAGAACGACACGTAGACGCGAGCGACCCCGCGCAGCAGCATGAAGCGCGACAGGCGCATCAAGGCCAGGCCGAAGCCCAGCAGCAAGCCGAAAAACATCCCGCCGAGGCTGAGGATTACCGTGAAATACGCGCCCTTGAGCAGAAAGGGCGCGGAGTCCAGCGCGAGTTGGAAACCTGCTTCCATTATTGAGTGACGTCAGCGTTGAAGTACTTCTCGGACAGCTTCTTCAAGGTGCCGTCGGCGCGCAGTTTGTCGAGCGCCTTGTTCACGGCCTCGAGCAATTCCGGCTCGCCTTTGCGCAGGGCAATACCGGCTTCCTGGCGGGAGAAGGCGTCGCCGGCGGCGGCAGTGTCCTTGGCTTTCTTGGCGTATTCGAGTGCGGCGAGGCGGTCGATCAGAATCGCGTCGATGCGGCCGATGCGCAGGTCCTGGAACTTGGTAGGGTCATCGTTGTAGGTCTTGATGATGGCTTTGGGCTGATTGTCCTTGAGCCATTGTTCGTAGTTGGTGCCCAGGCCCACGCCGACTTTCTTGCCGGCCAGGTCATCGGCGGTCTTGATGGTGTCGACGTTTTTGGCCAGGGTCAGGGCCTGGATGCCGGAGACGGTATAAGGCTTGGAGAAGTCGTACTTCTTCTTGCGCTCTTCGGAGATGGTCACTTGGTTGACGACCGCATCCAGGCGCTTGGATTCCAGGGCGGCGAGGATGCCGTCCCATGGCGTGGCCTGCAGTTTGACCTTGACGCCCAGCTCCTTGGCCAGCGCCTCCGACAGCTCGACCTCGAAACCGCTGAGCTTGCCGCTTTCGTCGACAAAGCTGAACGGTGGGTAAGTGCCTTCGAGACCGATCTTGATCTCACCGGCTTTCTTGATGTTGCCCAACTGTTCGCCGGCCACGGCCTGGCCCAACCAACCAGCGCCGAGGGCCAGGCCCAGAGTGCCGACCAGCAATGTGCGACGGAATACAGAAATAGTCATGAAGAGCCCCTGTGTTGTTATGTTGAGCGAAGCAGGTGACGCGGTAGACGTATCCTGCCTTAAAGCGCGTAGCGCGTCTTCGCCTACGGCGCGATGATAAAGCCGGTTTTTAAGACTTGAAAATAATATAAATCTAAATTGATATTCTATTTTTGAACATGCACTCAATCCAATTGTGGGAGGGGGCTTGCCCCCGATAGGGCCGTGTCAGCTTATGCATGTATCACTGACCCACCGCTATCGTGGGCAAGCCCCCTCCCACATGTTGATCCCTGTTTATTCAGTTAAATACGGCGTTGTAAGCAAACAACGCCGGCGCCCCACCGGTATGCAGGAAAATGATCGGGCCATCCTCAAAGCGCTGACGCCCGATACCGTCCAGCAAGCCGGCCATGGCCTTGCCAGTGTAGACCGGGTCCAGCAGCAAGCCTTCCTGGCTCGCCAATAGCTTGACCGCTGAAAGGGTGCCGGCGTTCGGTTCACCATAACGCGGGCCGAAGTATTCGTCCCACAGGATCACCTTGAAGGCCTCGGGGATGTCCACACCGAGCAACGCGGCGGTGCGTTCGGCCAGACCCTGCACTTTCGGGCGTTGGGCTTCGTCGGTGCGCGACACGGTAACGCCGACGACCGGCAAGTTCGGCAGCCCTTCGCTCAACGCCAGGGCCAGGCCACTGTGGGTGCCCGCACTGCCCGAGGCCAAGACCACGGCGGCGAATTCCAGACCGCTGTCTTCGATCTGCGCGGCCAGTTCCAGCCCGGCCCGCACATAACCCAGGGCGCCGAGCGCGTTGGAGCCGCCGATGGGCACCAGGTACGGCTTCTTGCCGTTGCTGCGCAGGCGATCGGCGAGGGCGTTGAGCTGGTCGTCGGCGTTGTCGAGGTTCTCTACCAACTCGACCTTGGCGTCGAACAGGTCCAGCAGCAGACGGTTGCCGTTGCCGAGGTAGTTGGGGTCTTCGGTGCCGGTGGGGTTCTCCAGCAGGGCGACGCAGCCCAGGCCCAGCTTGGCGGCCAGCGCGGCGGTCTGGCGCACGTGGTTGGACTGGATGGCCCCGGCGGTCACCAGGGTATCGGCACCCTGGGCGATGGCATCGGCCGCCAGGTATTCGAGTTTGCGCAGCTTGTTGCCACCCATGGCCAGCGGTGTGGTGTCGTCGCGCTTGACGTAGATGTCCCTGCCCAGCCAGGTCGACAGCCGCTCGAGTTTTTCCAGGGCAGTGGCGCCGCCCAGCAGTTCCAGGCGGTTAAAACGGTCGAGCTGTTGTTTGATCATGGCTACGCACGGTTGCTAAGTGATGGGGCGACTATAGGCAGGCACTTTTCATCGGGCAACCGCCAATCGTTTATGCTTGATGGTTCTTAGCATTGCACCATTGGTTCTTAAGAGCAGCCGGGGTGCCTATCGTAAAGTGATGGCCATTTTGTCAGGAGTGAATACCGTGAGTGAGCGTTCCAGTCATTGGCAATTACCCACCATTGTCAGCCAACTGCGCAGCGCGCGGGACCAGTGGCGAGCACGCAATGGCCGCATGAGTGGCGAGCATGGCGGTCGCGAGCTGCCTTCGCGCGAGGCCGTGGCGCAGATCCTCGAAGCGCTGTGCGGCGCGCTGTTTCCGATGCGCCTGGGGCCGGTGGACTTGCGTGAGGAAAGTGAAGATTTCTACGTCGGCCACACCCTCGACGTCGCCTTGAATGCCTTGCTCGGCCAAGCGCGCCTGGAACTGCGCTACGCCGCGCGCCAGAGCGGCCAGGATGACAGTGATGTCGACGCCCGCGCCATCCGCCTGATCCAGGATTTCGCCCTGGCCTTGCCGTCCCTGCGCAGCCTGTTGGACACCGATGTGCTGGCCGCCTACCACGGCGACCCGGCTGCGCGCAGTGTGGATGAAGTGCTGCTGTGCTATCCGGGGATACTGGCGGTGATTCACCATCGCCTGGCCCACCATCTGTACCGCGCCGGCCTGCCGTTGTTGGCGCGTATCAGCGCGGAGATCGCCCACTCGGCCACCGGCATCGACATACACCCCGGCGCGCAGATCGGCCCGAGTTTCTTTATCGATCACGGCACGGGTGTGGTGATTGGCGAAACCGCGATCATCGGCGAGCGCGTGCGTATCTACCAGGCGGTGACGTTGGGCGCCAAGCGCTTCCCGGCGGATGAGGACGGGCAGTTGCAGAAAGGCCATCCACGCCATCCGATCGTCGAGGACGACGTGGTGATCTATGCCGGGGCGACGATCCTCGGGCGGATCACCATCGGCAAGGGCTCGACCATTGGCGGCAACGTGTGGCTGACCCGCAGCGTACCGGTGGGGGCGAACATCACGCAGGCGAATCTGCAGCATGACGACGGCACCCAAAAGTAGCGCACGCCCTTAAACATCACACACAAACCTGTGGGAGGGAGCTTGCTCCCGATAGCGGTGGGCCGCTCAATGCATGTGCTGGCTGACCCACCGCAATCGGGGGCAAGCCCCCTCCCACAGGTTGACTGTATTTCAAATGTGAGCAGTATTTCAGTCGGCAACCGCTGGATGATTTGCCTCGTTCAATCATCTACCCCTCAGCCTTGCGGCCAATCGATCACACAAAACCCTGTGGGAGGGAGCTTGCTCCCGATAGCGGTGGGCCGCCCAATGCATGTGCTGGCTGACCCACCGCAATCGGGGGTAAGCCCCCTCCCACAGGTTGACTGGGTTTCAAATGTGAACCGTATTTGAGCCTGCAACCGCTGGATGATTTGCCTCGTTCAATCACCTACCCCTCAGCCTGCGGCCTATCCATGTTCAATTTATCAGCATGACGACGGCACCCAAAAGATCACACAAAACCCTGTGGGAGGGAGCTTGCTCCCGATAGCGGTGGGCCGCTCAATGCCTGTGCTGGCTGACCCACCGTAATCGGGGGCAAGCCCCCTCCCACAGGTTGACTGCGTTTCAAATGTGAGCGGTGTTTGAGTCGGCAACCGCTGGATGATTTGCCTCGTTCAATCACCTACCCCTCAGCCTTGCGGCTCATCCATGTTCAATTTATCAGCATGACGACGGCACCCAAAAGATCACACAAAACCCTGTGGGAGGGAGCTTGCTCCCGATAGCGGTGGGCCGCTCAATGCCTGTGCTGGCTGACCCACCGCAATCGGGGGCAAGCCCCCTCCCACAGGGTGACTGTATTTCAAATGTGAGCGGTATTTCAGTCGGCAACCGCTGAACGATTTGCCTCGCCCAGGCGTCATACCAGTCCTTGAGCTAGTGTAGGAATCACCTACCACTCAGCCCTGCGATTAGTCCAAAACCGCCTATCCATGTTTAACTTGAACGTTCGTTCAAGTTAAATCGGTGGTTCGCTGCCCGCTCACAACAGGAGGCTTACCTTTGCTGAGTCCGTTATTCACAGCCACATCTCACACCTCAGGGGTGCATCGTTCATGAGTGCATCGACCACCCCACCCAGCGGTCTGGTGCGTATGAATGCGCCCGTGTTCTATTTCGCCGCAAGCTTCATCCTGCTGTTTGGCATCACCGTCATCGCCATCCCGCAACAGGCCGGTGCCTGGTTGCTGGCGGCGCAAAACTGGGCGGCCAATACGGTCGGCTGGTACTACATGCTCGCGATGACTCTGTATCTGGTCTTCGTGGTGGTCACCGCGCTATCGGGCTACGGCAAGATAAAACTCGGTGCCGACCACGACGAGCCCGAGTTCAGTTACCTGTCCTGGGCCGGCATGCTGTTCGCCGCAGGGATCAGCATCACGCTGTTTTTCTTTTGCGTCTCCGAGCCGCTGACGCACCTGGTGCAACCGCCCCAGGGCGCGGCGATGAACGCCGATGCCGCGCGCCAGGCCATGCAGATCCTGTTTCTGCACTGGGGCCTGCATGGCTGGGGCGTGTTCGCCTTTGTCGGCATGGCCCTCGCGTACTTCGCCTACCGGCATAACCTGCCGCTGGCGTTGCGTTCGGCGCTGTACCCGCTGATCGGCAAGCGCATCAACGGCCCGATCGGCTACGCGGTGGACGGCTTCGGCATCATCGCCACGGTGTTCGGCCTCGGTGCCGACATGGGCTTCGGTGTGCTGCACCTCAACGCCGGGTTGGATTACCTGTTTGGCATTGCCCACACCCAGTGGATCCAGGTCGGCCTGATCACCCTGATGATGGGTGCGGCGATCCTGGTGGCGGTGGCTGGCGTGGACAAGGGCGTGCGCGTGATGTCCGACATCAACATGCTGCTGGCCTGTGCGCTGCTGCTGTTCGTGTTGTTCGCCGGGCCCACCCAGCACTTGCTCAACACCCTGATCCAGAACATCGGCGACTACCTCGGCGCACTGCCGACCAAGAGTTTCGACGTCTACGCCTACGACAAGCCAAGCGACTGGCTGGGTGGCTGGACCGTGTTCTACTGGGCCTGGTGGATTGCCTGGTCGCCGTTCGTGGGCCTGTTTATCGCGCGTATTTCCCGTGGCCGCACCATCCGCGAATTCGTGTTTGGCGTGCTGCTGATCCCGCTGGGTTTCACCCTGGCGTGGATGTCGATCTTCGGCAACAGCGCCATCGACCAGGTGCTCAATCACGGGATGACGGCGCTCGGCCAGTCGGCCATCGATGACCCGTCGATGAGCCTCTACCTGCTGCTGGAAACCTACCCGTGGAGCAAGACGGTGATCGCGGTCACGGTGTTTATCAGCTTCGTGTTCTTCGTCACCTCCGCCGACTCCGGCACCGTGGTGCTGTCCACGCTGTCATCCAAAGGCGGCAACGCCGATGAAGACGGGCCGAAGTGGCTGCGGGTGTTCTGGGGCGCGATGACCGCGCTGGTGACCAGTGCCTTGCTGTTTGCCGGCAGTATCGATTCGCTGAAATCGGCGGTGGTACTGACCTCGTTGCCGTTCTCGTTGATCCTGCTGCTGATGATGTGGGGGCTGCACAAAGCCTTCTACCTCGAATCGCAGAAGCAGATCGCCCAACTGCATTCGTTGGCCCCGGTGTCCGCGGCGCGCAAGGGCCGTGGCGGTTGGCGCCAGCGTTTGAGCCAGGCGGTGCATTTCCCGTCGCGCGACGAGGTGTACCGCTTCCTTGAGTCGACGGTACGCCCGGCGATTGAAGAAGTGACCGCTGTGTTCGTCGAGAAGGGCCTGAATGTGGTGACCCAGCCTGACCCGTCCAACGACAGCGTCAGCCTGGAAATCGGCCATGGCGAAGAGCATCCGTTCGTTTATCAGGTACAAATGCGCGGGTACTTCACACCGTCGTTTGCCCGTGGCGGCATGGGTTCCAAGGAGCTCAACAACCGTCGCTACTACCGGGCCGAAGTCCACTTGAGCGAGGGCAGCCAGGACTACGATCTGGTGGGCTATACCAAGGAGCAGGTCATCAACGATATTCTCGACCAGTACGAGCGCCACCTGCAGTTCCTGCACTTGGTGCGTTGATGTTCCAGGCCCTGCTCCCGCGTGGGCAGGGCGCGCTTTACCCCCACGCAAGGCCTCTATTACGGGGCTTTCTTAAACTTAATTTCATGTGCCCCCGCCGCGTTTTGACGCGCAACTGTCATCTAGCCACTGCGTAATTGTGTGAAGCGTTTGACGCTTTCATTTCAGAACAGTGACGGAGACCGGTAACAATGAAGACGTTATTAAGCCCCATGGTCGGTGTCGCCATGGCGAGCTTTATGCTGTCCGCCCATGCCGATTTTATCGATGACAGCCACGCCGATGTGACCCTGCTCAACCGCTATCTCAACCAGCAGGGGCGTGACGTGGTCGGCAGCAATGCCAAGGCCCACAGCATTCGCGATTGGGGCCAGGGTTTCGAGTTCAACTTCAAGTCCGGCTACACCGAAGGCCCCGTGGGTTTCGGCCTCGACTTGCAGGCGTTCTACGGTTTGAAACTGGACTCCGGCGGCGACCTCAATGACAAGAATCACCAGGGCCGCTACCCCGGCAGCATGTTCCCGCTGGACGACGGTAAATCCGCTGACCAGTTCGGCGTGCTGAGCCCAACGTTCAAAATGCGCTTCGCCAAGGATGAACTGCGGGTCGGTACGCTGTATGGCAACAACCCGGTGCTGGCCAACACCGACGGCCGCCTGTACCAGCAGACCAACACCGGTGTGCAACTGGTCTCCAAGGACCTCAGCGACTTCACCTTCACCGGTGGCGATATCTTCAAGACCAAGATCCGCAATGAAACCGGCGACCAGGGCATGATCACCGCGGGCGGCACCAAGGAAAGCGACCGCTTCCTCTTCGGCGGTGCCGACTACACCGGCTTGCCGGGCACCACCGTCAGCCTGTGGTATTCCAACCTTGAGGATTACTACCAACAGTTCTTCCTCGGTGCCAAGCGCCATGACGCGTTGTCGGTCGGTGCGATCGACACCGATGTGCGTATGTTCCGCAGCCTGGGGGTGGGCGGTAACGCCGATGGCGACAAGGATTATGCCGCGGCAGGGGTCTATGGCGATGGCGTGAACAAGGGCCGCATCAACCAGTCCACCGTCAGCCTGTTGGAAAGCTACAGCCTGGAAGGTCATACCGTCGGCCTCGGCATCCAGAAAAACAGCGGCAGCAGCGACTTCCCCTACCTGGATTCCGGCCTGAACAGCGGCGACAGCCGCCAGGGCCCCGGCTCGGGTGCCGACACCCCGGCGCTGACCAACATGCAGTTGAACAAATTCCAGCACGCCGGCGAACGCACCTGGCTGGCGCAATACAAATATGACTTCGGCAAACTGGGCCTCAACGGCCTGACGTTCTCCGCCGCCTATGCCCACGGCGATGACATCCGCACCGCACAGGGCACTACCAGCGAATGGGAACGCAACGTTGCCGTGGCCTACCAAGTGCCGACCGGCACCCTCAAGGGCCTGGGCGTGACCTGGAAAAACGCCCACGCCAGCCCAGACATTACCGGTGCCACTGTGCAGGATGAAAACCGCTTTTATGTCAGCTATGTCGTTCCACTCTGGTAGGAGTTTGCTGTAAAACGGAAAGGCAACGTTAAGCGATTCAGCTGCTTAAAAGGCCTGGGAATAGGCTTATTCCCAGGCCTTATTTGCCCCCGTCCAAGAGAGGATTCGATGACTTATATCGCTGCCGAAAACCGCTACGAATCTATTCCGTATCGCCGCGTCGGCCGCAGTGGCTTGGTGCTGCCGGCACTGTCCCTGGGGCTGTGGCACAACTTTGGCGACAGCACCCCGATCGACACCCAGCGCGCCCTGCTGCGCACTGCGTTCGACCTGGGGATCAACCACTTCGACCTGGCCAACAACTACGGCCCACCCTATGGCAGCGCCGAGATCAACTTCGGGCGTTTGCTGCGCGAAGACTTCAAGCATTACCGCGACGAATTGATCATCTCCAGCAAGGCCGGTTGGGACATGTGGCCCGGCCCTTATGGCCAGGGCGGCGGTTCGCGCAAATACATCCTGGCGAGCCTGGACCAGAGCCTGCAGCGCCTGGGCGTCGACTATGTGGATATTTTCTACTCGCACCGCTTCGACGCCGACACTCCCCTGGAAGAAACCGCCAGCGCCCTCGCCACCGCCGTGCAGCAAGGCAAGGCGTTGTACATCGGTATTTCTTCCTACTCCGGGGTGAAAACCCGCGAAATCGCCGCCTTGCTCAACGAGTGGAAAGTCCCGCTGCTGATCCATCAGCCGGCCTACAACCTGCTCAACCGCTGGGTGGAAAAAGACCTGCTCGACACCACCGAAGCCCTCGGCGCCGGGGTGATCGCGTTCACGCCGTTGGCCCAGGGGCTGCTGACCGACAAGTACCTCAATGGCGTGCCGGCCGATGCACGGGTCAATCGCCCCGGTGGCGGTTCGTTGCAGGCCAAGCACTTGTCCGAAGCCAACCTCGCTCACGTGCGCGCGCTGAATGAAATCGCCAAGCGCCGTGGCCAAAGCCTGGCCCAACTGGCGCTGGCCTGGACCCTGCGTGACCCACGGGTAACCAGTGCGCTGATCGGCGCGAGCCGGCCGGAGCAGATCATTGAAAACGTCGGGGCGCTGAAGAACTTGAGCTTTACCGCCGAAGAACTGGCGGAGATCGATCGGTTTGCGCTGGAAGGCGGGATCAACTTGTGGGAAAAGCCATCGACGGCTGAATAATCCGGTCAATGTGGGAGGGGGCTTGCCCCCGATGGCGGTGGGTCAGTCAGTACATGCATTGACTGATACAGCGCAATCGGGGGCAAGCCCCCTCCCACATTTTGTCTTCAGTGTGGCGACTGTCGTGTTCGGCTCAGAACGGCACATCGCCAAGAATCGTCGCCCGATGCATCACCCGCCGCTGTGGCCGGTAGTCGTCCACCGCGTAATGCTGGGTGACGCGGTTATCCCAGAAGGCCACGTCATTCTCCTGCCAGCGCCAGCGAATCGTGAACTCCGGGCGTGTCGCGTGGGCGAACAGCAGTTTCAAGATCGCCTCGCTCTCCGCCGCTTCCAGCTCGTTGATTCTGGTGGTGAAGCCCTCGCTGACAAACAGCGACTTGCGCCCACTCACCGGGTGGGTGCGTACCACCGGGTGCGACAGCGGCGGGTTCTTCTTGCGGGTTTCTTCCCAGCGCGCCAGATCTTCGGCAGTGTTGCCAAAACGCTCCAGCGGGAAGGACTTGGTGAAGTCGTGCGTGGCGGTGAGCCCGTCGAGCAGCCTCTTCAGCGGCTCGGACAGGGCCGCATACGCAGCAATCCCGCTGGCCCACAGCGTGTCGCCGCCAAACGCCGGCAGTTGCTTGGCACTCAGCACCGCGCCGAGGGCCGGGGTGGGCAGGAAGGTCACGTCGGTGTGCCACACGGCGTTGTCGCGCACGTCGGTGACGGCGGTGTCGAGGATCAGCACTTCAGGCTGTTCCGGTACGTTGGGGTAGATCGGATGAATGTGCAGATCGCCGAAGTTCGCCGCGAAGCGTGCTTGTTGCTGCGGGGTGAGCGGCTGGTCGCGGAAAAACACCACCGAATGAGTGAGCAACGCCTGTTCGATGGCGTCGCGCTGTTCGGGGCTCAGCGGTTGAGTGATATCGACGCCACTGATCTGCGCGCCGAGGGCGGTGCTTAATGGGGTAACGGTCAGGCTGCTCATTGGGTTCTCATCACTCAGTGTGCCTGGCCATGCCACGGCACCCATTTACGCTGCAGGGCCCGCAGGCCCATTTCCATGGCGAAGGCGATCAGTGCGATCACCAGAATCCCCAGCACCACGACATCGGTGACCAGGAACTGCGCCGCCGACTGCACCATGAAGCCCAGGCCGCTGGTGGCGGCGATCAGCTCGGCGGCGACCAAGGTCGACCAGCCAACTCCCAGCCCGATACGCACGCCGGTGAGGATGTCGGGCAGCGCGCTCGGCAGGATCACGTGGCGAATCAACTGGGCGCGCGTGGCCCCCAGCGACTGCGCGGCACGCAGCTTGGCCGGGTCGACGGTACGCACGCCGGTCGCGGTCGCGATGGCAATCGGGGCAAAGATCGCCAGGTAGATCAGCAGCACTTTGGACAGCTCACCGATGCCGCACCAGATCACGATCAGCGGCAGGTAGGCCAGGGGTGGAATCGGCCGGTAGAACTCGATCAGCGGGTCGAGAATGCCCCGCGCGATACGGTTCGAGCCGATGGCAATCCCCACCGGGACCGCGGTCAGCACCGCAAAGCCCAGGCCCAGGCCGATGCGTTCGAGGCTCGCGCCGAGGTGCTGCCACAAGGTGGAATCCATATAGCCCGTGGTCGCCAGCAACCAGCCTTTTTGCAGCACGGCGGACGGTGGCGGCAGGAACAATGGTTCGATCAGTCCGCTGGCGGTCACCGCCCACCAGATCACCAGCAAGGCAACCAGCGTCAACAGGCTGATCCAACGCGTACTCAGGCTGCGCCGCAGCGGGATAACGGTGCGCGCCACCGGCTTGGCGACCGTGGCGGGAAGTTCGTAGCTGCTCATGCGGACACCTGCCGTTGGGAGAACACTTTGCCCAGCACGTGTTCGCGGGTTTCGATAAAGCGCGGGTCGGATTTGATCGCTCGCGCCGACTCGCCGGCCGCATAACGTTGACCGAAATCCAGGTGCAGGCGCTCGACGATCTGACCGGGGTTGGGCGCCAGCAGGATCAGATCGGTGGCAAGGAACACCGCTTCTTCGATGTCATGGGTAATCAGGAATACCGGCTTGGCCGTGCGCCGCCAGACTTGCAGCAGCAGCTCCTGCATCTGTTCGCGGGTGAATGCATCGAGGGCGCCGAAGGGTTCGTCCATCAGCAGTACACGCGGGTCCGCCGCCAGGGCGCGGGCCAGGCCGACGCGTTGCTTCTGGCCGCCGGACAGTTGCCAGATGCGCCGGCTGTCGAAACCGGCCAGGTCCACCAGCGCGAGCATTTCCCGGGCGCGCACTTCGCGTTGCGCTTTGCTCACGCCGGCCAGCTCCAGGCCGAAGCCGACATTGGCCAGCACGTCCTGCCAGGGCAGCAGGGCATCGTCCTGGAACACCACGCCGCGTTCGGCGCTCGGGCCTTTGACTGGCACGCCATCGAGGCTGATGCGCCCGGCAGAGGGCTCGACAAAACCGGCAATCAGGTTCAACAGCGAAGTCTTGCCACTGCCGGACGGGCCGAGGGCCACCAGCAATTGCCGGGGCCCAAGTTCGAGTGAAATATCAGACAGTACCGGTTCTGTGGCGCCTGGGTACCGTGCGCTGATGCGCTCCAGTTGTAGCAAGGCCATCGCGATGAACTCCTGATCAGTGGGTGATGAACTTGGCGCTGATGTAAGGGGCGTAATCCGGCAGCACCGCCTCGACCTTGCCTTGTTCCTTGAGGAATGCGGCGGTGTCGGTCACCGCCTTGATGGTCGGCGCGCCCAGCAGGGTCACCTGCTCAGCGGCCAGCGGGTAGACGTTGCCTTGCAGCAGCGCGGGGATGTCGCTGGCCTTGGCCCCGGAGAGTTTCACCAGCTTGTCGACGTTGCTTTTGTCGGCGAGCCAGGCTTGTGGGTCTTTGCGGTACGCGGCGTAGGCATCCAGGGTGACTTTGGCGAAAGCGCTGACGATTTCCGGGTGCTTCTCGGCGAAGTCCTTACGCACGATCCACGCGTCGAAGGTCGGCGCGCCGAACGTGGCCAGCTCGCCGGAAGTGATCAGCACCTTGCCGTTTTCCTTGGCCACGCCCAGGGCCGGGTCCCATACGTAGGTGGCGTCGATATCGCCGCGCTTCCAGGCGGCGATGATGGCCGGCGGCGCGAGGTTGAGGATGGTCACTTTCGCCGGGTCGATGTTCCAGTGCTTCAGCGCGGCCAGCAGGCTGTAGTGGCCGGTGGATACGAAGGGCACGGCGACTTTTTTGCCGATCAGGTCCTGCGGGCCGTTGATCCCCGAACCGTTGCGCGCCACCAGGGCTTCGGCACCGCCGATCTGGGTGGCGACGAGGAAGGTCTGCACCGGCACTTTACGGGTGATGGCGGCGGTCAGCGGGCTGGAACCGAGGTAGCCGATCTGCACATCGCCGGACGCGATGGCGGCGATGATGTCGGAACCGTTGTCGAATTTGCGCCAGTCGATCTTGGCGTTCGTGGCTTTTTCATACGCGCCGTCGGCCTGGGCGACTTTCGCCGGGTCCACGGTGGTCTGGTAGGCGATGGTCACATCCGCCGCCTGGGCGAACAGGCTGGCACCGGCCAGGGACAATGCCGCCAAGAGGCGGAGAGGGGAATGCAGTTTCAAGGGGAAGCTCCTCAATCAGGCGGCCGAGTGTCGGCGTGTGAGGAGACTAAATGATCTAAGAATACGAAAATAAATAACTTTTTCGAATTAGCTTATGAGAAGAAGGGTGGGCGGGATTCTTCATCCCAGTGAAGGCAAATGTGGGAGGGAGCTTGCTCCCGATAGCGGTGGTTCAGTCACTGATCAGTTAACTGAGGACCGCCATCGGGGGCAAGCCCCCTCCCACATGAAGCTCATTTCCCTGGGGGAGTGAGTTCGGTTTTTAGTTGCTGATGGCCAGGATGCTAGCCTGGTACGAGCCGACGAACACATCGAAATCGCCCACTTCGTTCTGCTCCAGCTCCACCTGTTGCGCCAGCGACTTGCGTGCCAGTTCTTCAAAGTGCACCTGCTCTTCGGCGGGCAACGGTTCGCTGCGGAAATACTCGGCATGCACCTCGCTCTGGTGCAGGGAGAACTGGGCGAAACTTTCCTTGCGCTCGGCCATCGCGGCCAGCACCTGGGCCGATGGCGTCAGGGACGGGTCGTTGACCTTGGCCAACTGGGCGTCCAGTGCCTGGCGGTGTTCCTCGATGCCGTGGCTCTGATCGAGCAGGGCCGCCAGCGGCGCGATCTGCTCCAGCAGCTCGGTGGCCCATTCCTTCATGTCCACCGCCTGGCCCTTGCGCTGCAGTTGCAGGCCCGGACGCCGGCCTTCCTTGACCACGCTGAGGAAGTTCGAGGTGGCGTTGCCGCACTCGTTGTCGGCGAACAGCGGGCTGTCGTTCATCGCGCAATACAGCAGGAACGCATCGAGGAAGCGCGACTCTTGCAGGTCGATGCCCATCGGCAGGAACGGGTTGATGTCCAGGCAGCGCACTTCGATGTACTGGATGCCACGGGCCATCAGCGCCTGGATCGGCCGCTCGCCGGTGTAGGTCACGCGCTTGGGGCGGATGTTGGAGTAGTACTCGTTTTCGATCTGCAGGATGTTGGTGTTGAGCTGCACCCACTCTCCATCCTTGTGGGTGCCAACTTCGACATAAGGCGCGTAGGGCGTTGCTACCGCTTCGCGCAGGCTGTCGGTGTAGCTGGCCAAATCGTTGTAGCACGGCGTCAGGCCGGCCTGGGCGTTGCTCTGGTAACCCAGGTCGCTCATGCGCAGGCTGGTGGCATACGGCAGGTACAAGGTGTCGGCATCCAGCACGTCCAACTGGTGCGAACGGCCGCGCAGGAAGCCTGCGTCCAGCGCTGGCGAGGCACCGAACAGGTACATCAGCAGCCAGCTGTTGCGGCGGAAGTTACGGATCAGGGCGATATAGGCGTCGGACTGATAGTCGCGGTCGGTGCCGACGAAGCCTTCGCTTTCCTTGAGCAGCGGCCACAATTTTTCCGGCAGGGAAAAGTTGTAGTGGATGCCGGCAATGCACTGCATGGTCTTGCCGTAACGCAGGGCCAGGCCCTTGCGATACACGTACTTGAGCTGTCCGATATTGGAGGTGCCGTAGTAGGCAATCGGAATGTCTTCCTCGGCCGGCAACGGGCACGGCATCGAGGGGCTCCACAGGTATTCGCTGCCGAGCTTGCTGTAGGCAAAGCGATGGATCTTGTCCAGGCTGCTCAGGGTATCGGCCGGGTTGGGCAGGGCTGGGGTGATGAACTCCAGCAACGATTCCGAGTAGTCGGTGGTGATCTGTTCGTGGGTCAGCGCGGCGCCCAGGGCTTCGGGATGCGGCGTCTGCGCCAGGCGACCTTCATGGGTGACACGCAGGCATTCGCGCTCGATGCCGTGCAAGCAATGCTCCAGCAGGGAGAGGTGTTCGCGCTTGCCGAGCAGGGCCAGGCGGCGGTTGAGAAGTTCGCTCAAGTTGGATTCCTTCACGCGTCAGTCGCCCCAATATGGGGGTGGGCAGGACGGTCTACAAGGGTGAAGTTAAAACTGGCGTGATCGCCTGGTTTTGAGTCGATTTGACCCGCTTTGAAAAAGCCTACATCACTCCATGAATTGGGCTGTAGCGCAGCAAGAAAATTCCGACGCTGTTATCGCAGCGCCGAAATTAACCCAAATCGAGGGCGGGGAGCTATAGGACAGCGAAGGTGCCCTGCGCTTTTGCGACAAGTCTTTCACCCTGGTACACGTCGGCTTCGACCACCAACGTGCGCCGCCCGGGGTGAATCACTCGCGCGGTACACAGCACCTCGCCGTTTTCCACCGCGCGGATGTAGTTGATTTTGCATTCGATGGTCGCGCTCTGCTGGTCGAACCCGTGGGCGCTGGAACAGGCCAGCCCCATGGTGATGTCGACCAGGCTGAAAATCGCCCCGCCATGCAGCTTGCCTGCGCGGTTACGCAGTTGCGGCTCCAGGCTCAGGGCCACCTCGGCAACGCCCTGCTCCAGGCGTTGCAGGCGGCAGCCGATCAGTTCGCTGAACGCGCTTTGGGTCAAGCCGGCCGGAATCTCCATCAGCGTTTCTTCAACTGTTTGGCGTTGGCGAACAGCGAGGCCATGGCGTTGTTGCTCGGCGCTGCGGTCGCGGTTTCCTTGCGCGGCGCGTTGTTTTGCGACTGACGCGGCGCCGAGCCTGGGCGGGCGCCACGGGCACCGTCGATTTTCTCGCCGGGAGTGTCGCTCATACGCATCGACAGGCCGACGCGCTTGCGCGGGATGTCGACTTCCATGACCTTGACCTTGACCACATCACCGGCCTTCACCGCTTCGCGCGGGTCTTTGATGAACTTCTCCGAAAGCGCGGAGATATGCACCAAACCGTCCTGATGCACGCCGATGTCCACAAAGGCGCCGAAGTTGGTCACGTTGGTCACCACGCCTTCGAGGATCATGCCCAGTTGCAGGTCCTTGAGGTCTTCGACGCCGTCCTGGAACTCGGCGGTCTTGAACTCGGGACGCGGGTCGCGCCCGGGTTTTTCCAGCTCTTGCAGGATGTCGGTGATGGTCGGCACGCCGAAGGTCTCGTCGGTGTACTTCTTCGGGTCCAGGCGCTTGAGGAACGCGGCGTCGCCGATCAGCGAGCGGATGTCGCGGTCGGTCTCGGCGGCGATGCGTTGCACCAGCGGGTAGGCTTCCGGGTGGACCGCCGAGGCGTCCAGCGGGTTGTCGCCGTTCATCACACGCAGGAAGCCGGCGGCCTGTTCGAAGGTTTTTTCACCCAGGCGTGCGACTTTTTTCAGCGCGGCGCGGGTCTTGAACGCACCGTTTTCGTCGCGGTGGGTCACGATGTTCTGCGCCAGGGTCGCGTTGAGGCCGGAGATCCGCGCCAGCAGCGCGACGGAGGCGGTGTTCACGTCCACGCCCACGGCGTTCACGCAGTCTTCCACCACCGCATCCAGGCCGCGTGCCAGTTTCAGCTGCGACACATCGTGCTGGTATTGGCCGACGCCGATGGATTTCGGGTCGATTTTCACCAGTTCGGCCAGCGGGTCTTGCAGGCGACGGGCGATGGACACCGCGCCACGGATCGACACGTCGAGGTCCGGGAATTCCTTGGAAGCCAGTTCCGACGCCGAGTACACCGAAGCGCCCGCCTCGGAGACCATGACCTTGGTCATCTTCATGGCTGGGTATTTTTTGATCAGTTCGGCGGCCAGTTTGTCGGTTTCACGGCTGGCGGTGCCGTTGCCGATGGCGATCAGGTCCACCGCGTGCTTGGCGCACAGGGCCGCGAGGATCGCGAGGGTCTGGTCCCACTTGTTGTGGGGCACGTGCGGATACACGGTGGCGTGGTCCAGCAGCTTGCCGGTCGAGTCGACCACGGCGACCTTGCAGCCGGTGCGCAGGCCCGGGTCGAGGCCCAGGGTGGCACGCGGGCCGGCCGGTGCGGCCAGCAGCAGGTCGTGCAGGTTGTGGGCGAAGACGTTGATTGCTTCGGTTTCGGCGCCGTCGCGCAACTCGCCGAGCAGGTCGGTTTCCAGGTGGGTGTAGAGCTTGACCTTCCAGGTCCAGCGCACGACTTCACCGAGCCACTTGTCCGCAGGACGGTTCTGATTCTGGATGCCGAATTGTTGACCGATCATGCCTTCGCACGGGTGCATGGTGCCCGGCAGTTCGTCGCCGACTTTCAGCGCGGAGCTGAGAATACCTTCGTTGCGGCCGCGGAAAATCGCCAGGGCGCGGTGGGACGGCATGCTCTTGAGCGGTTCGTCGTGTTCGAAGTAGTCGCGGAACTTGGCGCCTTCTTCCTCTTTGCCGGCGATCACGCGGGCGCTGAGGATGGCTTCCTGCTTCAGGTAGGTGCGCAGCTTTTCCAGCAGGCTGGCGTCTTCGGCGAAGCGTTCCATCAGGATGTATTTGGCGCCTTCGAGGGCGGCCTTGACGTCGGCGACGCCTTTTTCAGCGTTGATGAAGCGCGCGGCTTCGGTATCCGGGTTCAGCGATGGGTCGTTGAACAGGCCGTCGGCCAGGTCGCCGAGGCCGGCTTCCAGGGCGATCTGGCCCTTGGTGCGGCGCTTCTGTTTGTACGGCAGGTAGAGGTCTTCGAGACGGGTCTTGGTATCGGCGAGTTTGATGTCGCGTTCCAATTGTGGGGTCAGCTTGCCCTGTTCCGCGATGCTGGCGAGGATGCTGATGCGCCGTTCGTCGAGTTCTCGCAGGTAGCGCAGGCGCTCTTCCAGGTGCCGCAGTTGAATGTCGTCGAGGCTGCCGGTCACTTCTTTTCGGTAACGGGCGATGAAGGGCACCGTGGAGCCCTCATCCAGTAGAGCGACGGCCGCTTCGACCTGTTGGGGGCGTACGCCGAGTTCCTCGGCGATGCGGCTGTTGATGCTGTCCATAAAACCACCTGAAATTCTTAAAAGCAGCTCGCAAGCCCGGAAAACAAGGCCCGACGAGGCTGGTTGAGCGGCCCGACTGGCGCCGCTGCCTGGGTCAAGAGGCTGCCTATTGACCCTCGAAATCGTAAAAAACACGACAAGCGGGTGAAAAAAAGCCCGGCAGTAAACGGTAACGATCTGACGTTGCCCTGCACGAAGGCGCCGCATTATAACCAGCGTTCTGTCCTTGGGGGGGACTGCGCCACAGGTTGTAGGGCGTGGGTTCGCTGGCAGTAGAGGAAAAATCTGCTAACAATGCACACGGTGCGTATAACGGCAGCTAGGCCATAATGCGCGCCGAGATAAGAGGAGCATCCAATGAGCAGCACTGCACAAACTGCTGAAGGCGAAAAAATTCTCATCGTTGATGACGATCCGGGGCTGAGCAGCCTGCTGGAGCGTTTTTTCAACTCCAAGGGTTATCGTGCCCGCGCGGTGCCGAACACCGAGCAGATGGACCGCCTGTTGGGGCGGGAAGTGTTCAACCTGGTCGTGCTCGACCTGATGCTACCCGGCGAAGACGGCCTCACCGCCTGCAAACGCCTGCGCGGCGCGAACAACCAGATTCCGATCATCATGCTCACCGCCAAGGGCGATGAGCTGAGCCGCATCAAGGGCCTCGAACTGGGCGCTGATGATTACCTGGCCAAGCCGTTCAACCCGGACGAGCTGATGGCGCGGGTCAAGGCCGTATTGCGTCGCCAGGCGGCGCCGGTGCCGGGCGCACCGGGCAGTGAAGACGAAAGCGTCACCTTCGGCGATTACGAACTGTCATTGGCCACCCGTGAGCTCAAGCGTGGCGATGAAGTCCACATGCTCACCACCGGCGAGTTCGCCGTGCTCAAGGCGCTGGTGATGAACGCGCGCCAGCCGCTGACCCGCGACAAACTGATGAACCTGGCCCGTGGTCGGGAATGGGACGCTCTGGAGCGCTCCATCGACGTGCAGATTTCCCGTCTGCGCCGAATGATCGAGCCGGACCCGTCCAAGCCGCGTTATATCCAGACGGTGTGGGGCGTGGGGTATGTGTTTGTGCCGGATGGCACTGCAACCAAGTGACCGATGATTTGCAGGGGCGGGCATCCTGGCGTTTGGCTCCATGAGGGGCGACGGGATGTCCGGCGTCTGCAATTCTGCGAGCGCCGCTCGTTCCTGCAAGGTGTCTAGCTGTCTCCTATGAAAACCCCGCTGTGGTTCCCGCAAAGTTTCTTCTCCCGCACCCTTTGGCTGGTGCTCATCGTCGTTCTGTTTTCCAAGGCACTCACGCTGGTTTATCTGTTGATGAACGAAGACGTGCTGGTGGATCGACAGTACAGCCACGGTGTCGCCCTGACCTTGCGCGCCTATTGGGCGGCCGACCCCGAGAACCGCGAGAAAATCGCCAAGGCGGCGACACTGGTGCGCGTGGCGGGTGCAGGTGTGCCGGAAGGCGAGCAGCATTGGCCCTACAGTGAGATTTACCAGCGCCAGATGCAGGCGGAACTGGGCGACGACACCGAAGTTCGGCTGCGTATGCATGTGTCACCCGCGCTGTGGGTGCGCGCGCCGAGCCTGGGGGAAGATTGGCTGAAGGTGCCGCTGTATCCGCACCCTTTGCGAGGGCAGAAGATCTGGAATGTACTGGGCTGGTTCCTGGCTATCGGCTTGCTTTCGACGGCGTCCGCGTGGATTTTCGTGCGCCAGCTCAATCAACCGCTTAAACGCCTGGTGTTCGCCGCCCGCCAGCTGGGACAGGGGCGCAGTGTGCGCCTGCCGGTCAGCGACACGCCCAGCGAGATGACCGAGGTCTACAGCGCGTTCAACCAGATGGCCGAGGACGTCGAACAGGCCGGGCGCGAGCGCGAGCTGATGCTTGCGGGCGTGTCCCATGACTTGCGCACGCCATTGACGCGTTTGCGGCTGTCCCTGGAGCTGATGGGCAACCATACCGATCTCACGGACGACATGGTGCGTGATATCGAGGACATGGACGCGATTCTCGACCAGTTCCTGGCCTTTATCCGCGATGGTCGCGACGAGGTGGTGGAAGTCGTCGACCTGACGGACCTGGTGCGCGAGGTGGTAGCGCCCTACAACCAGAATGGCGAGCAGGTGCGGATGCGCCTGGAGCCGATCCAGCCGTTTGCGTTGCGTCGGGTCTCGATGAAGCGCCTGCTGAACAACCTGATCGGCAACGCCTTGCACCACGCCGGTTCGGATGTGGAAGTGGCGGCGTATGTTTCCGGTGACAGTGCTGCGCCCTATGTGGTGCTGAGCGTGATGGATCGCGGGGCCGGTATCGACCCGGCCGAGCTGGAAGGCATCTTCAACCCCTTCACCCGTGGCGACCGTGCTCGGGGTGGCAAGGGCACCGGTTTGGGGCTGGCGATTGTGCGGCGGATTGCCTCGATGCATGGCGGCAATGTTGAGCTGCGCAACCGCGAGGGCGGTGGGCTGGAAGCGCGGGTGCGCTTGCCGTTGGGTTTGATGTTGCCCCGAGACGCGGTGTAGCTGCAGCGGCAAGCTGCACGTTTAGAGCTGCAAGAGAAAAGCAAACGGCTTCTGCCCGTCTCTTGCAGCCTGAAGCTTCAAGCTGAAGACTGCTCCTCTAGCCCTTGCCCTTGGTCCGGGTCATGTTCGGCCCGCCACTCTTTTCCAGATGTTGAATGATGATCCCCGCCACATCCTTGCCGGTGGTGGTCTCGATGCCTTCCAGGCCAGGTGATGAATTGACTTCCATCACCAGCGGGCCATGGTTGGAACGCAGGATGTCCACGCCCGCGACGCTCAACCCCATGACCTTGGCCGCCCGTAGCGCGGTCATGCGCTCTTCGGGGGTGATCTTGATCAGGCTGGCACTGCCGCCACGGTGCAGGTTGGAGCGGAATTCCCCAGGCTTGGCCTGGCGTTTCATCGCGGCAATCACCTTGTCGCCGACCACGAAGCAGCGGATATCCGCACCGCCGGCTTCCTTGATGTATTCCTGCACCATGATGTTCTGCTTGAGGCCCATGAATGCCTCGATCACCGACTCCGCCGCCGTGGCGGTTTCGCACAGCACCACGCCGATGCCCTGGGTGCCTTCCAGCACCTTGATCACCAGCGGCGCGCCGTTGACCATTTCGATCAGGTCGGGAATGTCGTCGGGGGAGTGGGCAAAGCCGGTGACCGGCAGGCCGATACCCCGGCGCGACAGCAATTGCAGCGAGCGCAGCTTGTCCCGCGAGCGCGCGATCGCGACGGATTCATTCAGCGGGGAGACGCCCATCATTTCAAACTGGCGCAACACCGCGCAGCCATAAAAGGTCACCGAGGCGCCGATACGCGGGATCACCGCATCAAAGCCTTCCAGTGGTTTGCCGCGGTAATGGATCTGCGGCTTATGGCTGGCAATGTTCATATAGGCACGCAACGTGTCGATCACCACCATTTCGTGGCCACGTTCGGTGCCGGCCTCGACCAGGCGGCGGGTGGAATACAGACGCGGGTTTCGCGACAGCACAGCAATCTTCATGCAGCACCTGGGGCAGAAATAGTGGAGACCGGGAACACCGGCTTGTCTTGAACGTACTTGACGCCGGGATTGACCACCAACTGGCCGTCAATCAGCGCCTTGGAACCGAGGAGCAGGCGGTAGCGCATGGCCTTGCGGCAGGCGAGGGTGAATTCCCCCCGCCATACCCGGTCGCCCAGCGCCAGGGTGGTGCTGATCACATAGCGCACCTGCGCATGACCATTGGAGCTCTTGATGGTTTTCATCGCCACCAGCGGCGCTTCGCAGCGGCGGTGACGCAACTGCACAACGCTGCCCAGGTGTGCGGTAAAGCGCACCCATTTCTCACCGTCGCGCTCAAAGGGTTCGATATCGGTGGCGTGCAGGCTCGAAGTGCTGGCACCGGTGTCGATCTTCGCGCGCAGGCCTGCCACTCCCAAGTCGGGAAGTGCCACCCACTCACGCAGACCGACAACGGTCAAATGGTCAAATGTCTTCAATATGGGTAACCGGTCAATTCGCCCAGGCTTGAGGGGAAACCTCGGCCAGCGCGTTGAATGCGGGCTTGGCGAACCAGTAGCCCTGCATCAGAAATATTCCACAGTCGGACAGGAAGTCGCGCTCACCGGCACTTTCAATGCCTTCAGCGATGACAGTAACGCCCAACTGCTCACAGATTGTGACAATCCCCTGGACGATGACCTGGCGGACACGATCCTGGTCGACATCGCGAATCAGCGCCATGTCGAGTTTGATCAAGTCAGGTTGGAAATCGGCCAGCAGGTTCAGCCCCGAATAGCCCGCGCCGAAATCGTCGATGGCAGTTTTGAAGCCGAATTCGCGGTATTCACGCAGAATATTCGTCAAATGGCGATGGTTATCTATGTGTTCGCTTTCCAGCGTCTCGAAAATCAGCTGGTCAAGCGGAAAATTGTGCGTGCGGGCGGCCTCCAGGGTGCTGCGAATGCACAGCTCGGGTCGATACACCGCGTTGGGCATGAAATTGATGGAAAGACAGGTTTGCATCCCCAGGGCCGCGGCGCCGGCGATTGCCTGGGTACGGCAACGCTGGTCGAAACGGTAGCGGTTGCTATCGTTGACCTGGGCCAGCACCGACAACGCCCCTTCGCCCTGTGAACCCCGCACCAAGGCTTCGTGGGCAAAAACCGAATGGTCGCGAAGGTCTACGATCGGTTGGTAGGCGAATGCAAAATCAAAACCCAAGGGCTCGCTTTGCTGGCAGCCCACGCAATGCTGGTTGGGCGAGGTGAGTGAAGTCGGGAAGTCGGTCACAGGGTATCCTCGCGAAAACAGGGGGCTACCTGGCGTATCTTAGGTGAGCCTTGGGGTTTATGCGTCGAAGGGTTTCAACAGTAAAGTTGCGACATTTTTCAGAACGAGGAATTCAAGTGGCTCAGAAGCAGGCAGAGGAAGAAAAAATCCGTTTGGACAAGTGGCTGTGGGCGGCGCGTTTCTATAAGACCCGTGCCTTGGCCAAGGCCGCTATCGAGAGTGGCAAGGTGCATCATCGCGGCGAACGCTGCAAGCCGGGCAAAGAGCCGCGCGTGGGTGATGAGTTGCAGATTCGCATAGGGTTTGACGAAAAAACTGTCGTGGTCCAGGCGCTTTCCAGCGTGCGCCGTGGCGCGCCCGAAGCGCAGGCGCTGTATGCCGAGACCGAAGCCAGCGTCGCCAAGCGCGAAAACGCAGCGGCGATGCGTAAGGCCGGCGCCACAGGCATGACCACCGATGGCAAACCGAGCAAGAAGCAGCGCCGCGACCTGTTCAAGTTTCGCGGCAGCGGTAATGACGATTGACCGCGCACATCGTCAGCGCAAAGCAGATCGATAGATGTGGGAGCGTCAGCAGGATGCGCGCATGACGCTCAATCGCCCGATCACCGGCAGCTTGGCGAGTAACCCGAACACCGGCGCGGTCAGCCGTAGCAACACCTGCGACACCTTTGCCGCAAACGGTGTGTAATAGCCCCATCCCAATGCCAGCAGTGCCAGCAACACTCCGCCGATATAATCGTCCTGCGCCCAATGTGCGCCCGCCACCAGCCGCGGCATCATGAACAACAACGCCAGGCCCCAGATCACCAGCACCTGGCCCAGCCGCTGGGCGAATACCGTCATGAACATTCCCCAGATCAGCAGCACCGAAGCATGATCCCCAGGGAAACTCTGGCTCGAACGGTCTTTCAACTCCCAGGTTTTCTCCAGCCCCGGGAAATAGTCGCTCATCTGAATCGCGCCGCTGAGCACCATCGAAGGGCTGCTGTGTTGCCAACCCATCTGCGCCGCGAGTTTGGAAAACAGCATGCGGATAAACAGCAACAGCAGCAGAATCCCGAAGAAGCCAAGAAACGCCTGGCGCACCTGCGCCGCCTTGAACACCCAATCGCCGCGAATCAACAGCGTCAGCAGAATCACGCCGACCACCGCATCAAACGGCCGCAGGCTGGCCGCGGCCCACACATGCAGCCAGGTCGGATTGCTCGCCAGGGGGGCATTGAACAGGTGAAACAGCCACTCGTCGAAAAACACGCATAGCATCTGGCCTGCGGGCCACAGCCAAAAACACAGCAGCCCGAATGCGAGTAGATTGCAAAAAGCCCATCGCCGGAGGTTCCACTTGGCTTGGAACAAACCCGGATTGTTCATAAACTGTCCCTCTTTGCTCTATATAAGCTCTCTGTTTCCTGGAGAAAGTTGCACTAAAATGGTGCGCAAGCGTTCAATCTTATAAATATTGTAATAATTTTGTCATCAATTCAGATACCCAGACCTATGACTGATTTACCGGATACCGACTTCACCCAACGCTTTATCTTCGACGAGAACGACGCCCGCGGCGAACTGGTCTCGTTGGAGCGCAGCTATGCCGAAGTCCTCGCCAAGCACCCCTATCCGGAGCCGGTCGCGCAACTGCTCGGTGAATTGATGGCGGCGGCGGCGCTGTTGGTCGGCACCATGAAATTCGACGGGTTGCTGATCCTGCAGGCGCGGTCCGAAGGTCCGGTCCCGTTGCTGATGATCGAGTGCTCCAGCGAGCGTGAGATCCGTGGCCTGGCCCGGTATGAGGCTGACCTGATCGCCCCGGACGCGACCCTGGCCGACCTGATGCCCAACGGCGTGCTGGCGCTCACCGTCGACCCGACCGACGGCCAGCGTTACCAGGGCATCGTCGACCTCGACGGCGAAAACCTGTCGGACTGCTTCACCAACTATTTCGTTATGTCCCAGCAGATCGGCACGCGCTTCTGGCTCAACGCCGACGGCAAGCGCGCCCGTGGCCTGTTGCTGCAACAGCTGCCCGCCGACCGCATCAAGGACGACGACGAACGCGCCGAAAGCTGGCGCAACCTCACCGCCCTGGCTGGCACCCTGACCGCCGAAGAATTGCTGGCCCTGGACAACGAAACCATCCTGCATCGCCTGTACCACGAAGAGACTGTGCGCCTGTTCGACGCGCAGGGTTTGCGCTTCCATTGCAGTTGCTCTCGCGAGCGTTCGGCGAACGCGCTGGTCAGTCTCGGCCTGGAAGATGCGCAAAATCTGGTGGTGGAACATGGTGGTCAGATCGAAATCGACTGCCAGTTCTGCAACCAGCGCTACCTGTTCGACGCCGCCGATATCGCCCAATTGTTCGCCGGCGCCGGTATCGGTACCCCCTCCGATACCCGCCACTAAAACGTTTAAGCACAGGTAAATCACCTGACAAATGCCGGATTAGCGCTGTTCTGACGGGAGGGCCCTACTTTTTTTGGGCTTTTCTGGCATAATCCGGCCCACTTTTTTCGCGGTAGTAGTGCGCAACTTTCTACTACAAAACGTTTGGAGCACTCGGCCACAGGCCGACGGGGAACCTCATGACGCAAGCCAATAACGCCGTATACACCGATCTGAGTGTTGACGATCTGGTCAAAGAAGCCCTGCAGCGCGGTGAAGGCGTGCTTGCCGATACTGGCGCACTGGTCGTAGAAACCGGTCACCGTACCGGCCGTTCGCCAGTCGACCGTTTCATCGTTGAAGAGCCTTCGACCCAGGACGCCATTGCCTGGGGCCCGATCAATCGCAAGTTCCCGGCCGACAAGTTCGATGCCTTGTGGGCTCGCGTCGAGGCGTTCAACAACGCGCAAGAACATTTTGTTTCCCACGTGCATGTAGGGGCCTCCGAAGACCACTACCTGGCCGTGAAGATGACCACCCAGACTGCCTGGCATAACCTGTTCGGTCGTTGCCTGTTCATCAACCCGGCCCAGTACAACCCGGCCGGCCGTGACGAGTGGCAAGTGCTCAACGTGGCCAACTTCGAGTGCGTGCCTGAGCGTGACGGCACCAACTCCGACGGTTGCGTGATTCTCAACTTCGCCCAGAAAAAAGTGCTGATCGCCGGCATGCTTTACGCTGGTGAAATGAAGAAAGCCATGTTCTCGGTGCAGAACTTCCTGCTACCGGCCGCCGACGTACTGCCGATGCACTGCGCCGCCAACATTGGCGAAGCAGGCGACGTGACCCTGTTCTTCGGCCTGTCCGGCACCGGCAAGACCACCCTGTCCGCCGACGAAAGCCGTTACCTGATCGGTGACGACGAACACGGCTGGGGCAAGGGCGTGGTGTTCAACATCGAAGGCGGTTGCTATGCCAAGTGCATCGACCTGTCGGAGAAGAACGAGCCGGTTATCTGGAAAGCCATCAAGCACGGCGCGGTGCTGGAAAACGTCGTCATCGACGAGGCCAAGCATGCTGACTACAGCGATGTCAGCCTGACCCAGAACAGCCGTGCCGCCTACCCGCTCGAGCACGTGGCCAAGCGTTCCGAGAAGAACCTCGGCGGCGAGCCAAATGCTGTGATCTTCCTGACCTGCGACCTGACCGGCGTACTGCCGCCTGTGTCGATCCTCAGCGAAGAACAAGCGGCCTACCACTTCCTGTCCGGCTACACCGCACTGGTGGGCTCGACTGAAATGGGTTCGGGCAGCGGCATCAAGTCGACTTTCTCGACTTGCTTCGGTGCGCCATTCTTCCCACGCCCGGCCGGTGAATACGCCGAGCTGCTGATCAAGCGCATCCGCGGCTTCGGCTCCAAGGTCTACCTGGTCAACACCGGCTGGACCGGCGGCGGCTACGGCGTCGGCCAACGCTTCAACATCCCGACCACCCGCGGCGTGATCGCAGCGATCCAGAGCGGCGCATTGATCGGCGTTGAAACGCAACACCTCGACACCATCAACCTGGACGTGCCATTGGCTGTACCGGGCGTTGAGACCGGCCTGTTGAACCCACGTAACACCTGGGCTGACAAGGCTGCCTACGACGAAGCGGCGAAGGCGCTGGCGGGTCTGTTCATCGAGAACTTCAAGAAGTTTGACGTGAGCGATGCGATCAAGGCAGCGGGTCCGAAGTTGTAAGATTCGGTCGTTGTGAAAAAGCCGCCCCCTGTGGGCGGCTTTTTTGTGCGCGAACGGTCAGTTGGCGCCTGCCGCTGTTTTGCCGGTTAGCTCAAGTTTTCCAGCGTCTGCGTGTCCCAGCTGTGGGTTTTGATCGCCAGATAAAGCATGCCGATGGTCAGCGGCACCTTTTCGCCACGCCCCTTGGCCCGCCGCTTGAGGAACACATCAAACACCGGTGGGTTGAAGTAACGATAAGTGTCGTAGTCGCCCAGATCGAGGGCGAATTCCTGCTCCAGTGCTTCCATGAGTTGCTTGGCTTCACTGCCGTCGCAGCCCAGGTCGAAGTTGAGTGAGGTCTGCAGGCGAATGGTCTTGTGTTTGGGCAGGCCGATTTCTTCGTGCAGCAGTTGCAGGAGTTGCTGCATGACCGGGTCTTCGGGGAAGTTGGGGGCGAGGTTCATGGTGGGAGCACGCAGGAGTGGGTGAGGGGGACGGTCGCGTTTGAGGCGAAATTTGTTTCGGGTGATGAAGAGTGCCAAGCCTATCAAGAATAGAAGAACAGGCAGGAAGGGCATTCTAAGGATTACTGCTACGTAGGGTAGTAGGAAGGTGAAAATCAGGCCGGTTGCGAGAAATGTGATTGCCAAGCGCTTTCTGAGCGTGCAGTCGGTTATTTGGTAGTGCAGCACAAGGTAGAACCCGAGGAAACACATTAATTGCAGGTAGAAATTCATCGCTTCTGAGGTCCCGTCGCTTCGAGTGTTCGGGTATCCCAGCGTTTGGCTTTGACGGCTTGATAGAGCATGTGGATGGTTAGCGGGATCTTTCCCTCGCAGCCTCTTTCCACGAGTCGTAAGTACGCATCAAAACCTCGGTGCTTGAAGTAGCGGTTGTTTTTATAGTCGCCGAGGTTTATGCCGAAATATTGTTTCAGCGCTGCCATCAGTTGTTTTGCCTCGACGCCGTTACAGCCGAGATCATGGTTGATTGAGGTATTGATGGTTATGATTTGGTGTTTGGGCAGACCTACATCTTCATGAATTAGCTGCAGAAGATGGAGCATGACAGGATCGTCAGGAAAACCGGGGGCCAGGTTCAACGTTGGGGCGACGAGTAGCGGGTGAGTTGACCTGATTCGACTGTAGCGGTCGCGGTCCAAGAACAATCCTGAGCCTATTAGGATAGCGCCTATCGGGATGCTGGGAAGTTGGATTTCAGTTATCCAGTAAGGGAGCCATATTGAACAGATCAGCCCCGCAGCCAGTAGGGACAGGCCTGCGTATTTCCTGAGGTTATGGGATCTGATTTTTTTGACAAGGACAATGTCCAAAACGATAAAAACGATCCATTGAAGATATTCAATCATTGGGCTTAACCGCCTAGGAACGGGACGACAATGGCAGACATGGAGCGTTGAGGGCCTATCCCGCCTTCGACCTGGGCTTCAATTCCAATGACCATGTCGCCAGCGTGGTAGCTACGGATGATGCTTTTGATGATTAAGCCCACCGTGGTGCCAACGACGCGTGCTACAGGTTTTGAAAGCGGGTGAATGGGCGCACCGAAGGCCCCTGCCAATAATAAGGCGACGATGGTCCCGCGTTCGTTAAGCAGATCGGCTTGTTGCCGGGTCAGCGGCTTGGAAATCGCGACAGTCATCTTGCAGGGCAAATCACGAGCAAACATCTTTTCATAAAGATCCACTAGTCGATAGCGCACCTCGTTTGCTGAAGCACCGGCTTCTAACAAGCAAAGGTTTGCCAGAGCATGCTTGTGAGTGGGGAGAACGGTAAGGCGAATGACCGTGAAGGTGACGCCGTAGTGGCCGATGTGTTGAGTCCTTTCGATGTCCATGGATTTTTGCCGAGGCAGTTGAGAGATCAATAGTTTCGGCCATGCGAAGGGGGGTTATGTAGAGGATTGGGCGGGTGTTTTAAGCAGTTTGGGAAGGGGACTACGCAGTAATAGATAGTTTCTTACGGAGGATTCCCGCATTTTCAATTTCACCGAGATTTGCAGGGCAAAGCCAATCAATTGTGGGAGTCGGGCTTACCCGCGATGGCGGTGGGTCAGGTATAGAAATATAGCCTGAAGTTTCGCCGTCGCAGGCAGGCCCACTCCCACAGTTTTAGCTGTGTGGCTGGCTTGGTTGTGTTTGCTTAATAGCTGGTTTAGCCGTTCGTGGTTCGATCAGGCACTGACAGGCCTACTGATACACCCTGGATGATTTTCGCCGCTTCCGGCGGGATGCGTTCCGGGGTGCAGAACAGTGTGCTGCCTTTCTGGATGTTGACGCTGCGCAACTCGCCAGCCCAGTCGTAGATGTCGTCGAACAGCGTGCGGTGGATGTGTTGCAGGCGGTCGAGGTCGTAGGGCGGTTACGCAGGACGCCGCTACCGGGGTAGCAAGGCTTGATTGTAGCGAAATAAAATCACGTCACATTTTGTATAAAAAGTCCGCAAGGGCTCTAAATTCAGCGTATGTTTCACCGCAAAATCTTGTAGGACGATCCCGTCCACTACTTAAAGGGAGTTAAGCATGGGTTTGCTTCGTGTCGCTTCGGCGATGTCATTGTGTGCAGTGGCTTTTTCGATCCAGGCCGAGCAGTTGCCGATCGAGGTGCTCAGTGCGGTGGTCAAGGACCAGAAAATCGCCGACGCCGAAGTCCTGCTGCAACGTAACGGCGCACAGAACGTAGTGGGCCGCACCAACGCCCAAGGCCAGGTGACCCTCACCAGCGAAGCGGCCGATGATGCCAGCAACCTGTTGATCATCAAGAAGCCCGGCTATTCCAACCTGGTAGTGAAGTGCCCCTGTGCCGGCATGACCTACGCCATCAGCCCGGTGATGGAAAACCTCGACGGCCTGCGTGTGGTGCTGACCTGGGGCAAGACCCCGCGCGACCTCGACTCGCATATGATTTTCCCCGGCAATAACATCTTCTTCCGTAACAAAAAGGGCACCGACGCTGAGTTGGATGTGGACGACACCGACAGCTATGGCCCGGAAACCATTACCCTGCAGAAGAAGCACTACGGCGAAAGCTACGTGTATGCCGTGCATGACTACTCCAACAGTGGTTATCCAAACTCGAACGAGTTGTCCAACAGTGAGGCCAAGGTGTTTGTGTACATGGGGCAATCCCTGGTACGCACCTACTACGTGCCGCAGAACCGCGCGGGCAACCTGTGGACCGTATTCCGCATGACCGGTAGTGGCGACTTCCAGGACATCAACACGTTCACCGGTGTGAGAGTCGGTGCCGAAGACGTACTCAATGAGGTCAAGCCGCTGCTGGACGACAGCGTGGCCGTCACCGCAGTGGCTGTCAGCTCGTCGGTACAAGCGGATGCGAAGAAGCTGAACCTGAAGGGCGAAGCAGCCTACCAGGCAGGTAACCTGGACCAGGCCATCGACCTGTTCCGTCAGGCCATCGACCTGGACAATAGCTTCGGCAAAGCCTACGGCAACCTGGGCCTGGCGTATCAGAAGGCCGGCAACACCGCCGAGTCGATCTGGGCCAACCGCAAGGCCATCGCCCTGGCGAACGGTGCCACTGCCGCGACCGTGCGTGCCGGCGCCTACTACAATATTGCGCGGATCTACGAAGCGGCGGGGCAGTTCGCGGATGCGTTGCGTCACTACCAGTTGGCCAAGGAACAGAAGGCCAATCCGGTGTATGACACGGCGATCGAGCGTGTGCAGAACCGCTGATTTAGCTGTAGGGCCGTTCTAAGGTGTGGGAAGGGGGTTGCTCCCGATGGCGGTAATTCAGTCGGTTGATTTCTGACTGATACACCGCCATCGGGAGCAATCCCCTTCCCACATTTGGTTTGTGATGTTCCTACTTACACAGTCGAACTTGTCACATTTGGCCCAAGGCCATTGCCCCAGCCTGTGTATCATCCTGTCTCTTTTTTCCTTGCGACCTATCTCGATTCGCTGAGCGTCCCAGGCTATGTTTTTGAGCCACCTTCAGCGGTCAATGGAGTGACAGCTTATGCACGACACCCTCCAGCAGGTCTTTGGTTATCCACAATTTCGTTTGGGCCAGGAAGCCGCGGTCAGCGCCGTACTGGCCGGTCGTTCGGCGGCAGCGATTTTTCCGACCGGGTCGGGCAAGTCCCTGTGTTACCAGCTGTCGGCGGTGTTGCTACCGCACCTGACGCTGGTGGTGTCGCCGTTGCTGGCGCTGATGCAGGACCAGTTGGGTTTCCTGCAACGCCATGGCATCTCGGCCGGCAGTATCGATTCGGCGCAAAGCCGCGATGAGGCCAATGAGGTGATGGCGCGCGCGCGCTCGGGCGAGTTGAAAATCCTGATGATTTCCGTGGAGCGCTTGAAGAACGAGCGCTTTCGCAACTTCCTGCAGAGCGTGCCCATTTCATTGCTGGTGGTGGATGAGGCGCACTGTATTTCCGAATGGGGCCACAACTTCCGTCCGGATTATTTGAAGCTGCCGGACTACCAGCATCAGTTCAATATCCCACAAGCGCTGCTGCTGACGGCTACAGCGACGCCCAAGGTGATTGCCGACATGCAGGCCAAGTTCGCCATTGCACCTGACGACGTGATCACCACGGGCTTCTACCGGCCGAACCTCAACCTGTTGGTAGAACCGGTGAGCGGCGCGGACAAGCGTCGGCGGCTGGTCCAATGGATGAACGAGCGGCCCGGCCAGCCGAGCATCGTCTACGTCACCTTGCAGAAAACCGCCGAGCAGATCGCCGAGCACCTGAATCGCCATGGCATCCAGGCCGAGGCGTATCACGCCGGCTTGCCCCACGATAAACGCGAGGGCATCCAGCAGCGTTTCATGGGTGGGCGCTCCAATTGCATCGTCGCCACCATCGCGTTTGGCATGGGCATCGACAAGAGCGATATCCGCAACGTGGTGCATTTCGACCTGCCCAAATCCATCGAAAACTACAGCCAGGAAATCGGCCGCGCCGGGCGTGACGGGCAACCCTCGGATTGCCTGGTGCTCGCCAACCGAGACAGCCTCAATGTGCTGGAAAACTTCGTGTACGGCGACACGCCCGAGCAGGAGGGCATTCGCCGTGTGCTGGACGAGTTGCAGGCCGCGCGAGGGGACGGGCAGTGGGAGTTTCTGCTGCGCTCGCTGTCGGACCACAGCAACATCCGCGAGCTGCCCCTCAAGACGCTGCTGGTGCAGTTGGAACTCAAAGGCGTGATTGCGCCGCGCTACGCGTTTTACGCCGAATACCGGTTCAAGTACCTGATCGAGCCCGAGGCCTTGTTGGCGCGGTTTTCCGGGGAGCGGCAGGCGTTTGTCGCAGCGATCGTCCAGGTGTGCAAGCGGGCCAAGACCTGGGCGACAGTGGATTTCGACACGCTTTATCAACAGCACCAGGCCGAGCGCAATCGCGTGGTGAAAGCGCTGGATTACTTCCAGGAGCAGGGCCTGATCGAGCTGGAAAGCAAGCAGATGACGGAGGTCTACAGCCTGCTGAAGACCGATTTCGATCCGCAGGTGTTGAGCGCCGAGTTATACACAGGCTTCAAGCAACACGAGGTCACGGAAGTGGCACGGATTCACGCCATGCTCGACCTGTTCGCCACCGAACACTGCCTGGGCCAGCGCCTGGCCCGCTATTTCGGTGATGAACATGCACCGCAGCGCTGCGGGCATTGTTCGGTGTGCCACGGCCATGTCGCGCATTTGCCGGCGCCGCCGAGCCTGGCGCCGCTTGTGGATAAAAACTTCATGGGGCTGTGCGGTGATTTTATCCACAGGCATCATGAGTACTGCGGCCAACTGCCCGGCGCCGAGCGGCTGACGCGGTTCCTGGGCGGTATCAGCGTGCCGCTGTTCACCAAGTTGAAGGCACGCGGCATCCCTGGTTTTGCTGCGCTGGAGGACTACCCCTACGCCGAGGTACGCGAGTGGGCCGAAACCCATTTGAATAACCTGTAAACCCACTTTGACGAGACGCGCCGATGCCTGACTCCATGCCCCAACGCGCCGATTACCGGCACTTCCAGCCGATCATTACGCGCTGGCACGACAATGATGTGTATGGTCATGTGAACAACGTGACCTACTACAGCTTCTTCGACACTGCGGTGAATACCTACCTGATCGAACACGGTGGCTTGGATATTCATGACGGCGAGGTGGTGGGGTTTGTGGTGAGTTCGGCGTGTGATTACTTTGCTTCCGTCGCCTTTCCCGAACGCATCGAAATAGGCCTGCGGGTCGGCAAGTTGGGCAACAGCTCGGTGCAGTATGAGTTGGCGGTGTTCAAGGCAGGCGAGGAGGACGCCTGTGCGGCAGGGCGCTTTGTGCATGTGTTCGTGGATCGGGGGACGAACCAGCCGGTGACGATTCCGGGGATGTTGCGCGAGGCGTTGCAGCGGTTGGTGGCCTGACTGTGGGAGGGGGCTTGCCCCCGATAGCGGTGTATCAGCCAGCACATGGGTGACTGAAACTCGGCTATCGGGAGCAAGCTCCCTCCCACAGTGTTTCTTCAGTGTTCTTTAGATCTGATCAATCACGGTAGTGATGCTTGTTCTTGCGATGGCCATAGGCATGGCCACGGCCAGGGTGACCATCCCGGTAGTAGCGACGGTCGTCACGGCCACGGTAACGACGGTCGTCGTCATCGCTCTTGTTGCCCATGTAGTTGCCCAGCGCGCCGCCCGCGCCGCCGCCAGCGGCTGCGCCGATCAGGCTGCCGGTGGTGCCGCCCATGCTGCGGCCTACCACGTTGCCGCCCGCTGCGCCCAGGGCGCCGCCAATGGCTGCTTCGCCGCGGCTGCGCTTGTCAGCGCCGACCGCACTGCCGCCCGCGCCGCCCAGGGCTGCACCGATGGCTGAACCGGTATTACCGCCGACCTGCTGGCCGACAACCGAACCGAGTACCCCGCCCAATGCGCCGCCTACACCGGCTTCGGTGGTGCCACCGGCCATGGCTGCGCCACTGACCAGGCCAAGGGACAACAAGAGAATCGAGGAGAACTTCATAGAGAGACCTCAAGAGGATGACGGCGCGATCCTGAGGCTGTGTCGACATTGTGACAATAGAAATCCGACCAGTAACACGACTTGTACACAATTCTCTAACTTACTGTTTTAGCTAGGGAACTTAAGTAATTTTGGCGGGTCTGTAATTACTTCGGAACGGCCGCTTTTATGCAAAAGCGGCCTTTTTTGTGCCTGGAATTTACGCCGAGCGCGCCATGATCAGGCCATTGTCGCTCGCCGCTTCCAGACGGATCGCCACAAATTTCGACGTCGGCGTATGGCTGCCATCCCCGGTGCTTTCCAAGGGCACCAGCGGGTTCACTTCCGGGTAGTAAGCCGCTGCCTGCCCCGCCGGAATATCGAACGCGAGCAAGGTGAAGCCTTTTACGCGGCGCTCACGGCCGTCTTCCCACAGCGACACGATGTCGGCCTTTTGCCCCGGCTTGAAGCCCAGGCGGATGATGTCGGCTTCGTTGACGAACAACACGTCGCGTTGACCTTTGACCCCGCGATAGCGGTCGTCCAGGCCATAAATGGTGGTGTTGTACTGATCGTGGGAGCGCATCGACTGCATGATCAGGTCCGGCACGTGCCCGGTGGCGTGGGTGCGTTCGTGGATCAGGTCCTTGGGCAGGACGTTCGGGCGGAAGTTGGCGCGGCCCGAAGGCGTGTTCCAGCGACGTGCCCCGGCGGCGTTGCCCAGGTAGAAACCGCCCGGGTTTTTGATCCGCTCGTTGAAGTCCTTGAAGCCTGGGATGGTGTCGGCGATCAGCTCGCGAATACGTCCGTAGTCGCCCACCAGCCAGTTCCAGTCCACCGGTTGGCTGCCCAGGGTGGCGGCGGCGATGCCGGCGAGAATGGCCGGCTCGGATTTCATCCGGCTCGACAGCGGTTGCAGCTGGCCGTTGGAGCCGTGGACCATGCTGAACGAGTCTTCCACCGTCACCGCCTGCGGGCCTTCGGCCTGGATGTCGATGTCGGTGCGGCCTAGGCACGGCAGGATCAGCGCGTCTTTGCCGTGCATCAGGTGGCTGCGGTTGAGCTTGGTGCTGATCTGCACGGTCAGGTCGCAATTGCGCAGGGCTTCGAAGGTGCGCGGGCTGTCCGGGGTGGCTTGGGCGAAGTTGCCGCCCAGGCCGATAAATACTTTGGCGCGGCCTTCCAGCATGGCGTGGATCGCCTCGACCACGTTGTGCCCGTTGGTGCGCGGCACCTGGAACTGGAAGCGCCGCTCCAGGGCGTCGAGGAACGCCACCGGCGGCCGTTCGTTGATGCCCATGGTGCGGTCGCCCTGCACGTTACTGTGGCCGCGCACCGGGCACAGGCCGGCGCCCGGGCGGCCGATATTGCCGCGCAGCAGCATCAGGTTGGCGATTTCCTGGATGGTCGGCACCGAGTGACGATGCTGGGTGATGCCCATCGCCCAACACATGATCACGTTCTTGCCTTTGGCGTACATGCGCGCCGCTTGCTCGATTTCCACCAGGGGCAGGCCGGACTGCGCGACGATTTCTTCCCAGGAGGTGTCGTCGATCTGGCCGAGGTAATCGAGCACGTGGGTGGTGTGTTCGTTGAGGAAGTCGTGGTCGAACACCGCTGCCTTGCCTTCGGCCTGGGCCTGGCGCTCCCACAACAGCAGGAACTTGGCCATGCCGCGCAGGATGGCCATGTCGCCCCCCAGCGCCGGGCGGAAGTACGCGGTGTTGGTCGGCTTGTCGCCGTTGGTGAGCATTTCCAGCGGGTGTTGTGGGTGCTGGAAGCGTTCCAGGCCGCGCTCTTTCAGCGGGTTGATGCACACCACCTGAGCGCCGCGTTTCACCGCTTCGCGCAGCGGTTCGAGCATGCGCGGGTGGTTGGTGCCGGGGTTCTGGCCCCAGACGAAAATCGCGTCGGCGTGTTCGAAGTCGTCAAAGGTCACGGTGCCTTTGCCGACGCCGACACTTTGCGCCAGGGCCACGCCACTGGCTTCGTGGCACATGTTCGAGCAATCCGGGAAGTTGTTGGTGCCGTAGGCGCGCACGAACAACTGGTACAGGTACGCCGCTTCGTTGCTGGCGCGGCCCGAGGTGTAGAACTCGGCCATGTCCGGGCTCGGCAGGGCGTTGAGGTGCTGGCCGATCAGCTCGAACGCCGCCTCCCAACTGATGGGCTGGTAACGGTCGGTCTGTGCGTCGTAGCGCATCGGCTCGGTCAGGCGGCCCTGGTATTCCAGCCAATAGTCACTTTGCTCCAGCAACGCGGTGACGCTGTGCTTGGCGAAGAACGCGGCATCGACGCGGCGTTTGGTGGCTTCCCAGTTGACTGCCTTGGCACCGTTTTCGCAGAACTTGACCATGCCGCTTTCCGGCGAGTCGCCCCAGGCGCAGCCCGGGCAGTCGAAGCCGCCGTTCTGGTTGGTCTTGAGCATCATGCGCAGGTTTTTCAGCGCGTTGTCGCTGGTCAGCCATGCCTGTGCCACGCTGATCAGCGCGCCCCAGCCGCCCGCCGCACCCTTGTAAGGCTTGTAGCGCGGGGTTGGGGTTTGGTCGGCTTGGTGGTGATTGCTCATGGCTGTTTCTCCATCGCAGGGCTGTAGACCCGCGGCGCACTTTTCTGCGGCAGGTGGATGAGATTGAGGTTGTGCCGGCGTGCCCATTGCAGGGCCAGGCCGGTGGGCGACGACAGGCTGACCAGGGTCTGGATGCCCGCGCGCAGGACTTTCTGGATCAACTCAAGGCTGCAACGGCTGGTGACAATGGCCAGGCCGCCTTCGCTTGGAATCCGTTGGCGGATCAGCGCGCCGATCAATTTATCGAGGGCGTTGTGTCGGCCGATGTCTTCGCGGCCCAGCAGCAGTTCGCCCTGGTTGTTCATGAACACCGCCGCATGCACCGCGCCGCTGTGCTGGCCCAGAGGCTGGAACGCGCTGATGCGCTGGCGCAGGCCGTCGAGCCACTCGGCCGGCGGCAGGGGCGCGCCGGGCAGTACCTCAAGGTCCGGCAGGGCGTGTTCCAGCGCTTCCACGCCGCACAACCCGCAACCGCTGGTACCGGCCAGTTGGCGGCGCTGCTGCTTGAGGTTCCAGAACGCGCGGCTGGAAATCTGCACCTGAGCGTACTGGGCAGAGCCCGTGCCGCTGAGTTTCAGGTCATAAATGTCGCTAACGTCGGCGATAATGCCGCTGCCGATACTGAAGCCTACAATGAAGTCTTCGAGGTCCGTCGGCGTCACCAGCATCACGGCCTGGCTGATGTCGTTATAGGCAATCGCCAACGCCACTTCTTCCGCCAACGCGGTGCTGGCGACTTCCGTGTGTTCGAGCGTGCAAAACTGGTAGCTCTGGCTGGCGGCGGGCGCGGGCGTTTGAACAGCGGGCGCCGCGCAGACTGGGCGCTTGGCGTTCATGAGGCAGTACCGACGGCGGATGGGTCAGTGTTTAGACTAGGCGCGACAAAGCGTCGCGTCTAATTGCCAGTACTGATCTACCGATAGATGACGTCGATCAAGACTCGGTTTGCGATTTCTGAAACAGCGCGAAACACGCTTCCGCCAACGCAGAGCGCGGGGCGCTGCGGCGCATGATCAGCCCCAGGCGCGCCAGGGTGTGGGCGTCTTCGATCGGTTGCAGGCGCAGATGCTCGGTCAGCGCGTCCAGGCCACCGTCCAAGGGCATCACCGCACAGCACAGCCCGCCGTGGACCGCTTGTAACAACTGATGGACCGCGTCGGTCTGCAACAACGGTTGCGGGTGCAGGCCCCGGCTATGGAAGTTGTGATCGATGGACTGCCGGAAGTGCATGCCGCTGGTGAGCATGCCCAGCGGCAGTTCGATCAGGGCTTCCCAGCTCAGGGGCTTTTCGCCGAAGCTGAAATAGCGTTGGTCGTACAGCAGGCCCATGCGGGTTTCGCCGAGGGCCAGGGAGTCGAAGCGCTCGTTGTCCAGGCGGTCGAGGTAGGACACGCCGAGGTCCAGGCGATTGCTCGCCAATTGTTCGAGGATCTGTTCGGAGCTGAGGGCCGACAGCTCAAAGCGCAGACTTGGGTGTTCTGTGTGCAGTTGTTGCATCAGCGCCAACGGATCGAAACTCGACAGCGGCACCACGCCCAGGCGCAACGTCCCCACCAGGTTGCCGCGGCAGGCTGCGGCTTCGGCCAGCAGGCCGTCATACGCCGCCAGCACCGTGCGCGCCCAGGCCAGCACGCGCTCACCTGGGGCGGTGAAGCCTTCGAAGCGCTGGCCACGGTTGACCAGTGGCAGATCGAGTTCTTCTTCGAGGCTGCGCAGGCGCATCGACAGGGTCGGCTGGGTGATATGGCAACGCGCGGCCGCCTGGCCGAAGTGGCGCGTCTCGTCGAGGGCGATGAGGAATTTCAGTTGCTTGATGTCCATCTTCGCTCCAGGGCTTATTCCAATGGCGGGGGGATTCTAGCGTGTTTGGGTCTTTAGGCGGCTGGGAACCCAGATCTGTTGGGCTGGTCTAGTCTTTGGCATCTGGAACTCAAACCCAAGGAGAGAGCAGCATGAGTATTTTTAGCTTTGTTAAGGAAGCCGGCGAAAAGTTGATCGACCTGTTGACGCCGGGTAATGCGAACGCCAGCGAGCAGTTGAAAGAGCATGTGGCCAAGGTCGGTCTGGGTAATCCGAACGTACAGACCACGGTTGACGGCGACAAGGTGACCGTGACCGGCGAAGTTGCCAGCCAGGAAGAGAAAGAGAAGATCCTGCTGGCGCTGGGCAATATTGCCGGGGTCGCGAGTGTGGATGACCAGATCAAGGTCACCGACCCCGCACCGATTGTGGCGGCGCGTTTTGTCGTGGTGAAAAAGGGCGACACCCTCAGCGCGATTTCCCTGGCGGTGTATGGCAACGCCAATCTGTACAACAAGATCTTTGAGGCCAACAAGCCGATGTTGTCGCATCCGGACAAGATCTACCCGGGGCAGACGCTGCGCATTCCCGAGTAGTACACGCGGTAAACCTGTGTGGGGGCTTGCTCCCACATGGGTTCAGAGTCCGACAATGAGATCCCGATAATCCTCGACTGCCGCAAATTCCCCGGTGTCCTTTGGCCCTTTTTTGCTGTCCGGCTCTTTCACCGCCAGCAAATGCCCCACGCCGAAGTCCCTGGCGCTGCGCAGGATCGGCAAGGTGTCGTCGATAAACAGGCTGCGCGCCGGGTCGAAGTCGATATCGGCCTGCAGGGCGTCCCAGAACTGTGGGTTTTCCTTGGCGAAACCGTAGTCGTGGGAACTGATCATCCGCTCGAAATACGGCGCCAGCTCGATGCGTTCCATCTTCAATGACAGTGAATCACGGTGCGCGTTGGTGATCAGGATCACGCGCTTGCCGGCCTGTCGGATCGCCGCCAGAAACGTATCGGCATCCGCACGCAGGGCGATCAGGTGGGCGGTTTCCTGCTTGAGTTCGCGCACCGGGATTTTCAGCTCGGTACTCCAGAAATCCAGGCAATACCATTGCAACTGGCCGGCGTTACGCTCGAACAGAGGCTGCAACTCCATTTCGGCCATGGCACGGCTCACCCCGTGCAACTCGGCGTAGCGTTGGGGCAGGTGTTCCATCCAGAAGTGGTTGTCGTAATGCAGGTCGAGCAGGGTGCCGTCCATGTCCAGCAGAACGGTGTCGATGGCGTGCCAGGGCAAAGAGGGCATGGGGCGTTCTCACGTAAGTAAAGATATCCGACACAGACAATCGGAAAAGCCACGGTATAGTAACCCGATCACCCCAAGGAGCCGCTTATGCGCCAGAAACCCACCGTCCTCTCCCGCGAAATAGTCGCCAGTAGCCGTTTGTTCCGCGTGGAAGCAGTGCAATTGCGCTTTTCCAACGGCGTAGAACGGACCTACGAGCGCCTGGTGGGGCGCGGTGCCGGCTACGGCGCGGTGATGATCGTGGCGATGATCGACGCCGAGCATGCGTTGCTGGTGGAGGAATACTGCGGCGGGACCGACGAATACGAGCTTTCGCTGCCCAAGGGTTTGATCGAGCCGGGCGAGGATGTGCTGGCGGCGGCGGACCGTGAACTCAAGGAAGAAGCCGGCTATGGCGCACGCCAGTTGGAGCACCTCACCGAGCTTTCGCTGTCGCCTGGCTACATGAGCCAGAAAATCCAGGTGGTACTGGCCACCGATCTGTATGAAGAACGCTTGGAAGGCGATGAACCCGAGCCGATGCGTGTAGACCGGGTCAACCTGCGCGAGCTGGCGCAACTGGCGCAAAACGAGCAGTTCAGCGAAGGCCGTGCCCTGGCCGCGCTGTACCTGGTACGAGACCTGTTGACCCAGCGTGGAGTGTTCAGCGCATGAGCGAATTGTTTTTAGGCCACCCATTCATTGCCCCGGTGATCGAGCTGGCGCGCCAGGCCGGTGAAGTCATCATGCCGTTCTGGCGCGCCAATGTGGCCGTGACGTCCAAGTCCGATAATTCACCCGTGACGGCGGCCGACCTTGCCGCTCATCATCTGATTCTCGCCGGCCTTACCGCGCTGGACCCGAGCATCCCGGTGCTTTCTGAAGAAGACGCCGATATCGACCAGAACGTGCGTGCCGGCTGGCAGCGCTGGTGGTTGGTGGACCCGTTGGATGGCACCAAGGAATTCATTTCCGGCAGCGATGAATTCACTGTCAACGTCGCGTTGATCGAACAGGGCCGCGTGGTGTTTGGCGTGGTGTCGATGCCCACCAGCGGCCGTTGCTACTTTGGCGGCGCGGGCCTGGGGGCGTGGCGCTCCGATGTGAACGAAGCGCCCAGGCCGATCCAGGTGCGCCTGGCCCCGGCCGCCGGCGAGGCGTTTACCGTGGTTGCCAGCCGCCGGCACAGCAGCCCTGAGCAGGAGCGTTTGCTCCAGGGCTTGAGCGAAGGCTTGGGTGAGTTGAAGCTGGCGAATATCGGCAGCTCGTTGAAGTTTTGCCTGTTGGCCGAAGGCAGTGCCGATTGCTACCCGCGCCTGGCGCCGACCTCCCAGTGGGATACCGCCGCAGCCCAGGGCGTGCTCGAAGGTGCGGGCGGCGAAGTGCTGGAGTTGAGCGGCGAGCCGTTCAGCTATCCGGCGCGGGAATCGTTGCTGAACCCGTTCTTCCTGGCGCTGCCGGCCAAAGCCGCGTGGCGCGAACGCCTGCTCACCCTGGCCCGCACTTAAGGCCTCAGCAGATCAAAATGTAGGGGGTGCTTGCACCCACTTTGTTTTGTGGCGCGGCGGCTAGCGGTGCAGGACGTACTGGCCGCTGAAAACCACCGCCCGCTCGTCACTGCCGTCATTCACAATCCACGTTTCCAGGGTCAACCGTGCGCGGCCATGGCGCTTGTACGTCGCCACAAAGCGCTTCCACACGTTCTCCTCCGGCGCCTGGCAGATCACGGTCGCGTCTCGTGTGACCGGCAGCGGGTAACTGATCTGCCCTTCCTGGATCACGATATGCCCGTCTTCAATGCCTTCTTCACGCAACTGCAAGTGCAGCCAACCCCAACCCGCCAAGACCGCGCCGCAATACAGGCTGCCGCCGAACATGGTGCTCTTGTGGTTGATATTGGCTTGCAGGGGCAAGTGCAGTTGCAATTGGCCGTGTTGCCAGTCGAGCACCTTGAGGCCCATTTCCCGGGTGAGGGGGATGTCGTGGTGGAGGATAGATTCCAGGTAACGGCTGTCGCGGCTCATGGCGGCCTCTTGGCGGATAGGGTGGGTCATTCGTCGTCGCTGCTGTGGCTGGCGCTGTCGGCAAAGTTGAGGCCGTGCTTGCGCAGTTTGTCATGCAGGGTCTTGCGCGGTACGCCGAGGGCTTCGGCGAGGCTGCGCAGGGAACTGTGGGGGCGGCTCAGTTCGGCGGCGATCAGGCTTTTTTCGAACTGTTCGACTTGTTCGCTCAGGCCGCCGGGGGTGGAGGTCAGCAGGCCGGCGGAGAGATTGTCCGGGGTGTTGTCCAGCGCCAACTCCAGGCCCAGGGCGAAGCGCTCGGCGGCGTTCTGCAATTCCCGCACATTGCCCGGCCAACTGTGGCGCAGCAGCAGTGCGCGCTGGCCCGGCTGCAATTCGTGCAGCGGCAGGCCATGGCGGCTGCTGGCTTCGTCGGCAAAGTGCTGGAACAGCATCAGCGCATCTTCACCGCGCTCACGCAGCGGCGGAATGCGCAACGGTGCGACGTTGAGGCGGTAATACAAGTCGGCGCGGAAGCGGCCCTGGTCGGCGGACTGGCGCAGGTCTTCCTTGGTGGCGGCGATGATGCGGATATCCAGCGGGATCAGTTGATTGCCGCCCAGGCGCTCGACCACGCGCTCCTGCAGCAGGCGCAGCAGCTTGACCTGCACATCCAGGCTCATGCTTTCGATTTCGTCGAGGAACAATGTGCCGCCGTTGGCGAATTCGAATTTGCCGATGCGGCGTTTTTGCGCGCCGGTAAAGGCGCCCGGCTCGTGGCCGAACAGCTCGCTTTCGACCACCGACTCGGCGAGCGCCCCGGCGTTGATCGCCACGAAAGGCCCGCTGCGCCGGCTCGACAAGTCGTGCAGTGCGCGGGCGACCACCTCTTTGCCGGCGCCGGTTTCGCCGAGGATCAGTACATCGGCCTTGGTTGCCGCCAGCGCGCCGATCTGCTCGCGCAGGCGCAGCATTTGCGGGGAATGCCCGACCAGGCGCGTGCTCAATTGCTGGCGATCGCTGAGGGCCAGGCGCAGGCTGCGGTTATCCAGCACCAGCCGGCGCAGGGCCAGGGCGCGGCGCACGCTGTCGAGCAGGGCGTCGCTGGCGAACGGCTTTTCGAGGAAGTCATACGCACCGGCACGCATGGCCTGCACCGCCAGCGGTACATCGCCGTGGCCGGTGATCAGCAGCACCGGCAGCTCCGGGTCCTGGCCGTGCAGCTCGGCCAGCAACTCCAGGCCGTCCATGCCGGGCATGCGGATATCGCTGACCACCACGCCCGGCCAATCCCGCGACAGCTGCGCGGTGAGGCCGGTGGCTTCGCCCAGGGGCAGGACTTTCAGCCCGGCCAGGTCCAGGGTCTGGCACAGGGCCTGACGCAAGTGTGGATCGTCGTCGATCAACACCACCTGAATCTGGTTATCGATACTCATACACTGCGGTCCTCGGACGGTTGCAGACTGACGCCCGGCGAGCCGGCACGCAATTTCAAGGTTAACAGCGCGCCGCCTTGCTTGTGGTTGGCAAACAGCAGTTCGCCACCAAAGGCACGCATCAAGGTGTCACAGATCGCCAGGCCCAGCCCGAGGCCCTGGGTGCGGGTCTTGGTGGTATAGAACGGCTCGCTGGCGCGTCCCAGGGCTTCCATGCAAAACCCCGGGCCGTTGTCGCGAATGTACAGGTTGACGCCCTGCTCGGTGGTTTCGGCACTCAGCCAGAGTTTGCGCGGCGGGCCTTTTTCGGTGAGGGCGTCGAGGGCATTGGCCAGCAGGTTGCCCAGCACTTGGCGTAGGCGGGTTTCACCGGCCTCGACCCACAAGGTCGCCTCGGGCAAATCGCGGATCAGCTCGACTTCCATCGCGCGCCGCCGCTTGGCCAGCAACGCCAGCGCGTCGTCCAGCGCCGGTTGCAGGGCGACGCTTTCCGGCGCATGCCGATCGCGGCGGGCGAACGCGCGCAAGTGGGCGATGATCGAGGCCATGCGCCCGGTCAGCTCGCTGATCAGTTTGAGATTGCCGCGCGCGTCGTCGGTTCGCTCGTGGTCGAGCAGGATTTCGGCGTTTTCCGCGTAGCTGCGAATCGCCGCCAGGGGTTGATTGAGCTCGTGGCTGATGCTCGCCGACATGGTGCCCAGCGCCGACAGTTTGCCCGCCTGCACCAGGTCGTCCTGGGCGCGCACCAGTTCCTGCTGCGCATGTTCGCGCTCCAGCACTTCCTGTTTCAGGCGCCGGTTGAGCCCTTCCAGGTCGCTGGTACGCTCGGCCACGCGCATTTCCAGTTCGCGTCGGGCCTTGGCTTCGAAGGCGATGCGGTCCAGGTAGTGTCGACGGCGCTGCATCATCAGGCCCAGCAGCAACATCAGCACCAACAGCGTGGCGCCGCCCACCGCGACCACGGTGCGTACCGGGCGGTTGATCAACGATTGTGGCGCGAGGATCTCCACGTTCCAGCCGGTTTCGGCGATGGCCGTGGATTGGCGCAGCCAGGCCGTCGGGCTCAAGGCCAGCGGTTGCGGATCGCGGGTCGGGTAGGGCTGGATCGCGATGATCGCCTGGCGCTCTTCGTCTGTCAGTGGCCGGGTGGCGCGGAACCGCCATTGCGGGCGCGAGGTCAGGATCACGACGCCGTTGTGGTCGGTGACCAGCAGTTGCTCGGGGGTGTTGCCCCACAGGCTTTCGGTGTGGTCCAGGTCGACCTTGACCACCAGCACACCGATGACTTTCTCGCCATCGCGCACCGCGGCGGCGAAGAAGTAGCCGCGTTTGGCCGAGGTAGTGCCCAAGCCGAAGAACCGGCCCAGGCGCCCGGCCATGGCTTCGCTGAAATACGGGCGGAACGAGAAATTGCGCCCGACGAAGCTGTCTTGCTTGTCCCAGTTGGACGCAGCGAGGGTCTTGCCGGTGGTGTCCATCAGGTACATCACTTCGACCCCGGCCTGGGCGGCGACGTCCTTGAGCAACAGGTTGGCGTTGGCCAGGTTGGTACTGACCTGCGGTGCCGCCAGCGCAGTGCGCAGGGCTGGCAAGTCGCCGAGGATCTGCGGCAGCACTTCATAGCGGTGCAGGGTGCCCAGCAGGTTGGCGACGTACAGGTCGAGGGTCTGGCGGTTCTGCCCGGCCAGTTCGCTGCGGTAGTAGCGCTCGGCCAGGTGCTCCAGCGGCCACAGCAGCGGCGCCAGGCACAGCGCCAACAGGGCGAGGCTGCGCCAGCGGGGTCTTCGCGGGAGGGGTGGGGTCATGGGAGTCATGCGCCTGAGGGTACAGGCGCATTATGCCTAGTGCTGCTGTGCAAGACACTCGCGCAATGCGTCTTGCCACAGCGGCTGGCTGACCTGCCACTGCTGTTGCAGGCGGCTGCAATCGAGGCGCGAGTTCAGTGGGCGCCTGGCCGGCGTCGGGTAGGCGCTGGACGGGATCGCTTCCAGGTCGGCGCAGGGTTTGCCTGTGGCGCGCAGGTGCTCGCCAATCGCCTGGGCGAAGCCGAACCACGACGTTTCGCCTTGGGCGGTCAGGTGATAGATACCCCAGTCGCCCGCTTGCCCGGCCTGCCAGCGCTCGATCAACGCGCGGGTGCTGTTGGCGATGGTGCCGGCCCAGGTCGGCGCGCCGATCTGGTCGGCGACGATCCGCATCTGCGGTTTTTCTTGCAGCAGACGCTGCATGGTCAACAGGAAGTTCTTGCCGTGAAGGGAGTAGACCCAACTGGTGCGCAGGATCAGGTATTCGCCCCCCACTGCCACGATCGCCTGCTCACCGGCGAGCTTGCTCTGGCCGTAGACGCCCAGCGGGTTGGGTGTGTCGGCTTCGGTGTAGGGCGCAGGTTTACTGCCGTCGAACACGTAGTCGGTGGAGTAATGGATCAGCGGCACGCCCAAGGCCTTGGCTTCTTCGGCGAGAACGCCGGGCGCGGTGGCGTTGATCGCGAAGGCCGCGTCCGGCTCGCTTTCGGCCTGATCGACCGCGGTGTGGGCCGCGGCGTTGATGATCAGGTCGGGGCGATGGGCGCGCACTTGCTGGCGGATCTGGTCGACGTGAGCCAGGTCCAGTCTGTCGCGGCCCAGCACGATGAGTTCGCCCAGGCCCAGGAGTCGTTGTTGCAGCTCTTGGGAGAGTTGGCCGTGTTGGCCGGTGATCAGGATCTTCATGGGAACAGGTCGGCTTCCATCAGCAGTTTGCCGGCCTGGTCCTTGGAGGACAGTTGCGGCGGTTCGGTCAGTTCCCAGTCGATGGCCAGCGTAGGGTCATTCCAGAGGATGCTACGCTCGGCGCTCGGTTGGTAGTAATCGGTGGTCTTGTAGAGGAATTCTGCGTAGTCGCTCAACACCACGAAACCATGGGCGAAGCCTTCCGGCACCCACAGTTGGCGGTTGTTCTGTGCCGACAGGCGCACGCCGACCCATTGACCGAAGTTCGGCGAGCTGCGACGAATGTCGACGGCTACGTCGAGTACTTCGCCGGCAATGACACGCACCAGTTTGCCCTGGGTATGTTCAAGCTGATAGTGCAGACCCCGCAGCACGCCTTTTTGCGAGCGTGAGTGGTTGTCCTGCACGAAGTCGCGCTGCAGCCCGGTGGCCGCTTCAAAGGCACGGGCATTGAAGCTTTCGTAGAAAAAACCGCGCTCATCACCAAACACTTTCGGTTCGAGGATCAGTACGCCGGGCAGTGAAGTTTGCACTACATTCACGGGTGTTCTCCGGCCAGCGAGTACAGGTATTGGCCATAACCGGTCTTGCCGAAGTACTTGGCGCGTTCCAGCAGATGGTCACGATCGATCCAGCCATTTTCGTAGGCGATTTCTTCGAGGCAGGCGACTTTCAGCCCTTGGCGGTGCTCGATGGTCTGCACATAGGTCGAGGCTTCAAGCAGGCTGTCGTGGGTGCCGGTGTCGAGCCAGGCAAAGCCACGTCCAAAACGCTCCACATGCAAGTCGCCGCGCTTGAGGTAAGCGTTGTTCACGTCGGTGATCTCCAGTTCGCCACGGGGCGAGGGCTTGACCGACTTGGCGATCTTGATCACGTCGTTATCGTAGAAATACAGGCCGGTGACGGCATAGGGCGACTTGGGCTTGGCTGGTTTTTCTTCGATGGACAGGGCGCGGCCTTCCTTGTCGAAGTCGATCACCCCAAAACGCTCCGGGTCCTTGACCCAGTAGCCGAATACTGTCGCCCCGGACGGGCGTTCGGCCGCGGTGCGCAGTTGATCACCGAAGTGTTGGCCATGGAAAATATTGTCGCCCAGGATCAGGCACACCGGATCGTCGCCAATGAATGCTTCGCCAATGATGAAGGCTTGAGCCAAACCGTCCGGCGACGGCTGCTCTGCATAGCTGAAACGCACACCGAACTGGCTGCCATCCCCCAGCAGATTGCGGTATTGCGGCAAGTCCACCGGCGTGGAGATCACCAGGATGTCCTTGATTCCCGCGAGCATCAGCACCGAGATCGGGTAGTAGATCATCGGCTTGTCATACACCGGCAACAGTTGTTTGGACACGCCCAGGGTGATGGGGTGCAAACGGGTGCCGGAGCCGCCGGCCAATACGATTCCCTTCATCATGCAAGCAGATCCTTCATGTCGGTATTGCCCAATCGTTCGCCCTGATAACTGCCGTCCTGGACCCTGCGGCACCATTCCAGGTTATCGAGGTACCACTGCACGGTTTTGCGCAGCCCGGTTTCAAAGGTTTCTTGCGGGACCCAGCCCAACTCGCGTTCGATCTTGCTGGCATCAATGGCGTAGCGCTGGTCGTGGCCGGGGCGGTCCTTGACGAAGGTGATCAGGTCGGCAAAGTGCGCGACACCGGCCGGGTGTTGCGGTGCCAGCTCTTCCAGCAGGGCGCAGATGCTGCGTACCACGTCGATATTCTTCTGCTCGTTGTGGCCGCCGATGTTGTAGGTCTCGCCGACCACGCCTTCGGTCACCACCTTGAGCAACGCACGGGCGTGGTCTTCGACGAACAGCCAGTCGCGGACCTGCAAGCCGTCGCCGTAGACTGGCAACGGCTTGCCAGCGAGGGCGTTGAGGATCACCAGGGGGATCAGCTTCTCGGGGAAATGAAACGGCCCGTAGTTGTTCGAGCAGTTGGTCAGCAATACCGGCAGGCCATACGTGCGCTGCCAGGCGCGAACCAGGTGGTCGGACGCGGCCTTGCTGGCCGAGTAGGGCGAGCTGGGGGCGTAGGGCGTGGTTTCAGTGAACAGATCGTCCACGCCGTGCAGGTCGCCGTACACCTCGTCGGTGGAGATGTGGTGGAAGCGGAACGCGCTCCTGGCCGGCTCTGCGAGCGTTTGCCAATACGCGCGGGCGGCTTCCAGCAGGCTGTAGGTGCCGACAATGTTGGTCTGGATAAAATCCGACGGGCCGTCGATGGAACGGTCGACATGGGACTCGGCCGCCAGGTGCATGATCGCCTGGGGCTCGAAGCGCGCGAGCACGGCGCTGACGGTGGCCTGGTCGACGATATCGGCCTGGACGAACTCATAGCGGCTGTTGGACGCGATGCTGGTCAGCGACTCCAGGTTGCCGGCGTAGGTCAGTTTGTCCAGGTTGAGCACTTCGTGCTCGGTGTGTTGAATCAGGTGGCGGATCAGGGCAGAGCCGATGAAACCAGCGCCGCCAGTGACAAGAATGCGCATGTTCGGAGGGCCTTTTCCTTGGACGGACGTTAAGCGGATGGAGCATAGCTTGAGTTGTGCGGCAGGGTCGCGCAAGCACGGTATGCGAAGGGGTTGCCTAACCCCCCTCAATAATGGCGATATAAGCGCCTGACAAAAAAGCCGAGGTCGCCCCATGTTGCTCGCTACGTTGATCCATCGCGCCAGCCTACCCTGCCCGCAAGTGGGGCCCGACCAGGCGATTCGGTTACTTGAGCAGCATTACGGCCTCACTGGCACCTTACGGTCCCTGGGCAGCCAACAAGACCTCAACTACAGCATCGACACCAACCATGGCCGCTTTGTTCTGAAAATCTGCCTGGGCGACTACGCCGCCGTCGAATTGCACGCCCAGCATGCCGCGCTCCACGCCTTGCAGACGCAGGACGGGTTGCGCGTCCCCCGAGTCATCAAGGCCCTGACCGGTGAGGACCTGCTGACCGTGACCGTCGACGGGCAAACCCTGCACCTGCGGCTGTTGGATTACATCGACGGCCAGCCCTTGACCCACCTGCCTCACGTGGGCCGCGAGGTCATCGCAGGCTTCGGTGACTTGTGCGGGCGGATGAGCCAGGCGCTGGCCGATTTTGCGCATCCGGGCCTGGAGCGGACCCTGCAATGGGACCCGCGCCACGCGCAGGAACTGATCAGCCACCTGCTGGCGACCCTGCCAGACCTGCCCCACCGCGCGGCATTGGAGCAAGTCGCCGAGCAGGTCGGTGAGCGCATTCGGCCCCTGGCGGATCACTTGCCGTGGCAAGCGGTACACATGGACATTACCGATGACAATGTGGTCTGGCAGCGCGATGCCCTGCGTCATTGGCAGATCCAGGGGGTGATCGATTTCGGCGATCTGGTGCACACCTGGCGCATCGCCGACCTGTCGGTGACCTGCGCCGCCTTGCTGCACCATGCCCAGGGCGATCCCTTTGCCATTTTGCCGGCAATCCAGGCCTGTCATGCCGTTACGCCGTTGCAGCGCGAAGAACTGCAGGCGCTATGGCCACTGATCGTCGCCCGTGCGGCGGTGCTGGTGCTCAGCAGCGAACAGCAGCAACGCCTGGACCCCGATAACGACTACCTGTTGAAAAACGCCGAGCATGAGTGGGAAATTTTCCAGGTTGCAACGTCGGTGCCGTTTGAATTGATGGAGGCGGCGATCCTGCTCTGTGTCGGGCAGACGCTGCCACCGATCGCCAGCGAGGGGTTCGCGCCGCTCTTGCCGGGGCTGGTGGGACGCGAGTTCGCGCTGATCGACCTGGGAGTGCTCAGCCCACACTTCGAAGCGGGTAATTGGGAACAGCCGGGGATTGACCGGCGCTTACTGGACGAGGCTGCGGCGGTTCACGGGTTGGCCGCCAGTCGCTACGGCCAATACCGTTTGTCGCGCACCTGCCCGGACAGCGCCACGGAACCGCAGACGTTCCCGCTGCATGTCGAGTTGCACCTGCCCCACGGTACAGCGGTGGAGGCGCCCTTCGCTGGGGTGCTGCGTGTCGGTGCCGGTGGCTTGCTGTGCGTGCAGGATGGTCCGTTGAGCCTGCGCTTGTGGGGCGTAAGCACCTCGTTGAGCGCGGGAGCGGCGGTGGTGGAAGGGCAAATACTGGGCGAGGTCCATGCCCCCCTGACCGTGCAATGGTGCCGCGCCGACGTTGAGCCACCGCTGTTCTGCATGCCGAGCCGGGCGTCGGCGTGGCAAGCACTATGCCCGTCACCCTCGGCGCTGCTGGGGCTGGCCTGCGATGCCGAACCCGAGCTCGACCCCCAAGCCCTGCTGGCGCGACGCGATGCCAGCTTCGCGCGCTCGCAGAAGCATTATTACGTCGATCCGCCGCGCATTGAACGAGGCTGGCGCAACCATCTGATCGACATGCAGGGCCGCTCCTATCTGGACATGCTCAACAACGTCGCCGTGCTCGGCCATGGTCACCCCCGCATGGCAGCGGTGGCGGCGCGGCAGTGGTCGCTGCTCAACACCAACTCGCGCTTTCACTATGCGGCGATTGCCGAATTCTCCGAGCGCTTGCTGGCGCTGGCGCCGGACGGCATGGACCGGGTCTTCCTGGTCAACAGCGGCACCGAGGCCAATGACCTGGCCATCCGCCTGGCCTGGGCCTACAGCGGCGGGCGCGACATGCTCAGTGTGCTGGAGGCCTACCACGGTTGGTCGGTGGCGGCGGATGCGGTGTCCACGTCGATTGCCGATAACCCCAAGGCCCTGAGCAGTCGTCCGGACTGGGTTCACCCGGTGACCGCGCCCAATACCTATCGCGGTGAGTTCCGCGGGCAGGACAGCGCGCCGGATTACGTGCGAAGTGTGGAACACAACCTGGCGAAAATCGCCGCTAGCCAGCGCCAACTGGCCGGCTTCATCTGTGAGCCGGTGTATGGCAATGCCGGGGGCATCTCCCTGCCACCGGGCTATTTGCAGCAGGTGTATGCGTTGGTGCGCGCCCAAGGTGGCGTGTGCATCGCCGATGAGGTTCAGGTGGGTTATGGCCGCATGGGGCATTTCTTCTGGGGCTTTGAAGAGCAGGGCGTGGTGCCCGATATCATTACCATGGCCAAGGGCATGGGCAACGGTCAGCCGTTGGGGGCGGTGATCACCCGTCGCGAGATTGCCGAGGCGCTGGAGGCCGAGGGGTATTTCTTCTCGTCATCGGGGGGCAGCCCGGTCAGTTGCCGGATCGGCATGGCGGTGCTGGATGTGATGGAGGAAGAAAAGCTCTGGGAAAACGCCCAAGTGGTCGGCGCGCATTTCAAGGCGCGGCTGGAAGCCCTGATCGACCGTCACCCGTTGGTCGGCGCGGTTCATGGGTCCGGCTTCTATCTGGGCCTGGAGCTGGTGCGCGACCGGCATACCCTGGAACCCGCCACCGAAGAGACCACACTGCTGTGCGACCGCTTGCGTGAGCTGGGGATTTTCATGCAGCCGACCGGTGATTACCTGAACATTCTCAAGATCAAGCCGCCGATGGTCACCTCCAGACGCAGTGTGGATTTCTTTGTCGACATGCTGTCGAAGGTGCTGGACGAACAGTTGTAAATAATCGATTGTTATCGATTAAATGCTGTCATATTTATCGGCTATGTTGTTTTGATGCTTTTAAGGCCGATTTTTATCGGTTATAAAGTCGGCCTTCACCCTTTCGGAGCCCTGATCGCCATGACCACCCTGCACAGCACACCTCGCGCCGATGGCTTTCATATGCCTGCCGAATGGGCGCCACAGACCCAGGCCTGGATGATCTGGCCCGAGCGCCCGGACAACTGGCGCCTGGGTGGCAAGCCGGCGCAGGCCGCGCATGTGGCGGTGGCCAAGGCTATCGCGCGTTTCGAGCCGGTCACCGTGGCGGTTTCCGCCGGCCAGTACGAAAACGCCCGTGCCCGCCTCGACGTGCCCAATATCCGCGTGGTGGAAATGTCCAGCGACGACGCCTGGGTGCGCGACACCGGCCCGACTTTCGTGATCGACAACCGTGGTGAAGTGCGCGGCGTGAACTGGGATTTCAACGCCTGGGGCGGTTTTGACGGCGGCCTGTATGCGCCGTGGAACCGTGACGCGCAGGTTGGCGGCAAGATCCTCGAGATCGAGCGTGCGCCGCGCTACCGCACCGAAGGGTTTGTGCTGGAAGGCGGCTCGATTCATGTCGACGGCGAAGGCACCCTGATCACCACCGAAGAATGCCTGCTCAACCGCAATCGCAACCCGCATCTCGACCGTGCAGCCATCGAGGCGGTGCTGAGCGCCAACCTGGCTGTGGATAAGATCATCTGGTTGCCCGACGGCCTGTTCAACGACGAAACCGACGGCCATGTGGATAACTTCTGCTGCTATGTACGCCCGGGCGAAGTGCTGCTGGCCTGGACCGACGACCCGCAAGACCCGAACTACTCACGCTGCCATGCCGCCATGGACGTGCTGCAAAGCAGCACCGATGCCCGGGGCCGCTCGTTCACAGTGCATAAAATGCCGATTCCGGGGCCGCTTTATGCCACCGAAGCAGAGTGCGCGGGTGTGGACCCGGTGGACGGCAGCCAGGAGCGCAACCCTTCCGTGCGTCTGGCCGGTTCCTACGTCAACTTCCTGATCGTCAACGGCGGCATCATCGCGCCGAGCTTCGACGACCCGCTGGACAACCAGGCCCGCGAAATCCTGCAGAACCTGTTCCCGCAGCACGAAGTAGTGATGGTGCCGGGCCGCGAACTGTTACTGGGTGGGGGCAATATCCATTGCCTGACCCAACAACAGCCTGCCCCGCAGAAAAACTGAGTGCGGTTGTAACAACGTCGGAGCGACGACCGGGCGCCACTCGGTTCTAGCGTTCACAGCAAGCCCGCGGCCCCGTAAGGCCGTGGGCTTTTTTGTGTCCAACTGCCTATAAATACTGCACATTGGCATAGCTCTTGTATTGGTATTGTCACAGTGGCCCACGGTGATGACTGCGCAGTTCTGTCATAAACCTTGAGTAAGTTAGCCGCTCATGCAGTAGGAGAGAGCGCTGAAATGAATGTCGATATCAACTTGATGCACACGCGCACGTTCCACCCCGTGCGAGTCAACAGTGACGAAATCCATGCGCTGGCGCTCTGGTTGAAGGCACATGGCTCACGGCAGGTCAGGCAGCCGCCTGATTTATTCAGTGTGATGAGTGAGCGCTACCCGGCAGGCTTGTTCAGCGACGAAGAAATGCACGCATTGTGCGAATTGATGAATAACTGAGAACTCGCCGATCAACCATCGGCGAGGGAGCATGTTCGCCATTGCGGTGTGCCCTTCACTGAATAAGTGATTGAGCTATACCTGTCGCGAGCAGGCTCTCATTTAAAGTCGGTTCAGTCTTAGAAACAGCAGGTTCCCCTCACCATGATGTGACGACAGATCTTCGGGCTGAATCTGCGTCACATGGTTCGCTTAAGCGCATAAGACCTTACTTGGAAATAATGACAATTATTTGCATTTGTGCGCGTGCCTGTTCCCACGCGTTCGACTTATAAAATATGTTAGTGGGTCCGTATTTTTTCTGTATGGATAAGATTTCTAGGTGATGGCCGAAGCGCTGTAGGCCGTGGCTTAGAATTTTTTTGCCTAAATACAGACGATTCGCGAAATTGACACATAGTTCAACGCAAGACTAGCATTGCGTCCAACGCCTGTGGCTAACAGCCATGACTCAACCAATAAGAAAAGGCCTGCGGCAGTTCAGTCGTCCGCGGGCTTTGTTTTTTTCGGAAAAAGTCGACACCAAAACAGCAATATGGAGCCTGGTGTCATAGCGCGTACTCAACCAGTAATAAGGAATATAAGAAATGTTGAAACAACGGATGAGTCTGATCGCTCTGGGGATTTTGAGCGCATCGACAGCCATGGCAAACGACCAGGAGCAATCCAAGGGTTTCGTTGAAGACAGCCACCTGAACATCGCCGCACGTAACGCTTACATCAGCCGTGACTACAAGAACGGCAAGCAAGACAAGGCCGAATGGGGCCAAGGCTTCATCGGCAAGTTCGAGTCCGGTTTCACCCAAGGCACCGTCGGTGTGGGTGTGGACGTGATTGGCCAGTACGCCATTCGCCTGGACGGCGGTAAAGGCCGCAGCGGCGCGGGCGGTATCGACTTCTTCAAGCAAGGCGACAGCGGCTCGGCCGCCAACGACCTGGCCAAAGGCGGCGCGGCGGTGAAGTTCCGCCTGTCCAACACTGTGCTCAAGTACGGCGACCAGTTCCCGAACGTGCCCGTGCTGGCTTACGACAACTCTCGTCTGTTGTCGGAAACCTACACCGGTACCTCGATCGTTTCCAAAGAGATCGAAGGTCTGCAACTGGACGCGGGTCACTTCACCAAGGAAGCGCGTAAGAGCGCTGAAGGTACCGACAGCGGCCGTCTGAAAAGCATCGATTACATCGGTGGTAGCTACAAATTCACCGAAAGCCTGTCGGCAGCGCTGTACGCCTCCGACATGCAGGACGTGCTGAAGAAGCAATACGTCAACGTCAACTACGTACTGGCCCTGCCGGAAAAGCAGTCGCTGACGTTTGACTTCAACGGCTACAAGACCAAGCTGGATCGCAGCTTCGCCCTGGAAAACCAAGGTGATGCAGACGCGCGCGACAACAAAATCTGGAGCCTGGGCGCCACGTGGGCTGTTGGTCCGCACAGCTTCACCGTCGCTCACCAGCGCAGCACCGGCGACACCGGCTACCTGTACGGCGGCTACCGCAACGATGGCGGTATCGGCGACGGCGGCAACACCATCCTGCTGGCCAACTCCTACTGGTCCGACTTCAACGGTAAGGATGAGCGTTCGTGGCAAGCGGCCTACGGCATCGACTTCGCTACCTTCGGCATGCCTGGCCTGACCTACAACGTGGCCTACGTGCGCGGTACCAATATCGACGACGGCAGCGGTCGTGGCGATGGCACCGAGCGTGAAATCTGGAACCAGTTCAAGTACGTCGTTCAGAGCGGCCCGGTCAAAGACCTGAGCCTGCGTGCTCGTGCCTCGTGGTTGCGCGTTTCCAACAACGCCAGCAACTACAACGTAGGCGGTAACGAAGTGCGCCTGTTCGCCGACTACCCGATCAACGTTTTCTAATTGATCCGGCGTCGCGCCTGATTGCAGGCGATAAAAAACCCCGACTGGTTCGGGGTTTTTTTATGTCGCGGGTTCAGTCCTGCCGGTTTTGCAGAATCTTGCGGGCGAGGGATGCGTTGACGTAGTCGGTCATCAGCGTCAGGCCTTCATAGGGTTCGATCTTCTTGTTGTCGATGCACAGCTGCGCCATCTGCAACAGCACCTGACGTTTCTTGCGGTTGACCCGAGCACCGGGTACGCCGAATGCGGTTTTGCGCAGTTCGGGCAACGGCGCCTCGGGCGTCAGTTCGACGGTCACCCAGATGCCTTGGACAAACTGCAGCGTGACAGTGGCGATGTGTTCGATGGGCAGCGGTTGCGCCAGATTGGCGAACACGAAATGTTCCGGTGTCAGGCGCAACGCGGTCTGCGGCGCGCGTTTGAACCGGCGGATGCCCAGCCACAGAAATATCAGCGCAATGCTGGCAATCCCCGCCCCGGCACCCACGGCGGACAGCACCGTGCCTTTCAAGCGTTCCGGGGCAAGCCAGGGCTCGCTCATCATCGCCAGCCCTAGCAACATAAACGGCAGCGCCAACACCGCCATTAACACGGCACGTCGGCGACCGCCTTCGTGCAGGGCATGTTCACCTTGCGCCGAGGCGGCCAGGGTTTCCAGCAGATGAGTGTGAGCTGTTTGTTCGCAGGCCGCTGCGGCGATCAGGTCGTGGGACAGTTGCTCACGCAGCGGGTGCGCCGCGCTGAAAAGGGCATCGATTTGCCGGCTCGCAGCCTCTGCGTCCACGCCACGGGTGGCGCTGTGCATGGCGTCGGCCCAGGGCACACGCAATGCGTGCAAGCGCTCGCCGTTGGAGGGGTGGGAATCGGTCGGGTGGGGTTGATGCGTTTCCAGCGCTTCGTCGGGTGCCTGCAATTCTTGGCTTTGCAACGCGGCGAGGGCGGCGTTCAGCACATCGCCCTCAACGGGGGTGTCGCAATGGGCCAGTAGCACGTTTTCCACAGGCGTCTGCAACACCGATATGCGCAACAGCGCCGAGGCTACTGCCGCATTGCCTGCCAAGCGGCCACCGGCGGCGTCGGCCAGCAACTCGCGCTCACGGCTCCAGCGGTTCACCGCATGATCGAAGCGCTGCATGAAAAACACCCCGAACAGGAACGACGGGCGCATCAACCAACCCTGGATCAGATCGCTGTTCATCATGGTCTGCGCCAGCGTCTCCAGGCTGCGGCTGACGCCATCGTAGATCGGCACAAAGCGCAGGCTGTACTCGGTGTCTTCGCCGACAAAATGCGCCAGCTCATGGCCGATCACGGCGTCGACTTCCTCGCGGCTCAGCAACCCGAGGTACAGCAGCGGCACATGCAGGGTGCGCCCGTGCAGCGGCGTTTCAGCGGGCCGCACCGTGGCGGGGCTGGAGGTCACGTAAAAGCCCAGGGCGAGGCTGACCACAATATGATCCGGCGGCAACGCGCCCAGTCTGTCGGCCAACTCGCGCACCTGGCGCCATAACCCGGGCGCCTGTTCAGCCGTCACCACCCGGCCGAACATCTCGAGCGGCGTGGGCTCGAACATCACCAGCATGTGCCGCAGTTGTTTGAGCAGCAGCCAGATCGAATACAGGCAGATTACCGCGATTACCCCCAGCCACCCCATCAGCTTGACTTCGCCCCGGCCCAACCGGCCGATATGCCACAGCGCCAGGCCCTCATAACTCAGCACCAAGGCGAGCGTCGCGGCCATCGCCACCACCTGGCTTACCAGCACGTAGGGCAACAACCGGCTGCCCAGGGAAAATACCTGCAGCAACTGTTCTCGCGACTGCTGCGCGCGCCGCCCCGCCCATTGCGTACCGGCCAGCGCGGCCACGCCGATCAGCGCGGCGAGCAGTCCGAGCCCCATCACCCAGGGTGCCAGCGTGCGCAAGACGCGATTGAGTTGGCGCGCGGTGGGCAGCTCGGCCTCGATTCGCGCCAGTCGGGAGAGAAACTGCTCCGGGCTGAGGGCGTCACTGCCCACCGTAATGGGCACCGTCGGATTTTCTTCCACCCACCTCTTCAGCACGGGCTTCATCACGTTGACATAGGCTTGGGCTTGGTCGGGAACCTGTGCGCCCTCGGTGGCGCGCTGCAATTGCCATGTTCCAACGCCGGCCAGCAGCAGGGGAAAAATGATCAGCAGGAAAATCAGTTTTATGGCGTTCATGGGAGTCCGTTCGCAACGCAGAAAGCGAACGTTTATACCGAAGAACACGTGGGGTGGGCGAGAGGAGCGGTCTTCCCGGGCGTTAGGAAAAAGCGCCGCGGGAAGGAGGAGGGCTCTGTAGGTTAAATCGTCAGCCTCAGGCTTTGGCTGGCGCCAGTTTCTTGCAGTTTGCCTTGCGGGTCGGGTATTGCTCGCACTTGCGCAGCACGGTTTGCACCTGCTGCGCGTTCTGCAGTTGCTGGTTGGCCAGCAACTTCTCGGTGATGAACAGTTCTTCCGAGCCCAGGTTGCGTTCGGCCTTGTCGATCATCGCCAGTGCTGATTGCCCGTCGCCGCGCTTGAGGTGGTAGCTGATCATCAGATCATAGGTCGACGGGCCGGCCAGGCTCCAGTCCTTGATGGCCTGCAACTCTTTCAAGGCTTCGCCGCTGTTGCCCTGGGCCAGGCGCACGGTATACGCCGTGCGCCGGATGCTTGGCTGGTCCTTGACCGGCGAGGCCAGGGCCTTGCGGATAAACCCGTCGGCCGCAGGCAGCTTGTTTTTCTCCAGGGCGTCGTTGGCGAAGTAGGCGTCCTTGTAGCCCTGCATGGCCTTGGCCACTTGTGGCGTACTTTTGATCTTCGCCCAGCTCTCGGGGTTGATGCGCGCGCGGCGCTCCTGGCGGTACTCGCGCTGCAGGTACTGGCGCAACTCGGTGTCGCGATCCATCGCCGACATGTGGGAGCGATTGAAATACTGGGTGGTCGCGGAAATGCTGGTGGTCAGCCCATCTTTGACCAGCACGTCCAGCTCCTGAGTGAAGCGGTTGAGATTGAACTGCTGCAGCGAATCCTGCATGGCGTTCTTGCGCGCGGTCAGGAAGCCGCTGAGCAACGGTTTCTGTTTGCCCTGGAAGTCGTTGAGGCGCTCCAGGCTATGGGTGGCGGCACGGGGCGCGTAACCGGCGCGGATCATCAAGTCGGTGCCGAGCAGGTCAGCCTGGTCTTCCTGGGTGCGGCCCCACGCGGTGCTCCACACATGGTCGGAAAACGTGTTGGCCAACGTGGTGTAGAGCACGGTGTTGCCGATGGTTTTCTGGGTGCCGGCGGGGTCTTTGCTGAACAGCTTCATCGTGCCGGAACTGCGGTCCACGCCGGTATCGGCGGCCATGGTGGCCAAGGCCACGGTGGAGGCCACTGTGGTGAACATCTCTTTCTGCTGCTGGAAGGCCGCCATGCGGTCATGGTGATGCAGCAGAACGTGGCTCATTTCGTGGCCGAGCATTGCAGCGATTTCATCTTCGCTGCCGACGTTGTCCAGCATGCCCAGCGGCACGAACACATTGCCGTAAGGGTCCGCCGAGGGCCCGAAGCTGTAGCTGTCGGTGATTTTCACCTGCAAGGCCGGCAACTCCCCCGGCCAACCTTTGGACAGGCGCGTGACAATCCCCTGCAGATACACCTGCAGCATCGGGATATCCACCAGGTTCTGCTGGCGTGCTTCGGCCGCCGGTACGGCGCGCCCGTCATAGCTCAAGCGCTGCTGGCTCTGGCGTTGCGGGTCGAGCTTGTAGTACTGGCGCACGTCGGTGTTATCCACGTAGTGGCCCTGGACCCTGGATTGGGTCGACGGACCCACCAGGTTCAGGAACGCCTGGTCGGCGCCCTTCAATGTCGCGCAACCACTGAGTACCGTGCTGGCCAGTAAGCTGGCTGCCAATAGAGATCCCTTCACCGCACCGCTCCTTTTATTGATTGCAGCCCGCACCAAAACCGATGGTGGAGTTGTTGCGGCTGTCTTTGGTCTGGCTCTTGGTCAGACCCTGGCAGGGCAGGTCGACCACATTGAGTGGCGGTTCGATGCGCAGGTCCATGGTGTCCAGCCAGACCTTCTGACCCGCCAGCTCAACCTGCACCAGATCCAGCGCCTTGTTGTACTGCAACACGGGGACGGGTTGGGTCGGCGCGTCTTTTTTCGGCAGCTCGCGCTGTTGTTTACCCTGTTCATCCAGCACCGCCACCGGGTCGGCCAGAAACGCCTTGATGCTGTGGGTTTCCGCCCAGGCACCCTGGGTGAAGAGTGCAACGAGCACGACGATCAGACTTCTGTTCATCCTTGGATTCCTTGAGTCAAATGACAAAGCGACGCGCTCAACGATCGCGATCGAAGAAGGCTTCGATCCGTTCGCTGAACAGCACCAACGACAGCAAAACAATGCCCAACACGTTCACCGGCGTGATGTGGCTGACGCTCAGCAGCACACTCACCGAGACGAGCACCGACATCACCAGCAGCCATGACGGGCACGGCGAAGAACAAAACCAGATTTCCTGGCGCCGCCACCGGCTCCAGGTGCGCTGACCCGCCAGCCGCCGCGCGTGCAGCGCCTTGAGCACGGCTATCAACGCCAGCAGGCCCAGTTCGAGCAGGTCCAGCCAATTAAAGGGCAGGCCAGGGAAGTTGGCAGGCTCATGGTCATAGTCCATGCCCGCATTGATCAGGTTGTCGAGGGCCATGGCATGCAGATAAACGCCAGGTAGCTGGCCGTGTACCGGCGACTCCACCAGATCACCCGTCGAGGTGATATTGGCCCCGACCAGGACCAGACGGTCGCGCAGCAACTCGGCGACCAGGGCTTGGTCGTCCGGGTCGCTGACTTCCAGGTCGCTCGCCGCCAACGTCAGCGTATAAGGGCAGCGTGCCTGCTCCGAGTCATCGAGTTTCCAGAACACCGCCTGGAGCAACTGCGCCAGGCCATCCAGCAAAAAATGCCGCGCCGGTGCGCAGTGGCGCACGTCGGCGATCCGCGCCTGCTCCGGTGCCAGCTTCAGCCCCCATTGCACCGCGATCGGTTGCCGGCGTGCGGCGGTTTGGGCGTCCACCGGCGGCGACGGGCAGGCCTGTGTCCCACAGAATGCGCGGTACAGCGCCAGGGCCGGTGTTTCCATCAGGCCTATGGGCGTATTCACCGCCAGCGGGTACTTGTCATCGACTCCATCCCATGCCACCAGGCCCGGGCGGCTGACCTCGACAAACGGTGCCAGCGTATTGGCCTGGCCTGCCTCACCCCGCTCCACCCCGGTATTGGCCAGCCACAACGGAATGCCCTGGCGTTGATAGCGCTCGAACACATTCGCCAATAACTGACTGCCCCGTGCCGGGTCGCCGAAAGAGTGGTCATGGCTGTAGAGCAAGTCGACAAACACCGCCTTGGGTTTGAACGCCAGCAAGCGCTTGAACAACTTGCTCTGCTCGCCATAGGGCATCGGCCAGGAGGTAGCGTTGCGCATCAGGTACGCGTCATCGATCAACACCACCGCCACCCGCTGCTGCCCTTCATGGGCGTAGTGGCTGGCGAACATCCGGTTGAGCCACTGCGCCGACGCCTTGTCGCTGGAACTGGCCAGGCCGAAAGGATCGAGGATCGCCAGCAGCACGATGAGGGCCGCCAGCCAATAGCGGCGGTATTTGAACAGCGGGGGGGTCGACAACATCCATGTCTCGATAAAAGGCAGCAGCAAGACAGGGTTTTTAACGTGGTGGAGAGGGGGTGTCAATTGGAAAGGTGGCTAAGTGCCATATCCTGTGTGTGAATTGCCGGCGCAACCTGAAACATCGTGAGCAGGCACAAACAAAAAGGCTCATCTTTCGGCGACCCTTTCCCGTTACTGCTCAAGCATCAAGCTACGCCAAATGATTATCGGCGCTTCCACAGGTGCAACTTGCGGTTGCAACGGCGCCTGTGTGTGCGGTGGCGGTTCCTCTGGTTCAGGCGCTGGGGGCTGGTACTTGGCGGCGTGCACGTTATCGACTGACATATTGTTGGAGTGCGCTTATTGGAGAGTGATGATGACTTTGCCTTTTGATCTGCCCTGCTCGACGTAGCGCAACGCCTCTGCCGTCGATTCAAAAGGGAAGGAACGATCAATGACCGGTTTGATAACGCCAGCTTCGATAAGCGAGGTGATTTTTTGCAGTTGTACGCCGCTGGCCCGCATAAACAGAAATGCATAGTTCACCCCGTGCTTGCGGGCGTTTCTACGAATACCGCTGCTCAGCAGGCGCATGACTTGTCGCAGCATCCAGGACAAGCCTTGCGCTTGGGCAAAGGCTGCCGTCGGTGGCCCGGAGAGGGAAATGAGCTGTCCGCCGGGCTTGAGAACCTCGACCGATTTCATCAGCACATCCTTGCCCTGGCTGTTCAATACCACGTCGAAATCGTGTAATTCGCTCGCAAAGTCGTGCTTCTTGTAGTCGATGACCACATCCGCCCCGAGCGCCTTCACCCATTCGACATTCGCCGTGCTGGTGGTGGTTGCAACGAAAGCGCCGAGGTGTTTGGCGAGCTGGATGGCAAACGTGCCGACACCGCCGGAGCCGGCATGAATCAACACCTTCTGGCCTTTTTTTAGCTGGGCGGTCTCAACCAGCGCCTGCCAGGCCGTCAAGGCGGCCAAGGGGACGGACGCCGCTTCGGCCATGTCCAGGTTCGAGGGTTTCAGCGCGAGCGCGTTTTCGTTCACGGCGATCAGTTCGGCAAACGTGCCAATGCGATCCTCGGGAGGGCGTGCATAGACTTCGTCTCCCGGATTGAACCGCGTCACCGCCGAGCCTGTGCGAACGACCACCCCCGCCAGGTCGTTGCCCAAGACCAATGGAAATGTATAAGGCAGGATCAGTTTGAATTCGCCGGTTCTGATCTTCGAGTCCAACGGGTTCACGCTCGTTGCGTGCACCTGGATCAGAACGTCATGCACACCGACCGCAGGGTCGGGCACTTCGCCAAGCAGTCCGTTCTGCTTGCCGTAGCGGTCGATAAAAAATGCCTTCATGTTGCAACGCTCTTGTCGGTGGAATGAAAACGGGGCGCGGCCCCGGCAACGTTGATGCGATGAGACGTTCAGGCGTCGAGGAACGCCAAGGCCTTGCTCACGAAATCGCCAGGGTGCTGGAAAATGCTGCCATGCCCGGCGTCCGGGTAAATGACCAGTTGCGCGTCGGGGATTCGCTTTGCCAGCTCAAGCGAGTTGACCGTGGGCACCATGATGTCGTTGTCGCCGTTGGCGATCAGCGTCGGCATCTGCAAGCGCCCGAGGTCTTGCGGCGCCTGCTTGCCCCACGCAGTAATGGCTCTTAATTGCCGAAAAAACGCACGGGGTGTCGGGCCTTTGTCCCGGTCTTGCTGGCGTTCTTTCAGCCGTTGCAAATACTCGGACGCGGCGTGTTGTCCGTTGGCCGTGCCGGTAAAGAATAGGTAGAACTTGGGATCGCGTAGCGTCAGCAGCCCCTTGAGCATCAACGGCCAGGTCACCGAACCGACGTTGTCGATGCCTGTGCCGCCGGCCGGTCCGGTTCCGGTGAGGATCAGCCGGCGCACGCGTTCGGGGGCTTTCAGGGCGATGTCTTGAGCGACGAAGCCGCCGAGTGAAAAGCCGAGCAGGTCCACCTTGTCCAAACCCAACGCACGGATAAAACCGATGCCATCGTCAGCCATTTCACCGACGGTCAACGGCGCGACGCCCCCCGAGCCACCGATACCACGGTAATCGGTGGTGATGACACGCCGGTTTTTCGCCAGACCGTCAATGATCCTGGGGTCAAAGTTATCCAGCACTGCCCCCCAATGGTTGAACATGACCAGCGGGACCTGCGTTCTGGGGCCCAGATCGCGGTAGGCAAAAGGTATCCCGCCCACCAGAATCGACTGGTTCGCCGCGTGGATAAATGACGACGGTGAACCGGGATGATTGCTGCTAGCCAAAAGAGTCATGTTTATTCCGTGCGATTGCGGAGCGAGGCCGACCTGCTCGACAGGGTTCAGACTTCAGTCAAATAGCGCGGCGCCACGACGGACTGTCTGATCTGCGACAAAAGACCCTGACGTGCGGTTTGCAGGGCATCCCAGCGCTCGCCTTCTTGCAGCGGCGGAATGGTCACCGGTTCGCGGCGATCGAAGCCGACCAGTGCGGCATCGACCAGGTCAGCCACTTCCATGACTTCGCTCAAGGTGTTGATGTCGATACCGGCGCGATCCCAGATCTCCGTGCGGGTGGCCGCAGGCAATACGGCCTGCACATAAACACCCTGAGGCGAAAGCTCCAGGCTCAGGCCTTGGGAAAGGAACAGCACAAACGCCTTGGTCGCCCCGTAGACCGACATACCAAACTCAGGCGCCAGGCCCACCACCGAACCGATGTTGATGATCGAGCCTGCACCGGCTTTGGCCAGGCGTGGCGCGATGGCGCTGGCGAGTCGCACCAGCGCAGTGGTGTTGAGGGCCACCAGCTGCGCCACGCTGTCGGTGCTTTGCTCGATGAAGCTGCCGGACTGCGCGGCACCGGCATTGTTGACGAGGATGCCGATGCGAGCGTCATCCCGCAGGCGCGCTTCGACGGTGTGCAGGTCGCCGAGTTGAGTCAGGTCGGCCGCAAGCACTTCAACGGCGACGTTGTGTTCGCCACGCAACTTTGCGGCGAGCGTTTCCAGGCGCGCGTGGTCGCGGGCAACCAACACCAGATCATGCCCGCGTTGGGCAAAACGCTCGGCGTAAACCGCGCCGATGCCAGTGGAAGCGCCAGTGATGAGAACGGTAGGGTAAGTTGTCATGATGTCAGCTCTTTATCGGGAACATGGATTGATGCACGAATAAAACCGGGCTCGATCAGCCAGTGCTCAGTTCGCGCGGGTGCTGGATTCGGCAAGCGTTGGGTAGTCGATGTATCCCGCCGCGCCGCCGCCGTAGAGCGTGGAGGGGTCGAAGGCGGACAGCGGCGCAGCGGTCTTGAGCCGCTCCACCAGATCGGGGTTGGCGATAAAAGGGCGGCCAAAGGCGATCAGGTCGGCCCTGTCATGCGCAAGGCGTGCGGTGGCCAGGTCCAGGTCATAGCCGTTGTTGGCGATGTAAGTGTTCTTGAAGCGCTGGCGCAAGGCGTCGAAATCAAAGGGCGCCACATCGCGCGGCCCGCCGGTTGCGCCTTCGACGACGTGCAGATAAACGACGTCCAGGGCATTGAGTTGATCGACGATGTAATCGAACTGAGCCTGCGGATCACTGCTCGATACCCCATTGGCCGGCGAGACCGGCGAAAGGCGAATTCCCGTGCGATCAGCACCAATCTCGGCGGCCACCGCGGCCGTCACTTCCAGCAGCAGGCGCGCACGGTTTGCGATCGAGCCGCCGTAGGCATCAGTGCGCAGGTTGGCGCCGTCCTTGATGAACTGATCCAGCAAATAGCCGTTTGCACCGTGGATTTCCACGCCGTCGAAGCCTGCCGCAATGGCGTTTGCCGCCGCTTGGCGGAAATCGTTGACGATGCCTGGGAGCTCGTCAATTTCCAGCGCGCGCGGCTCGGAAACGTCCTCGAAGCGATTGTTGACGAACACCTTGGTCGCCGCATGCAGGGCGGAAGGGCCTACCGGCGCCGCGCCGTGCGGTTGCAGATCCACGTGGGAAACACGGCCCACATGCCACAGTTGCAGGAAAATCCTCCCGCCCTTGGCGTGTACGGCATCGGTCACCTTGCGCCATCCCTCTATCTGAGCCGCTGTGTAAATACCTGGCGTGTCCTGATAGCCCTGCCCCTGCTGGGAGATCTGCGAGGCTTCGGAAATCAGCAAACCCGCACTGGCCCGCTGGCTGTAATAGGCCGCAGCAAATTCACTCGGTACAAAACCCTTTCCGGCGCGATTGCGCGTCAGTGGCGCGAGAACCACGCGGTTCGACAGCGTCAGAGCTCCCAGTGTGTAGGGGGTAAACAGGTTCAAGTCGCTCATGGGTGTGTGTTCCGTGCCCGTTGGTAAATGGTCATCTCGCTTGCGATTAGGATGATGATCGAAATCTAAACTGTCAACGGTTTTGATTATGGTCGACATCTATGTATCATCAGCCGATGAATTTCAGCGGCAGAGAGGTATCGAACATGCGAGTGTCCAAGGCTCAGGCCCAGGCAAATCGGGAGCACATCGTCGAAACGGCGTCAGTCGTGTTTCGCGAGCGCGGCTTTGACGGAGTCGGCGTGGCCGACCTGATGGCCGCCGCCGGTTTCACCCATGGCGGTTTCTACAAACATTTCGCTTCAAAGGCCGACCTAATGGCCGAAGCCTCAGCCAACAGCCTTGCGCACTCACTGGCCAACGCCGAAGCATTGAGCGTGAAGGACTTCATCGATCTGTACGTCTCCAGGGAGCATCGCGACAGACGCGCCACGGGTTGCACCATGGCAGCGCTGTGCGGTGACGCTGCGCGTCAATCGGGCGACTTGAAATCGGCATTCGCTGAAGGCATCGAACACATGCTGCAAACGCTCGGCGAAAAATACCCGACCGGCCCGGATGCCGCGCCGGGTGAGGCAAGGGAGAAAATGATCGACCTGCTGGCACGCGCGGTCGGTGCGATCACGCTATCGCGCGCCTGCCCTGACGACTCGGCGCTGGCGGATGAGATTTTGGCGGTGTGTCATGGGCAGATGATCGAGTCGTTGTCGGAGTAGTTGGGGGTTTGATGGTTTTGGGGGGCGGGGGAGGAGCATGATTTTTCTGTGTTGGGGGTAGCCCTTGGGGGGGCAGGATTTGCTTGCTGACTCTCCCTTCAGTAACCGCTCGTTCACCCCAGAAACAACAAAACCCTCGCATTTCTGCGGGGGCTTTGTTTTGTATGGTGCGGCACCAGACGAACGGTAGCTTTCGGCAGGACTAGGTTTCCTGTGGGTCTGGAAGTCGGTGGAAAATTTGGCGTACCCCGACAAGTAACTATAAATAAATCAGCTAGTTATGGCGTTCGGTGGAATCGAACCCGGGATTTTTGAGATGTCAATGTCAGCACGATGTCGGCTTGCAAGTAAACCATTCAGAGCGGCATAAAGAATGGTAAACCTCCTAAGTCGGACGTTATTGATCGTCCCCTCGGTAGAGAATAGGCAAGAATCCACCCTGTATAAAAACGCAGGCACCATCTTGAAGTCAGCGTTGCTACGTAAAATCTGCCAGAGTTTGATTAATCAGCAGACCTATAATTTGCGAAGAAACGCGATTTTCGTTCCGATTCTGACTATCAAACTTGCTCTAAAACGTTTTTACTCAGCCTCTGCCAAAAGCTGCCCGTGGCGACAGGCTGGAGCCAAAAGCGGACTCTCAAGCCAAGTAGAGACATGGCAGAAGCTATTGTTCGTGTGGCTACGAAACTAGGCGCGATTCACGACTTAGCAGAAATCATGTCGAAGATCGATTGAATGCGCTCCTGAGTAGACTCTGTATGCGGGTCGAGAGCCGGCACATCGAGATGCTTGAAGACCTGGTCGATCTCTAGACCAGCACTCCGCCTAAACTCCATATTGGAGTCGCGTCCTACCCCAAGAGGGATCGTTTCATCAAGCTTGGTTTTCAGTAGCAACGCATATCGGTCGGTGTGGAACCTTGCTAACCCATACAAGTAGTTTCGCTCTTCAGTGGAAATGCTTCGCCCTGTGGCCTTAAGGGCGGCCTCTAGATATCCAAGTGCATCTAGCACGGGGCGATCAACTAACACTAACTCAGCGTTCAGCTCAGCTTCCAGCTCGGCCTTTATCACTGAAACCAGTATCCAGAGAGTGCTCTCGAACGTATGGTTCTCCAAAATAGGAAAGCCAGACTCTTGGCATTTGGTCGCTGTATCGCTAATTTTTAGAACCGAGATTCCCCTGGCTTTTGCCTGGCTTTCGACCGCTTCAATAAAGGTCGATTTTCCAGTTGAGTGCGTGCCGGCAATACCTAAAAAATAAGCCATCAGAAAAGGCTCCTCTGCTGAGATTGAATATAGGGATCTTTCGAGCTTCCTGCAATTTGAGCCAAGGCTAGCAGGTCAAGCTGGGAGTTTTGGTCGAGCTCTATGGCTAGGGCGAGAAAAAGCTCTGCAGTAACAATAGCGTCGCCGCTAGCGCGGTGGCGCTGTGATGGATCAATCTTGAGGTTATAAGCACTTATAAGCGCGTCTAGCGAGTAGCTGCCCTGTCCAGGTCGGACATATCTTGCAAGCTTTAGCGTGTCAAGGATCGCAGTGGGGTGCCAGTCCCCTAGCTGCCGTCGCATCAGTTGCGTATCTATGCTGACGTTGTGACCCACCACAATACTTGTTCCCAACTCCATTCTTATATCGTCCGCCACTTCTTCATGAGAAGGGCTACCTGATAGATCGCCATCGGAAATACCGTGTATCTGAGTAGCACGCTCAGTCACTGATTTCTGAGGTCGGATCAGCCAAGAACGCGGACGGCCGATTTGCTTGTCACTGATAGGCACGATTGCGAGCTCTATGATTTCCTGAGGGGATTGCCCATTACCCTCAACGTCTACTACAACGAAATGGCACTGTGCCCAGTGCGGATTATTCATAGCTGCCGCACCTCAATAAGGGAGGAATGTACTCGGCGCGGTTCAGATATTTGCTGGTCGTCTACATATTGCTCACATTCGGCCTGTCTGATTCGCTCGAGTATGCGGTCACGCGAGTCTGCATCAAGGAAGCTCAGCTCAGACTCCATAGCAGAAGCCTTCATGTTCGCAATTACGTCCGTAAGTGTACGAACGCGCTCGTTTATAGTGGTTTCATCCAAGTGGTTATCCATTTCGAAGGCGGGCGTGTTTTCACGGGCTGAAAAAGGAATGGCGACATTGATGTGAAACTCGAGCTCTTTCGTAAGTGCTACCGTCTGCAGAAAATCCTCATGCTCTTCGCCGGGAAAGCCTATGAGCCAATTACCATAGAGAACGGTAGGAGCGTTTTGGCGAAAATCTTTCAATGCCTTGGTCAGTCTTGCTATGTCGTAGCCTCTGTTCATAGCTTTAAGAATCCGCTCCGATCCGCTCTGAATCGAGATGTAGAGCAGGCGAATTCTTCCCTCTTTGCTCCATTGAAGGATTTTCTCTGAGTACCTCAGGAACGGTTTCGGCTCTATGTACCTGATCGATAGTGTTACTGCGGGGTCGAGAGTGAGTAGGCTTTCCACAAGCTCAGGGAAGCGTGCCTTGGATTCGGATGCCTTGTAGTTGCCGATCTCGTCTCCAATCAATACAAGGTGGTGTTTTCCCATTTCTATCGCTTTTCGAGCTTTCCCAACAATGTCGAGTAACGGAACCGACTCAAACTCTCCCCGTCCCTGTGGGATACTGCAGAAGCTGCACTTGTAAAGGCAGCTCCGCGTAACCGTAATCATTTCGCAAGGGTCTTGTTCGTCGTAAAACACGAACCCCTTTGTTGTCTGTCGATAGATGCGTTCCGCCTGTCCATTGTAGCTTCGGTCAGCTTCTTGCAGATCGGCCACGATAGAAGCCTTCGCGGCCCCTACTCGTTGACGGAGATTCTTCAGTCCGTCTGAGCCGTGACTTTCGAAACTATCACTCGAGTTTTGCGATAGCTGCTGATCGACCTCCGAGAACTGGAGGCCAGTGTAGCTACTAAGAATCTCGGACATAGGGCTGAACGTCAGGTCCGGAACAGAGGTTTTGCTGAGCACTACGTCAGCGCTAGTGTTTGCGAGGCAACCGGTAACGCTAATTTTAGCGTTAGGGGCGCGCCTTTTTGCCTCATCAATTTGAAGAACAGCATCGTCTACCCAGCGACCACGTACAGAGCAACCTGAGTAAATGATCTCATCCGCATGCTCAGGCTTTGTGACTATTTCAAAGCCTTTTTGATCAAACCCAGCCTGAAGAACATTGAGATCGTAAGAAGCGTTAAGGCATGTGTTGTGTGCGAAGTAGATTTTCTTCATGCATGGACTCCATAAAAAAGCCGACTAGCGGATATCGATATAAAGCTCTATTTTATTGCTCGCCAAGTAGTGTGGCTATCGAACGGATCGAGCTTCCCGCCACCACTGCACGTGATATCTCTTCGCGCTCGGACAACTACAGCGCCAATCTAGAGCGGCAAACCCGTTCGGCAGATTCCACATTCAGCTGCGAACATCCACTCAATCTGCCTACGAGACTAGAGATGATTCAAAAACTATTTTCCTAAGGCTATCAATCGAAGCGATTCGATCTCCGCTTGCAATGCCTTATTAGCTTGTAAAAGAGCCGCATTCTCTTGCTTCAAAATAGATTTTGAGGGCTTTTCAGGATTGTCAAAGCTTGGAATATCAAAAATCAGTTCCATCTCATCTTTGTAAGGCATTAAAGGTTGATACAGTTGATAGAATGCGCGACCTACGGCGCCTCGAAAAAGTTCAAGCTCGGGTTTGTTTTTTCCGGCTGACAATATGTGTTTGGTTGCAATGCCTGGGTAAGGATCGATATATACAATCTTTTTGAATCCAAGTTGGTAAGCTTTTTTTGCACATAGTTCACATGGGCTGGCAGTTGTAAATAGCACACCCCCAGACAACTTCTGACCTCCGTGCTTGGAGATTTGCAAGAAGGCATTTTCTTCAGCGTGAAGCGCTCTTGTGTGAACTTGGTTTTTCTCGCCTTCAATCTCATTTTGAATGCTTTTAAAGCAGAATGAAAAATTTCTATTTGAGGTTTTGTTTGTTGCTATTAAGTTTGAATATTTGGCATTGAGCGCTTTTCTAAAAGTTGGATCCTTCAGCTCGTATTCACTAAAGTCTGATTTATTTCGGCCTTGAATAAGGTCTTCTGCACTTCGTAACAAACAAGGTAGCTGCCCTTGAGGCGTGCTGTTCCAGCCTATTGCTTTTACACTATATGATTCATCTGTAACAACGGCACCTACTTGTCTTGAAATACAACCAGAGCTCTGCTTGGCGGTGTATGCAATTTGCATGCAGTTTTCAATGGATGTGGGCATTACAAGGCCAGGATGCATCATGAGCGTGACGTACCAAGCTAATTGGCTTACTAGGTCATTATGAGTATATTCGCTATTTTTTGAATTATGGATATGTATGTCGGAAACTTCAATGCACGCTTGAATATTCTGGGCTACAAATTTTTTCTGGATACTCTTTATCATCCAGAGCTTTAATTTCATTGTCCGTAAGCTTTCTGTATTCTCTGAGACTGCGTAAGCGCTCGGCATTAGATGTATTTATTGAGACGAGGTAAAAGTTAGCATAGCGTCTTTTTAAATAAAATGCCTCATAAGGATTTCTTATTGCATCGACCACAATTCTGCAAGGCTTATTGTCTAGTCGTGCTTTTTTATGCGCTAATTTAATTAAAAAGTTCAGATGCTTTGGGAAATTGAAAAGCTCTTCAGGATCAAAGGTTGGATCATTGGCCCTGCCCGAAGCTCTTATGTTATCGCCGGCTCGCTGATAGAACTGAGTAAATTTTGCTCTGCCTAATTGCGTTTGTATTCGCTTTGTTAACTCGGGGAGGTCGATGTAGTAAAACTCAAAAAAGTCCTCAACTTCACGCTCTTGAATATTTTGTTTGTTCCCCGTGATGGGTTTTTTTTTGCGAGTTACCTCGAATGCCGAAAAAAGATTTGATGCCTCTTTCTTGCCGAGGGGGTTTTTAAATGTCGCACTGGAAAAATAAGCTACAAAATCAGAGCTTGAAAGCTGCAACAACTGATAGGTAATCAAGCTACTGGCTTCGATTTTGTAAAAAGGTAGCCAGTCTGTTCCATCAATGTATTTTTTTATTATCTGATGTTTTTTTAATTCGTTACGACTGAGGCCCTCATAAGCATCGGTTGGAACATCAAACTCAATGCCGCATAATTTTTGAGCGGCTGTAGTACATCCTGAACCTGTGCGGCCAGTTAGCCCAATAATCAGAAAGTCTTTCGCGTCTTCATATACACTATTAATAGCTGTTGATGTTTCTCGCATTTTAGCTCTCCCTGCAAACTACGACCTAATAATTTAAAAATCGACAGATTTCTAGTTCTATGTTATTTAAAATTTTTTACTCATAACTTTTCAACTAGATCTGGCTAAACCTGATGTACACCTCAGGGACGAGAGTATGGCAAAGTGATTGCACTGTATAGCGGGGTCTCGGGTTTTTCGTCATGCAGATTGATATTTCTTTCTGCTATCGGATCCAGATTTAGTTGCAATCAAGAATTATTATCTCTACTTCGCTCGTAGCGCCTCAATCACGTGTATCGCTTGAACGTTGAACGCCCCGCTAGAGAGCTCCCCCTAGTTGCTGGCCATCCGATGTCCATCGTCGATGTGCTCCCCATTCACAAGGAATAGACTTTGGGGAGCGCGGCGTTGAACCTGTTCGACCTCTTGAGATATTGGGAGCGGGCATTTACTCCTGGTAAAAACGGGGTCAGACCCTTATTCCCCAGCCTCATCGGTGGGCGCTGGCCTGAATGACTCAAGAAGAGCTGAATACACACTCAGACTTCAGCAAGAGTAGTCCTGAGAAAGCTCAAAGCATCCTTGAAAACCTGATGCCATCTTTCAGAAGGCTCACTCATTAGTGGATGCCAAAAAAATCTGAACTCATGACCTCCATCGTCTTCTGCAAAATGCACCCAAGTATCGGGAAGGTCTTGGGCAACATGACACTCATGAAATGCCCATGTGTGTCCCCTTTCAATGGCACGCCATTCACCCAGATTTCGCCCTACCGCGGATTGAATCCCTGCTTCTTCTATCAGCTCTCGCACGGCAGCCAAATCGGTGGACTCACCTGGTTCCACACTGCCCTTGACCAGTTGTAGCCCTGCCAATGGATGCTCAAATGCCAAGATCTCTAGCGTTTCACGGGCTCGCAGAACCACAGGACAAGATTTATCTGCTCTCATGCCGTCACACCTTTCCCTGTTTCAACTAATCCTTAGGCAAGTCGAGAAGCATAGAGGAAGCAAGCTGTCATCGAAACCGAGGGACGCGAAAGCCCCGTCAAGGCGTGTTAAGCGTCCGCGACCATGACGATGAAGTACGCACATTTCAGTCGTGGGCATTTGGCAGAGGTGGTGACGCTGAATCCATTGTCTGCTGTTCAAGCTGCAAGGAAGGGGATGCGGCGTTCAACAGAGAGCGTTGCTGCTGATCGTTTTTGTGGGTCTGCTGATTCGGTTGAGGAGGCGTCGGGGCTTAGTCTTGGTAGGTCACTGAATCATAAAAACTGAAAAATGGGGTGATGCAAGCAGCCCAAGATTTTCAAGTGTGGACATTTTTTGGGCATTTCGGCCAAAAAGGGACTTCGATTTTTCGCGAGTTTCCAAACCCCAGAAACCACAAAGCCCCGCATTGCGGGGCCTTGAGATATGGTGCCGGCACCAGACGAACGGTATGTTTCGGCGAGAGTAGGTTTTTCGGGCATCTGGAGTTCGCTGGAAAATTCGGCGTACCCCAACTAGTAACTATAAACAAATCAGCTAGTTATGGCGTTCGGTGGAATCGAACTCGGGATTTTTTAGCTGTCAGCACGTTGTCGGTCTGCAAGTAATTCAGAGCCGCATACGGAATGGTAAACCTCCCGAATTCGAACGTTGTTGATCATCCCCTCCGTCGAGAATAGGTAGGAATCCGCCAAAAGCTGCCGTGGCGACAGGCAGCAGACGGCCAATAGCGGTCGCCCAACTGCTTCACCCTCGCTTAAGGACCAGCCAAGTGATATACCGCGCTTGGGTCTAATGCATGACACAAACAGGCAGTCTCATGATGCGATTCTCAATTTATAGCGGATTGGTTTTGGTGGGCTACTCGGCGCTCGATTACGGAGATCCCCCGATGGGCGTTGCTTTCGGCCAATTCGAACCTGCCGATGGGTACGCAGCTATCCAGAACCAGTGCTCCACGAACCATCACGACCAGACCGTTCTGGATCTTTCTGTTCAGACCGAAGCGGGTCTGGTCATTCCATGTGCGGGTCTGGCCATCCTGGATTACTCCGAAGAGCTCGCGCCACCGTGCATCGAAGTGAACATTTTCGGCATTCCACATCCGCTCTATGGCGAGCTGTTTCCTCGGCACGTCACCCTGTATGAGCGTCAATTCAGCTAATCGGAATGTCCCGCCGATGTCCGCTTCGGGTTGTGGACTCAACCGGCCATTAGCTGTCCTTCACGAAGGGCAGCTTTGGGTCGACTAGCGACCTCCACGCATTGCGACTGATCCACCCTTGTCCTTCCTCAACCTGGAGGACAAGCCATGAACACTATCGCTTTACATCGCCATCAGCCTTGGAACAAGGGAAAGCTTGTAGGGCAGAAAGCCCCGCTTCGAGTCAGAGATATCTGGGCTATTCGAGTCAGTCTTCAGCTCGCGGAGAAGACACGGGATCTGGCTCTCTTCAACTTGGCCATCGACAGCAAGCTGCGTGCCTGTGACTTAACCAAGCTACGAGTACGTGACATTGCGCATGGGGAGCATGTTTCGTCACGGGCCATCGTGATGCAGCAGAAAACTCAACATCCAGTGCAGTTTGAAATTACTGAGCAAACACGAACAGTTCTGGAGGCCTGGATGCGTCAGGCGCATCTTCCCAGTGAGGACTTTCTGTTCCCGACGCGATTGCATGACTCAGATCATCTCTCCACCAGGCAATACGCTCGAATAGTCAAAGCATGGGTAACAGCCATTGGACTGGACCCGACGATGTACGGTACCCACACGTTACGGCGAACCAAGGCTTCGTTGATCTATCGTAGGACCAAGAAATTGAGGGCAGTTCAACTCTTGCTTGGTCATACGAAACTCGAAAGCACTGTCAGGTATTTGGGCATCGAGGTAGACGATGCTCTAGAAATGGCAGAGCAAACAGACGTGTAATCTTCCACTGCGACGGTCTGCGGCAGACCGTCGCTTTCCGACCCAAAGCTGTCGGTCAGATCCCTTGGATGTGGGACAAGTAGCCCAAACGCCTACGCATTCCCTGGCTGATATTTGAGAGGGTAAACTGAGCACCTTTCCATCTGTGTGGTACCGATATGGACATCAATCTACTGACCGAATCCATGCTTGGCCACTGGCGTGCTCCCTCGGGTGTCTGGCAATGCGAATTCCAGTTCGGCAGCCGATTGATTTACGTCCAGCACCACAATGACGAGCCACCTTACGCCAGGCTCGCCGCTGCGCAACGCGCGGTCAAGGCTACGTGGGATGATTTGCCCCAGGCACTGACGTTTGCCGAACAGCACTGTAAAGCACAGATGCCCGAACTGATGCGGTTGTACGAAACCCACATGCCGTGGGAATCTCCGTTGTTCGTGTACTCGATCCACTTCGATCTCGACAAACCTTACCCTAGCTATACCATTTCCAAGAACCCTGACTTCGATTGGGATCGCATCCTGATCGACGAAGATGAACTGTGCCAGGAGCACAGTGTTTGCATGGAGCAATATGAGCCAAAGGATAACTTTTGGGTTTACGTCAGGCGCGTGGGGTTTCAGCAATTCGAGCTTGGGGATTAGCTTGGCAATCAACTATGTATACCCCCCCAGCCCCTGAATCACCGCTGATTAAGTAGACACTGGAGAGCGTCCACTTCTGGCCGAACGCAGTCGTTGGTGACGGCCGTCCATAGGCCATAGAAAACAGGGGTCAGACCACCATTATTGAAAACATGCTCTGACACCTATTTTCCTAATTTAGCCGTGAGCGCGAAACCAGTTGCCATCCAGCGGCTATAACTGGCGTAGGAACCCCGTCGATGGTTGGATCATCAGCGTAGGGTGAGACCCCCACACCCCTGCTTGAGGGTGTGTATATGAATATCAAGCGTACTTTCAAGGGCTGCCGGCAATGGTGGCCCTTTTCTTTATCTGTCACAAAAGTGTGTAGCGCTTGTATAGCTGGTCGCCGGGGGAAACGCTGTCCTGTCTTTTTTCATGGGGCTTGTTCACTCCCCATCAGGCGTCGTCTGCATTGTCTTCCATGATCGGCAGACCAATGCAACGATCAAATATCTGGATCAGCGGGCCATCGTCGCCATGAAATGACTGATGATTCGCTTTAATCCATTCTTGTTTGTCGACTTTCCACCAATTGATCTCGTAACCCGCGTTGATGATGATCCATTCGAACAGCATCCGCTGGGCTCGTCCGTTACCTTCTCGGAAGGGATGTGCGACGTTTAACGTACTGTAGGACTCGGCGACGGCTTTGAGCAGTAAGTCGCGTGAATAGCCTTCAAACCAGCCGTTGGACTCGACTTTTCGGAATTCTCTGGCGGCTTCCGGCTCTATGCGGTCAGGGACGCAGAACTGATTTCCACCTTTGCTGATCTTTACCGTCCGGATCTCGCCGGCCCAACTATAGATAGCCGAGAATAGGGTACGATGAATTTGTTTCAGAGTATCCAGGCTGTATGGCGGCTCTATGAACTCAAGCCGCTCTGCGGCAGCTTCGGTGAGATAGCGTTCGGCCTCGTTGAGGTCGTCCTCATCATGCAAATCAAGTAGGTTTTTGAGGGTACCTGTTCCCCGGTAACAGTAGGGATCCTGATCGACCCCGTATTTGTCATTACTACTCAAGCTTTGATTTGCCGAACGGCCATGAGCGCAGCTTCGCGAGTGGGAAGCTTGTGATCGTCATTTGGAGAGGTCGTAAAACCCTCGAGGCGCAAGCTGGCTGCGAAGTTGGATTTACGGTGTTTGGCGAAGTAGGCTTTTTTGGCTTGAAAACTCAGCTTTTCCACGTCTGCTCTCCACGGATGTGTGCCCGAGAGTATAGCTTATTCAACTAGCTGTTTGGCTCTGCATCAGCGCTACTCGTCGCCTTGGGAGATGCTCCCACCGAAGGCCGGGCTGGAAGGACATTTCGTCAGGCAAAAAAAAGCCTCGCATCGCTGCGAGGCTTTTTAATATGGTGCCGGCACCAGGAGTCGAACCCGGGACCTACTGATTACAAGTCAGTTGCTCTACCAACTGAGCTATACCGGCGTGTTAGGGCGACGATTATAGCGATTGAAAAAGTTCTGTAAACCCCTGAAATCTGACTATTTTTGCGAAAACCCAAGTTTTCGCCCTTCGCCCTGCATTTACCTGCTTCTCCCGCAGCAAAATGCCCCGATCAGCGCTCGTGCATGGCCTCTGCGCGGGATTTGATGATTGGCTTGAGCAGGTAGCTCAAGATGCTCTTCTTGCCGGTGATGATGTCCACAGAGGCCACCATGCCGGGGATGATCAGCAGGGGTTTGTCGTCGGTGCCGAGGTGGCTGCGGTCGGTGCGCAGTTTGATGACGTAGAAGGTGTTCTTCTTCTCTTCATCCATCACGGTGTCGGCGCCGATCTGTTCGAGTTTGCCTTTGAGGCCGCCGTAGATGGTGTAGTCGTAGGCGGTGAATTTGATCATTGCTTCCTGGCCGGGGTGGAGGAAGGCGATGTCTTGCGGGCGGATCTTGGCTTCTACCAGCAAGGTGTCGTCCAGCGGTACGACTTCGGCGATGTCGCTGCCGGGCTGGATCACGCCGCCTACGGTGTTGACCAGCATTTGCTTGACGATACCGCGCACGGGGGAGGTGACCATGGTGCGGCTGACGCGGTCTTCCAGGCCTTTGGAGGTGGCTTGGGCCTTGCTCAGGTTGGTGCGTGCTTCGTTCAGTTGAGCCAACGCTTCGCTGCGGAATTTGCCGCGGGTCTCGTCGATTTTGCGTTGCACTTCGTTGATGGCGGCCTGGGCGCGGGGGATGGCCAGGGTGGTGCCATCGAGCATGCCGCGGGTTTCCACTTCGGAGCGTTTGAGGCGCAGCACTTCTACCGGCGAGACCGCGCCCTGTTGTACCAGCGGTTCGGACATGCCGATCTCCTGGCGCAGCAGGTTCAGGCTGTTGCGGTATTGGTCCTGCTTGGAGGCGAATTCACGCAGTTCCTGCTGGCGTTGCAGCAGTTGTTGTTGCAGCCCGCCGATTTCGTCCGACAGTTGCTGGCGTCGGCTCAGGTACAGCGACTCTTCGTTCGAAGCCTGGTTGGGCACGGCTTTGCGCGCGTCTTCGGTAATGTTCAGCGGGCGATTTTCGACTTCGGCGCTGAGGCGCTCCACGCGCAGTTCCATGGCCACGCGGTCGGCTTCGGTTTCGCCGACGTTGGAGGCAAAGCGTGTGTCGTCCAGGCGTACCAGCGGCGCACCGGCGTCGACGATTTGGCCTTCATGCACGTAGATCTGGGCGACGATGCCGCCTTCCAGGTTCTGGATTTTCTGGATGCGTGAGGAGGGGATCGCCTTGCCTTCGCCTTTGGTCACTTCATCGATGATCGCAAAGTGCGCCCACAGTATCAGGAACACGAAGAAGCCGATCACGCCCCAAATGGTCAGGCGCACGATGCGCGGGGCGTCGTCGACCAGGGCTTTTTCGACTTCGGGCAAGGGCTGGTCTTCGAGCGAGTCGGTGCCTCTGAAATAGCCGAAGATGACGTCTTTCAAACGGCGTGGGCCGGATTTAAGCAACACTGATCTGCCCCTTTTTCAGCGCTTCCATGACGGCCGCTTTTGGACCGTCCGCGAGTATCTGGCCACGGTCGATCACCAGCAGGCGATCCACCAGGCTCAACAGCGAGGCGCGGTGGGTGACCAGAATCACCGTCTTGTTTTCGATCACCGACTGCAAGCGCTGTTTCAGGCGCTCTTCGCCGGTGTTGTCCATGGCGCTGGTCGGTTCGTCCAGCAGCAGGATCGGTGGGTTCAATAGCAGCGCACGGGCGAGGGCGACGTTTTGTCGCTGGCCGCCGGAGAGGTTTTGCCCGCGTTCGCCCACTTGCAGTTCGTAACCTTGCGGATGCAGCCTGGCAAATTCATGCACGCCGGCCAGTTCTGCGGCTTGCAGCACCATTTCGTCGTCCACGTAGCGCGCACCCGAGACGAGGTTGTCGCGTAAGGTGCCGGCCAGCAGTTGGATGTCCTGGGCCACGTAGCCGATGTTGTGGCGCAATTCGCTGACATCGATCTGGCGAATGTCCACGCCATCGACCAGCAACGAGCCCGAATCCGGCTGGTAAAGACCGACCAACAGTTTGGCCAGCGAGCTTTTGCCCGAGCCGCTGCGCCCGATGATGCCGATCTTCTCGCCCGCCCGCACGTTCAGGTTGATGCCGCGCAGCGCCAGGTTTTGTTGGTTCGGGTAGGTAAAGTCGACTTCGCGGAACGTCATCGCGCCTTGCAGCGCCTTGCGGCTGAGCGGGCGTTCGTCGTAGTTGCGTTCTTGCGGCAACTCCATCATCTGGTCGACCGAGACCATCGTCACCTTGGCTTGCTGGTAACGCGTCAGCAGCCCCGACAGTTGCGCCAACGGGCCCAGTGCGCGACCGCTGAGCATGTAGCAGGCAACGAGGCCGCCCATGCTGAGAGCGCCATCAATGATCTGGTACACGCCGAAAATGATCATCGCCACGCCGGCCACTTGCTGGATCAGCAAGGTGATGTTCATGGCCAGGCCCGACAACACCTTGACCCGCAGTTCCAGGCGGCTGAGGGTGCCAATGGTCTGTTCCCATTGATACTGGCGCTCGCTTTCTGCGTTATTGACCTTGACCGCATCGAGCCCGGCGAGGGTTTCGATCAGGCTCGACTGGCGCTCGGCGCCCAGGGCCATGGTGCGCTCCAGTGTCGCAGTCAGCGGTTTCTGGAGCATGTGGCCGATACCCAGGGCCAGCGGGAACGCGATGATCGGAATCCACACCAGGTGGCCGCCGAGCATGGCGATCACCACCAGGATGATCAGGGTGAAGGGCAGGTCGATCAGGCTCGCGAGGGTCAGCGAGGTGAGGAAGTCGCGCATCCCCTGGAATTCATGGATGTTCTGCGCAAAGCTGCCGACCCGCGCCGGGCGCACTTTCATGGCCATGCCCACGATGCGCTCGAACAGCGTCGCGGAGATGATCAGGTCGGTTTTTTTGCCCGCCAGGTCCAGGCATAAACTGCGCAGGCTCTTGAGCAGCAGATCGAACAGGTACGCGCCGCAGATACCGATGGCCAGCATCCACAAGGTGGCGGTGGCCTGGTTGGGGACCACGCGGTCGTACACGTTCATCACAAACAGTGGTGCGGCCAGGGCGATCAGGTTGATCACCAGGCTCGCGGCGATTGCGTCGGCGTAGAGCCAGCGCGAGCGCTTGAGGGTGTCTCGAAACCACGAGCGTGCGCGCGGGATCAGCGTGCCGCTGGTGATGTCAAATTTATGCTGCGGTTGGGCGAAAAATACCCGACCGCTGTAATCCTGACTCAAGGTTTCACGGCTGACCTGTACTTCGCCGCCGTCGCTTTCGCTGAGCAGCAGTCGCGCCGTGTCGCCTTCCCAGCCCAACAGCACCGCGCTGCGCCCTTCCTTGAGCAGCAGCATGGCGGGCAGTGCGATGGATGGAATCTGTTCCAGCTTGCGCTGCAGCAACCGCCCCTGCAAACCCGCCCGAGCGGCTGCACGCGGCAGCAACTCGGCGCTCAGGCGCTGGGCCGCGAGTGGCAGCCCAGTGGTCAGCATTGCGCGGCTGGCGGGTTTGTAATGCAGTGAGCAGAGTGTCAACAACCCGTCCAGCAAGGGGTCGTCATGCTGACTGCGCGGGTCATGGTTGAGTTGCGCCACACCTATTTCAGAATCCAAGCTGACTCTCTCTTACTGCAGTTGAGTGGTCCAACGCCGTCAAGAATCAGTTCATCCCTGGCAGGTTTACCGACGGTTTAATATCGTTCTGCACAACCGATGCCATCGGCGCTACCACGCCCTGACTTCTCAGCAGTTGGCCCATGTCGGCCTTGATTCGATACTGGGTGTAGATCTGCAGGTTTTTGATCTGCGCCAGACGCTGCTGAGCGGTGAACAGTTCATTCTCGCTGTCGAGCAAGTCGAGCAGTGTACGCTCACCGAGGCTGAACTGCTGTTGATACGAGGTACGTACTCGCGTGCTGCGGTCCACGTATTCCTGCGCGATCGGCACCTGCTGGGTGGCGTTGTTGTAGGCGTTCCACGCCAGGCCCAGCTCTTCGTTCAGCTGACGCAGGGCGTTGTTGCGGATGTCCAGCGCCTGGGAGGCCTGGGAAGCCTTGGACTGCAGGTTGGCCTTGTCGGTGCCGCCGTTGAACAGGTTGAACTGCATGTTCAGCATGGCGGAATAGCTGTTGTCATGGCCTGGGTCGCCGGCGATGTTGTCGTTGGCCGAACGTTGCAGTACCGCATCGAAGCGCGGGTAGAAGGTCGACTTGGCGGATTCGTACTGCTTTTCAGCGGCGGTGATATCCGATTCGGCAGAGCGCAATACCGGGCTGTCGGCAATCATCTGGCGGCGTGCGTCATCCAGGCTGGCTGGCAGCAAGGTCACGATGCCCGCTGGCTTTTCCAGTTGGTCGGGCTCTTGGCCGACAACGCTCATGTAGTTGGTGTTGGCGTCAGCCAGGTTGGTCTGTTCGGTGATCAGGTTGTTTCGAGCCTGAGCCAGACGGGCTTCGGCCTGGTCCATGTCCGCCATTCTTCCGACGCCACGGCTGGTGCGCAATTTGATCTGGTCAAAAATGCGTTCGTGGCTTTTCAGGTTCTCTTCTGCCAGTTGCACCATCTCGCGACGGGTCAAGACATCCAGATAAACCTGGGCGACCGTCAGGGCGGTGCGCTCGGTCGTGTTGAGCAGCGCATAACCGCGGGAATTGGCGGTGGCTTGTTGGCGACCTACTTCATTTTGGGTGCCAAAACCCTGGAACAGGTTTTGCTGCAGACGAATGGTCGATTCGCCGCGGTTCATGGTTTTCCAATCGTGGCTGTTGCTGGCCGCGCGGGTGGTGGTGTTGTCCGAGCTTTCACGGCCATAACCGCCCAGCAAGTCGACTTTAGGCAAGTAGCCGCCTTTGGCTGCGTCGACTTGGTAGTCAGCAGCAATGCGCGCATTGACACCCGCTTGGATCTCCGGATGGACTTCCACCGCTTTCTGCATCGCCTCTGTCAGGGTTTGAGCCTGTACGAAACTGGCGGCTAGAGCAAAAGGCAAAGCTTTGAATAAGTGCAAACGCATTGTGATTCTTCCCTGGGGATTGGTTGCCTGGAAAACCGCAACAAACTTGAAATAGTGCATTGGATTGGCAACCGAAATCACTGCTTGTCATGAGTGCTGGACGGTGCAAACAGAAAGTCGCGATGCCGTGTAAATATCAATGTGACATTACCGGGCGGATTGTTTAGGATGGCGCCAAATAGGTCAATACCTTGACGGAAAAGTAATTCGTCGAGCAAAACACCAAAATATTGACGCCAAATTTTTTACATGGGTTTAACGTACTCCAGCTATTGAATCGGCACTAGAGAGAAAGGCCGGTCTCCATGATGGATGCCCCCTGAACGGTAATACACGGAGAGTCTTTTATGAGCAGCGTTGCGGTCGTCAAAAGCATTGTCGGTCAAGTGTTTGCGGTATCCCCGGAAGGGATTCGTCGCCTGCTGGTAGAAGGGGATCGTTTGTTTGCAGGGGAGCAGGTGGAAACCGGTCCTGCCGGCTCCGTGTCGCTGGAGCTTGCCGATGGCCGCACCCTTGACCTGGGGCGCGACACGCAATGGAGCGCGAACACGCCTGACTCAGTGACCGACCTGAGTGCCGCCACTGCCCAGGAAGCACCCTCCGTTGCCGAACTGCAGCAAGCCATCGCTGCCGGTGCCGACCCGACCCAAGACCTTGAAGCCACAGCTGCCGGCCCGACTGCCGCTGGCGCGGACGGCGCCGTGGGTGGCGGCCACAGCTTTGTCGTGCTGGACGCCACCGCAGGCACGGTTGACCCTACCATCGGTTATCCGACGAACGGCTTGAATGCCGCCGATGCCGCGACCAGCCTGTTCACCGCCGCTACCAATAACAGCCTCGATCCGCGCAGCGTCACCATCACCTTGACTGCCACGCCGAGCATCACCGAAGCCGGCGGCGTCGTGGTTTACACCGTGTTTGTCACCCAGGCGCCGACCAGTGACCTGACCGTCACCTTGTCCAACGGCTTGTCTGTCGTGGTCCTCGCCGGCCAGACCGCGGGCGCGCTGAACGTCACGTTCGCGGGCAATGACACGCCTTACCTGGATGCCTCGTCGATCTCCGCCACCATCACCGGCACGTCCGGCGGCGGCAACCTGATCATCACCACCGACCCGGCGCCGGCCGTTACGCAGATCAATGACACCATCGACACCACCACCGTCACGCTGAGCGCGAACGCGTCGGTCGATGAGGGCGGCAAGATCGTTTATACCGCGACCGTGAACAACGCCGCGCAGACCGACGTCACCATCACGCTGTCCAACAACACCACCATCACCATCGAAGCCGGTAAAACCACGGGCACCGTCAGCGTCGATACGCCGGCAAACCTGGCCGATGGCAAAGACCTGACCGTCAGCGCCACCATCACCGGTGCAAGCGGCGGTAACTACGAAAACCTGGCGATCAACCCAGAAGCCGCCACTACCACCGTGATCGCTGTCGACAACCCGAGCGTGCTGGTCGCAGACACCAACACGGTTGCCGAGGAGCAGGTTGCCACTGGCAACGTGCTGAGCAATGACAGCGACATCGACAACGTGCTGACCGTCGCGACGTTCACCGTTGGCGGCACCACGTATAACGCAGGCCAAACCGCCATTGTCGAAGGTGTCGGTACCGTCACCATCGGTGCGGATGGTGCGTATGCGTTTACCCCGGTCAAGGATTACAACGGTGAAGTGCCGCAAATCGGCTACACCACCAATACCGGTTCGAGCAGCACGCTGGACGTGACGGTGACGCCGGTTAACGACGCGCCGGTGGCAGTGGTGGTTGCAGCGAACGGAGCTGAAGATCCGGCCCAGGGCATTGCGGTCAAACTGAGTGCGACCGATGGGGATGGTTTGGCGAACGTGAAATCGTTCACTGTCGGCACGCCAACCAATGGCACGTTCTACACCGACGCGGCCATGACCAAACCGGTGACTGGCTCGATCGACGCGGTCAACGGCGAAGCCACGATTTACTTCAAGCCGAACGAAAACTTCAACGGCACCGCGAATTTCACCTATACCGCGACCGACAGCGGCAACGCTGACGGCAGCAACCCGCTGACCTCTGCTCCGGCTAACGGCACTGTCACTGTGACGGCGGTCAACGATGCACCAGAAGCGATCGCGACCACTGCAACCGGGACTGAAGATCCAAGCGTAGGCATTGCGGTCAAGCTGAGCGCGACCGATGTGGATGGCCTGGCGAACGTGAAATCGTTCACCGTCGGCGAGTCGGCCAACGGCACGTTCTACACCGACGCTGCCATGACCAAGCCGGTGACTGGCGCGATTGACGCGGTCAATGGCGAAGCCACCGTGTACTTCAAGCCGAACGAAAACTTCAACGGCACCGCGAACTTCACCTATACCGCGACCGACAGTGGCAACGCGGATGGCAGCAACCCGCTGACCTCTGCGCCGGCTAACGGCACTGTCACTGTGACGGCGGTCAACGATGCGCCTGAGGCTGTTGCGACCACTGCGACGGGCTCTGAAGATTCGGCCCAGGGTATTGAAGTCAAGCTTTCGGCCACCGACGTAGACGGCGTGGACAACGTGAAATCGTTCACTGTCGGCACGCCAACCAATGGCACGTTCTACACCGATGCCGCCATGACCAAACCGGTGACTGGCTCGATCGACGCGGTCAACGGCGAAGCGACTGTTTACTTCAAGCCAAACGAAAACTTCAACGGCACCGCGAATTTCACTTATACCGCGACCGACAGCGGCAACGCTGATGGCAGCAATCCGCTGACCTCGACTCCAGCCAACGGCACCATCACTGTCACTGCGGTGAACGATGCGCCGGTGGCTGTGGCGACCACTGCGACCGGTTCTGAAGATCCGGCCCAGGGCATCGAAGTCAAGCTTTCGGCCACTGATATCGATGGCGTGGAGAACGTGAAATCGTTCACCGTCGGCACGCCTACCAACGGCACGTTCTATACCGACGCTGCCATGACCAAGCCGGTAACCGGCTCGATCGACGCGGTCAACGGCGAAGCCACGGTTTACTTCAAACCGAACGAAAACTTCAACGGCACGGCGAACTTCACCTATACCGCGACCGACAGCGGTAATGCTGATGGCAGCAACCCGCTGACTTCGACTCCGGCCAACGGCACTATCACCGTGACTGCGGTCAACGATGCGCCAGAAGCTGTCGCCACTACCGCGACCGGTTCTGAAGATCCGGCCCAGGGCATCGAAGTCAAGCTTTCGGCCACTGATATCGATGGCGTGGAGAACGTGAAATCGTTCACCGTCGGCACGCCAACCAATGGCACGTTCTACACCGATGCGGCCATGACCAAGCCGGTAACCGGCTCGATCGACGCGGTCAACGGCGAAGCCACGGTTTACTTCAAACCGAACGAAAACTTCAACGGCACCGCGAATTTCACCTACACCGCGACCGACAGCGGCAATGCTGATGGCACCAACCCGCTGACGTCTACTCCGGCCAACGGCACCATCACCGTGACTGCGGTCAACGATGCGCCGGTCGCCGCACCGACCACCGCAACGGGTTCCGAAGATCCGGTTCAAGGCATCGAAGTCAAACTGAGCGCGACCGACGTAGATGGCGTGACAGACGTGAAATCGTTCACCGTCGGCACGCCAACCAACGGCACCTTCTACACCGACGCTGCCATGACCAAGCCGGTAACCGGCTCGATTGACGCAGTCAACGGCGAAGCGACCGTTTACTTCAAGCCAAACGAAAACTTCAACGGCACCGCCAACTTCACCTACACCGCCACCGACGGTGGCATTGCTGATGGCGGCAGCCCGCTGACCTCGGCTCCAGCCAACGGCACCATCACCGTGACTCCGGTCAACGATGCGCCGGTTGCCGCACCGACCACTGCAACGGGTTCTGAAGATCCGGTTCAAGGCATCGAAGTCAAGCTGAGCGCCACTGACGTAGACGGCGTGGCGGACGTGAAATCCTTCACCGTCGGCAC
>NZ_JALJRR010000017.1:0-121315 GCF_024519615.1 Pseudomonas sp. Pse79
ACCTGACGTGGCACCTGCGCACCGAACTGGATGCGGGGCCGCTGGCGTTGCTCAAGCTGCGTGACTTCAGGTTGCCGCAACAGATATTTCTCAATGAGGGCTGAGCCTTCGAGTCGGTGAGACCGCTCCTTGCAGGTCAGGGAGTGCCCGGTACATTCGGCCAAAGATCCGCCACCAGAAACAACCGCTCGGCTTCCTCCCACTCCTCGCCGTTCTGAACCAGTCGCACCAGCAACTGAGCCGGTGCCATCGGTGCCAGGTCCGCCAGCCATTCCAGCATCTGTTCTTCGCTCCACACCGCTTCTGCCTGGTAATGCGCTGGCGCCAGCCACGCATGTCGGGGCAAGGGCTGCCAGCGGCCGGGCGCGCTGGCGCTGACAAAGTCCCGCCAATCACGCTGATGCAGCCAGCGCCCACGCAAATGCTGCGGGTGAGCGCCATAGGGCGGTTCAGCCTGGCCAGGCCAGGGGTAAAGCAAATAGCCGCCGAGCCACAAGTGTGCATCGAACTGCGCGATACCCAGCGCGGCCAACACCTCGCGGCTCTCCGGTCGTGCCGAAATCGGCAACTGATGCTGGGCCAGGTGCGCCAGCTTGCGATCCAGCCGATCATGACAGCCCGGCCCCAGCCACTGCGCGGTGTCCTGGCCATTGCCGTCCTGCGGGCCGAGGTAGAGTTTGATCGCCAGTTCCAGGTGATGCACGCCCTCGCGGTCGCGCAGCAGCATGTCCAGTTCGCCCAGGGTATGCCCGGCGCGGCGGATCGGCAGGTTGGCTGCCAGCAGTTCCACGCCCGGCGCATGCTGCACGGCGAACTGCCACAGGCGTTCATAGTAGAGGCCCAGGCGCCGGGTGCGCGCCAGGTTCAGCCAATGCTGCAGGGGGCTGCTGTCCTGGTCCAATTGCCGCAGCCAGTGTTCGAGACGGTCGGGCGCCTGTACCCAGTCGCTGCCGGCCAGCGGATGGCGTTGCGGCCACGGCGTTTGCGCGAGCATCGGCGGGGCGAGCATCACCCACGCAAGGTCGCGCACCTCGGGATGGCGCAGTTGGCGGGGCAGGTTGTGCAAGTCGGGGAACACGGTCATGGTCCGAGCATAGCCTTTTACACAGGGGAGGGTGGCTGAGAAGCGTTGTCATCAAGGCTTCACGGCGACAAAGGATTTTGCCTGACGCGGCCTTTCGCCCATAATCGTTCTTTTTTGCCACACCCCAATCCCGCAGGAGCCCCATGGAGCAATTTCGCAATATCGGCATTATCGGTCGCCTGGGCAGTACCCAGGTGTTGGACACCGTCCGCCGGCTGAAAAAGTTTCTGCTCGAGCGCCACCTGCATGTGATCCTCGAAGACACCATCGCCGAAATCCTCCCGGGCCATGGCCTGCAAACCTCGTCGCGCAAGATGCTCGGTGAAGTCTGTGACATGGTGATTGTGGTCGGCGGCGACGGCAGCCTGCTGGGCGCCGCCCGGGCGCTCGCGCGGCATAACGTGCCGGTGCTGGGGATCAACCGTGGCAGCCTGGGGTTCCTGACCGATATTCGTCCCGATGAGCTGGAAGTCGAAGTGGCCAAGGTGCTCGACGGCCATTACCTGGTGGAGAACCGCTTCCTGCTGCAAGCTGAAGTGCGCCGCCACGGCGAAGCCATCGGCCAGGGCGACGCCCTCAACGATGTCGTGCTGCACCCCGGCAAATCCACGCGGATGATCGAATTCGAGCTGTATATCGACGGCCAGTTCGTGTGCAGTCAAAAGGCCGATGGCCTGATCGTCGCCACGCCCACCGGCTCCACCGCTTATGCGCTGTCGGCGGGCGGCCCGATCATGCACCCCAAGCTCGACGCCATTGTGATCGTGCCGATGTACCCCCATATGTTGTCCAGCCGGCCGATTGTGGTCGATGGCAACAGTGAGCTGAAAATCGTGGTTTCCAAAGACATGCAGATTTACCCGCAAGTCTCCTGCGACGGGCAGAACCATTTCACCTGCGCTCCCGGTGACACCATCACCGTGAGTAAAAAGGCGCAGAAGCTGCGGCTGATCCACCCGCTGGACCACAACTACTACGAAGTGTGCCGCACCAAGTTGGGCTGGGGCAGCCGCTTGGGGGGTGGAGGCGACTGATGCTCGATCCCGCGCGTAGCTACGACCTGATTGGTGATGTGCATGGTTGCGCCCACACCCTTGAGCACCTGCTCGACCAGTTGGGCTACCACAAGCACGCTGGCACCTGGCGCCACCCGTCGCGCATGGCGGTGTTCCTCGGCGATATCATCGACCGTGGCCCGCGGATTCGCGAGGCGCTGCACATTGTCCACGACATGACCGAGGCCGGGCAGGCGTTGTGCATCATGGGCAACCATGAGTTCAACGCCCTGGGCTGGGCCACGCCCGCGCCACCGGGCAGCGGCAAGCAGTTCGTGCGCGAGCACACCCCGCGGCATGAGCGCTTGATCCACGAGACCCTGACCCAATTCGAGGATCACCCGGCCGATTGGCACGACTTCCTCGGCTGGTTCTATGACATGCCGCTGTTCGTCGACGCCGGGCGTTTCCGTGTGGTGCATGCGTGCTGGGATGACGGGTTTATCCAGCCGCTGCGCGCGACTTTTCCCGATGGCTGTATCGATCAGCATTTCCTGCAGGCCGCCGCCGTGCCGGGCAGCTTCGCCTGCAATGCCTTTGATCGCCTGTTGCGCGGCACCGACATGCGTCTGCCGGACGGTTTGACCCTGACCGGCGGCGACGGCCTGACACGCTCGTTCTTCCGCACCAAGTTCTGGGAAGAAGACCCGAAAACCTACGGCGACATCGTGTTCCAGCCCGATGCATTGCCGGAACCCGTGGCGCGCACACCGTTGTCGTCCTCTGAAAAAAACTCCCTGCTGCGCTACGGCGTCGACGAGCCTGTGCTGTTCGTCGGGCATTACTGGCGCAGCGGCAAACCGGCGCCGATCCGTCCGAACCTGGCCTGTCTGGACTACAGCGCGGTGCTGTACGGCAAGCTGGTGGCGTACCGACTGGATCAGGAAACCCGCCTCGATCCGCATAAATTCGTATGGGTCGACGTTGAGCGCCCCGAGGTGATTACATGAGTGCCGTGCCCGTATTACGCTTGCCGCTGAGCGTCGACCTGGGCGGTTTCGTCAAACTGCTGCAACGCATGCAGGTGCCCCATCGCGTCAGTGAAGAAGCGGGCGAGCAGGTGTTGTGGGTGCCCGAGACCATCAGCGACGACGTGCGCGTCTTGTATCAACGTTTTCCGGCCGGCGATCCGGACCAGCAACTGGATATTCCGGAGCAGGCGGCGGTCACGCGCCCGGGGTTTGTTCAGCAAGTGCGCCATAGCCCGGTGACGGCGCTGGTGCTGCTGGCGAGCCTGATCGTTGGCGCGGTGACCTTGCTCGGTGAAAACCTGCAAGCGATGAGCTGGCTGACCTTCCTGCCGTTCCGGGTGATGGGTGAGTACATCCAGTTCACGCCGCTGGCCGACACCTTGGCCTCGGGCCAGTGGTGGCGGCTGGTCACGCCGATGCTGATCCACTTCGGCATCCTGCACCTGGCCATGAATGGCATGTGGTACTGGGAGCTGGGGCGGCGTATTGAAGCGCGCCAGGGCAGTATCAACCTGCTGGGGCTGACGCTGTTGTTCAGCCTGGCCTCCAATTTCGCTCAATACCTGTATGGCGGCCCCGGCCTGTTTGGTGGCTTGTCCGGCGTCTTGTATGGGCTGCTGGGGCATTGCTGGATCTATCAACTCATCTCGCCCAACCCGGCTTATCGCCTGCCCCGTGGGGTGCTGGTGATGATGCTGGTGTGGTTGGTGCTGTGCCTGTCGGGGCTGGTCTCGATGATCGGTTTCGGCGAAATCGCCAATGCCGCCCATGTCGGCGGCCTGGTCATCGGTTGCCTGACCGGCTTGTTGGGCGGTTTATACAGTCGTCGCAAATCCACTATTCGTTAAGGAAGAGCCTGAATGTCCTCTTTTGCTGAAATGATCGAAAACATCACCCCGGACATCTACCGGAGCCTCAAGCTCGCCGTGGAAATCGGCAAATGGTCCGATGGCCGCAAGCTCACCGCCGAGCAGCGGGAGCTGTCGCTGCAAGCGATGATCGCCTGGGAGATCCAGAACCTGCCGGAAGACCAGCGCACCGGCTACATGGGAACGCAGGAGTGTGAATCGAAGTCGACCACGGTGCCGAACATCCTGTTCAAGTCGGACGCGATCCATTGATTGAAATCGGTCGCGGTGCAGTCAGCAAAATGTCGGCGCAACTCGGTGAGCCGACCGTTCAATATGCGTTTCGTCTGGGCGATACCGAGGTGCCGGTCAACCCGTTGATCGGCACCCATGTGCGCCTGGAATACCTGGGTGCGATCCATTGCAGCCATTGTGGCCGCAAGACCAAGACCAGCTTCAGCCAGGGTTATTGCTACCCGTGCATGACCAAGCTGGCTCAGTGCGACCTGTGCATCATGAGTCCCGAGCGTTGTCATTACGCCGCCGGCACCTGCCGTGATCCGACGTGGGGCGAGCAGTTCTGCATGACCGACCATGTGGTCTACCTGGCCAATTCGTCGGGCATCAAGGTCGGCATCACCCGCGCCACCCAATTGCCCACGCGTTGGCTCGACCAGGGCGCCAGCCAGGCGCTGCCGATCGTGCGGGTGTCCACGCGCCAGCAGTCCGGTTTCGTCGAAGACCTGTTCCGCAGCCAGGTCGCCGACAAGACCAACTGGCGTGCCTTGCTCAAGGGCGATGCACAATCGGTCGACCTCAAGCAGGTGCGCGATGAGTTGTTCGCGTCTTGCGCCGAGGGCTTGGCGAGTTTGCAGGAACGCTTTGGCCTACAAGCCATCCAAACGATTACCGACATCGAACCGATCGAAATCCGTTACCCGATCGAGCAGTATCCGACCAAGATCGTCAGCTTCAACCTGGACAAGAACCCGATTGCCGAAGGCACGCTGCTGGGGATCAAGGGCCAATACCTGATCTTCGACACCGGGGTCATCAATATTCGCAAGTACACGGCCTACCAGCTCGCCGTGCATCAGTAAAAGGATGCCACCCATGCGTACCGAACAACCGAAGATGATTTACCTGAAGGACTATCAGGCGCCGGACTACCTGATCGACGAGACACACCTGACCTTCGAGTTGTTCGAGGACCACAGCCTGGTCCACGCGCAACTGGTGATGCGCCGTAACCCCGCACGTGGCGCCGGCTTGCCGCCGCTGGTGCTGGACGGTCAGCAGCTCGAACTGTTGAGCGTGAACCTGGCTGACCGGGAATTGACGGACGCTGACTACCAGTTGACCGACAGCCACCTGACCGTGCAGCCCACGAGTGAGACCTTCACCCTCGACACCAGCGTCAAGATCCACCCCGAAACCAACACGGCCCTCGAAGGCTTGTACAAGTCCGGCGGCATGTTCTGCACCCAGTGCGAGGCCGAAGGGTTCCGCAAGATCACTTACTACCTCGACCGTCCGGATGTGATGAGTACCTTCACCACCACCGTGATCGCCGAGCAACACAGCTACCCGGTGCTGCTGTCCAACGGCAACCCGATTGCCAGCGGTCCTGGCGAAGACGGCCGCCACTGGGCGACCTGGGAAGACCCGTTCAAGAAGCCGGCGTACCTGTTCGCGCTGGTGGCCGGTGATTTGTGGTGTGTCGAAGACCGCTTCACCACCATGACCAACCGTTCCGTGGCGCTGCGTATCTATGTCGAGCCGGAAAATATCGACAAGTGCCAGCACGCCATGACCAGCCTGAAAAAATCCATGCGCTGGGATGAAGAAACCTACGGCCGCGAGTACGACCTCGACATCTTCATGATCGTCGCGGTCAACGACTTCAACATGGGTGCCATGGAGAACAAGGGCCTCAACATCTTCAACTCCAGCGCCGTGCTGGCCCGCGCCGAAACCGCCACCGACGCCGCGCATCAGCGGGTCGAGGCTATCGTCGCGCATGAATACTTCCACAACTGGTCGGGCAACCGCGTGACCTGCCGCGACTGGTTCCAACTGTCGCTCAAGGAAGGCTTCACCGTGTTCCGCGACTCGGGCTTCTCTGCGGACATGAACTCGGCCACGGTCAAGCGCATTCAGGATGTGGCGTACCTGCGCACTCACCAGTTCGCCGAAGACGCCGGCCCGATGGCCCACGCCGTGCGCCCGGAAAGTTTTATCGAGATCTCCAACTTCTATACCCTGACGGTGTACGAAAAGGGCTCGGAAGTGGTCGGTATGATCCACACCTTGCTCGGCGCCGAAGGCTTCCGCAAAGGCAGTGACCTCTATTTCGAGCGTCATGACGGTCAGGCCGTGACCTGCGACGACTTCATCAAAGCCATGGAAGACGCCAACGGTGCCGACCTCAGCCAGTTCAAGCGCTGGTACAGCCAGGCCGGTACGCCGCGCTTGGCGGTGAGTGATTCCTACGATGCTGCGGCCAAAACCTACAGCCTGACTTTCCGCCAAAGCTGCCCGGAAACCCCGGACAAAGTGGAAAAGCTGCCGTTCGTGATTCCAGTGGCATTGGGCCTGCTGGACGGCAAGGGTGCTGCTGTCGCGTTGCGCCTGGCCGGTGAGGCAAGTGCTGCCGGCACGTCCCGCGTGATTTCGGTGACCGAGTCCGAGCAGACCTTTACCTTCGTCGATATCAACGAACAGCCGCTGCCTTCGCTGCTGCGCGGTTTCTCGGCGCCGGTGAAACTGAGCTTTGCGTACACCCGTGATCAGTTGATGTTCCTGATGCAGCACGACAGCGACGGGTTCAATCGCTGGGATGCCGGCCAGCAACTGTCGGTGCAGGTGTTGCAGGAGCTGATCGGCCAGTACCAGGCGGGTCAGCCGCTGAAGCTGGATCAGCGCCTGATCGACGCACTGCGCACGGTATTGAGCGACGAAAGCCTGGACCAGGCGATGGTCGCCGAAATGCTCTCGTTGCCGGGTGAGGCCTACCTGACGGAAATCAGCGAAGTGGCCGACGTCGACGCCATTCATGCCGCCCGTGAATTCGCCCGCAAGCAACTGGCCGACCAGTTGTTCGACGGCTTGTGGCTGCGCTACCAGGCCAACCGCGAACTCTCCAAGCAAACCCCGTATGTAGCGGCTGCCGAGCACTTTGCCCGGCGTGCCTTGCAGAACATTGCGCTGTCGTACCTGATGCTCAGCGGCAAGCCGCAAGTGCTGGCGGCAACGTTGGACCAGTTCGACACCAGCGACAACATGACTGAACGCCTGACCGCGTTGGCGGTGTTGGTGAATTCGCCGTTCGAGGCGGAAAAAGCCAAGGCCTTGGCGGTGTTTGCCGAGAACTTCAAGGACAACCCGCTGGTCATGGACCAGTGGTTCAGCGTGCAGGCCAGCAGCGTGTTGCCGGGCGGGCTGGCGCGGGTCAAGGCGTTGATGGAACATCCGGCGTTCACTATCAAGAACCCGAACAAAGTGCGTGCACTGGTGGGCGCGTTTGCCGGGCAGAACCTGATCAACTTCCACGCCGCGGACGGCTCGGGCTATCGTTTCCTGGCGGACCTGGTGATTCAGTTGAACGGCTTCAACCCGCAGATCGCCTCGCGCCAATTGGCGCCGTTGACCCGCTGGCGCAAATACGACAGCGCGCGGCAGGCGCTGATGAAGGCGGAACTGGAGCGTATTCGAGCTTCCGGTGAACTGTCGAGCGATGTGTTCGAGGTGGTCAGCAAGAGCCTTGCGTAAACCACGCAATTAAAAAAACGGCCGACAGGCCGTTTTTTTTTCGTCCCGGATAATCGGCGGCCGAGCGGCTGCTGACATTTTCTGACAGGGTGCTCTGATAAGCTGTGCCACTTTCTTTTTTTGATGGGCTCAACGTGTCGCGTACCACTCGTCTACTGACTTTGCTCCAGGCTCTGCGGGGCAAGAAGCGTCCGGTGACCGCTGCTGTACTGGCGGCGCAGTTGGAGGTGTCCGAGCGCACGCTGTATCGCGACATCGCCGAATTGACCGCGCTGGGCGCACCGATTTTTGGCGAGGCCGGAGTTGGGTATGTGTTGCGCAGCGGGCTGTTTTTACCGCCCTTGATGCTCAATGCCGAGGAAACCGAAGCCATCGTGCTTGGTCTGCGCTATGTGGATCAGCGTGGCGACGATGTCTTGAGCCATGCCGCGGCCAACGCCTTGGCAAAAATTGCCGACGTGCTGGACCCCGCCGCCCAGGAAGCGTTACGCAACCCGACGCTGCTACCTGGCCCGCCAGGGTTCGGCTACCCGGAAAACCGCGTACCGCTCAATGTGTTTCGCGAAGCCATTCGCAACCAGGCCAAGCTGCACATCGATTACGCCGACGCGAGCCAGACCCAGAGCCAGCGGCTGATCTGGCCCCTGGCGCTGGGCTTTCTCAATGAGGTGCGGGTGATCGTGGCCTGGTGCGAACTGCGAGACGCGTATCGCACCTTTCGCACCGATCGCGTGGCTGCCGCTGAGTCCCGCGGCGAGCGCTATCCGGGGCGCCGCAGTGATTGGTTGCGGGGCTGGCGCAAGTTGATGGAGCAGCAGCATTCCTCGCCGTTCACTCCTGACAAAAACTGACACAGCCCTGGTTTAGCATGGCGTCATAAATCATCACAAAGGAGCTGTGCCATGTCCCACGCTGATCTGGCCCCGGCCATCGCCGCCTACATTGCGGCAACCAATGCCTGCGACACTTCGGCCGTCGCCCATTGTTTTGCTGACGACGCCAACGTGTTCGATGAGGGCGCGCATCAGGTCGGCACCGCCGCCATCGCACGTTGGATGGAAGACACCGCGCAGCGTTATCAGCCCAGGGTCGAAGTGCTCAACGTGCAGCATCGCACCGGCAAGGTATTGGTCAGCAATGTGGTTTCCGGCAACTTCCCCGGCAGCCCGCTGGAGCTGCGCTACACCTTTCGCTTGAACGAACAGGGCAAGATTTCACGGTTGGATATCTCCTTGTAAGTCATAATGGCGCGCATGACTTTCGACTCGCCGCTCGCCGCTTATCAATACGCCACCACCCAACTGGGCTTCGTCGCCGACGATGCCCAGCGCCGTGCGGTGGATGCCCTGCAGACCTGCCACCAAGCCTTGCACCAGGGGCGCTCGCCGATTCTCGGGGTTTACCTCTGGGGCCCCGTGGGCCGGGGTAAAACCTGGCTGATGGACCAGTTTTACCTGAGCCTGCGCGTGCCTGCGCGGCGCCAGCATTTCCATCACTTCATGGGTTGGGTACACCAGCGTTCGTTCCAGCTCACCGGCACCCATGACCCGTTGCAAGCGCTGGCCCGTGAGCTGGCCCAAGAGGTACGCGTGCTGTGTTTTGACGAGTTGTTCGTCAGTGACATCGGTGATGCAATTATCCTTGGCCGTTTGTTCCAGGTGATGTTCGAAGAAGGCGTGGTGATGGTCTGCACCTCCAATCAACCGCCCGAACAGCTCTACGCCGGTGGCTTCAATCGCGAGCGTTTCCTGCCGGGCATTGCGGCGATCAAGCAGCACATGCACGTGGTGGCGGTGGACGGTGGTGAAGACCATCGCTTGCACCCGGGTGTCGGTCTGCAACGTTATTGGGTCGATCAGCCGGATGCGCTGGCGGCGGTGTTCGAGCAATTGAGCGAGGGCCAAGCGGTGCGCCATGGCCCGATCAGTGTCGGCCATCGCTGCATCGTGGCGGTGCAGGCCAGCGACACGGTGTTGTGGTGCCGGTATGCCGACCTGTGCGAGCAACCTTTGGCAGCGATGGATTTCATGCTGCTGTGTGATCGTTTCAAGGCGATCCTGTTGGGTGAGGTCCCCAACCTGAGTGCACAAAAGCGACCGGGACGGATTGCCCGAGGCACCGAGGACGGTGTCCAGCGAGTAGCGGCCGGTGATCGCGAATTGCCCGAGTTGTCAGTACACGATGACAGCGTGCGGCGCTTTATCGCCCTGGTGGATGAATGCTACGACCGCAAGGTGCCGCTGTTCATCGAGGCTAAAGTGCCGTTGGAAAGCCTCTACACCGAAGGCTATCTGGAATTCCCTTTCCGACGAACCTTGAGTCGCTTGCAGGAAATGCAATTGCAGCGCTTTGGGGGGTAGGAAAAAGCCTGGTGCAAGTCCTATGGCTGCTTTTGATGTGGGTAACCTTCGCGCCTTCTGGCAGCTATTTGTAGTTAATCTCCTTCATCTGGCGCCTGCTCCACGCTTACAATCGTCCTCCTCAAAGGGAACTGATTCCCTTGTTTGTCGTTATCGAGGACGGAAATGGATACCCCTGAAATCCTGGTGCTGCAAGCCAGCTACACCAATCCTGTGCATGCCGAGGCCATTGCCCTGCTGCTCAATCATTACGCTGAAGACCCAATGGGGGGCGGCCACAGCCTGCCCGCCGACCTGTTGCAACAACTGCCGGCTGAACTGGCCAAGCGCCCGCATGCGTTCAGTGTCCTGGCATTCGTGGGCGGCGAGCCTGCGGGATTGGTCAATTGCTTTGAAGGGTTTTCCACCTTCGCCTGTCGTCCGTTGGTCAATGTCCACGATGTCGCCGTGATGAATCGGTTCCGGGGCCTGGGGCTGAGCCAGAAAATGCTGCAGAAGGTCGAGGAAATCGCCCGTCAGCGTGGCTGCTGCAAGATCACCTTGGAAGTGCTCGAGGGCAATGCTGTGGCGCAGTCGGCGTACCGCAAGTTCGGTTTTGACGACTCGGTATTTGATCCGGCCCATGGGCGTATGTTGTTCTGGAACAAACCACTGTAATAAGGCACAGGCAAAAAAAGGCGCCATTGAATGGCGCCAAGTTAACCTTTGCCAACAGAGCGGATTGGCACAGGGTGATGCGAGTTAAATAAAAGTTAACTTAACTTTTAGGTTGTGCCTCGGTGCTGGATTGATCAGCTGTGTCGCGTTTTAAAGTTTTACCGTCAGCGGAGGCAGTTTGTTCATTGCTGCCGTGGAATTTCTGCTGCGTGAAGGCGAAGTTATTGTAGAACTCCTTCGAGCGCTCCGAGCCGCCTTCTGCAAAAGCCGCCGCGGAAGTCAGGGTCAGCAGGCCGGCAAGCATAAAAATCGAGGGTTTCATCAAGGTGTTCCCATTCAGTGTGGTCGGTATCCGCTCGGTCCTTGATCAGATTCATGGGGCGATTGTGCGGGCAGCTTATTAAGTGGGTATTAACGTGGGGAACTCCCGAAGTTAACAATGTTGTTAACTTCGGTGGAGGGTGGTTAGAGTTTCCAGTCGAGTGCCAAGGTTATCGAGCGCGGGTCGCCCCAGTACACGCCATTATAAAAGCCGACGCGTTCATAATATTTTTCATCGAATAGATTATTGACATTAACCGAAGCCGAAACATGCTCGTCGAACTGGTAGCGCGACATCAGGTTGACCACGGTATAGGCCTGTTGGGTGATCTTGGTGGATTCGGTGAGCAGGTAACCCTCTTGGTCCCGGCCGCCGATCGGCCGCTCGGCGAAGTCGTAGAAGTCGCTCTGCCAGTTCACCGCGCCGCCCACCGTCAACCCGCGCCATTCGCCCGGTAAACGATAGGCTGTCGACACCTTCAGCATATTCATCGGCTGGCCAGTGTTGTTGCGTTGTTTATCGCCGTTGAGCGAATGGGTGTAGGTGTAGCCCGCCGTGAGGTTCCAGTCCGGCATGACTTCGCCGGACACCTCCACTTCAAAGCCCTGCACCTTGTTGCCCTTGCCACCGGATTTGTAGAACTGCTCGCGGGTGATCGGGTCCGGCGGGGCCGCATTGTCGAGTTCGGCGACGTTATCCTGGGTGCTCCAGAAATACGCGGTGGCCAGGTTCAAACGTTCGTTGAGCAGGCTGCCCTTGAGGCCGATTTCGTAGTTACTGCCGACCACTGGTTCGAGGTACTGCTTGCTGGCGTTGCGCTCGTCCTGCGGGTTGAAGATGTCGGTGTAGCTGGCGTACACCGTGTATTCCGGCGTCAGGTCGTAGAGCAGGCCCGCGTAAGGTGTCCACATGTCTGTGTGGGTCTGGCTGGATTTGCTTGAGGCGGTCAATTGATTGTCGAGGTTGTACGTGGGCGAGGCGCTTTCGATTTCCCAGCTGCCATAGCGGCTGCCCAGTACCGCATGCAGCGTGTCGGTCAAGCTCAAGCGTGTGGCGAGGTAGCCGGCCTTTTGTTTTTTGCTGCTATGTTCGCCCTTGAGGCCGGTGGTGCGGTCGGGGAATTTGCCGATGCCGCCCATGTGTTTCCAGTCTTCGATGGTCTCGTAGCCTTGGGGCGTTGCAAAACGTTGGAAGGGTGACGTGTCGCGCTGCTCGGATTCGCCATAACCCAGCATCAACGCATGCTCGCGCCCCAACAGCGCGTAGGTGCCCGCCAGGTTGAAGTCGACCACATCCATTTTCGAGGTGCCGACCATCTGGTTGGTCCAGGCCGTCATGCCGCTGCCATCGGCATTCGGAAAACCGGCGCCGCCGTAATACACCTTGCCGTCGGTATCGCTTTGCCGATGGGTGTAGGCGGCTTTCAGGCGCCAGTCCGTCGCCAGCGTGTGATCGATGGAGGCGAAGGTGGTCTTGTCCTTCAGGGGCCAGGAGCTCCAGTCGGCCGCGAGGTTGGCCGAGCGCGACAGGCGGGCCTTGCTGCCGTCGCTGTTCCAGTAGGGCAGGGTGCCCCAGGAGCTGCCTTGCACGTGCTTGTTCTGGTAGTCGAAGCCGACGGCTACCACGGTGTCGTCCGTCAGGTCGGCCTCCAGAATGCCGTAGCCGACTTCCCGTTGCAGCGCGTAGTTGTCGCGAAAGGATTGGCTGTCACGGTAAGCCATCACCGTGCGCCCGCGCAGCCGTCCGTCAAAGGCCAGCGGGCCGCCCACATCCAGGTAGCTGTAGTAGTTGTCATGGCTGGCGCCGCTGACGCCGGTCTTGGCTTGCCATTGCGCAGTCGGGCGCTTGCGGATCATGTTGACGGTCGCCGAGGGGTCGCCGGCACCGGTTGTCAGGCCAGTGGCGCCGCGTACTACTTCGATACGGTCGTAGATGATGGTGTCCGAGTCGGACTTCATGCGCCCGAACGTATTGAGCATGCCGTCCACCTGGAAGTTATTGATCGAATAACCCCTGGAGGAATACCCGGCCCGGTCCGAATCCAGATGCTGGACCGTCACGCCGGTGGTCTGGCGCAAAGCGTCGGTCAGGGTATTGAGATTGAAATCGTCCATCTGTTGGCGGGTGACCACCGAAATGGATTGAGGCGTTTCCTTGATCGACAGGTTCAGCCGGGTGGCGGTACTCATCGAGCCGGTGGTATAGGCCCCGGTGTGCTCGGTATTGGCACCCAGGCCTTCGGCGCTGATGTGGGTGCTGCCCAGCTCCAGCGCGGTGGCGGGTGTCTGTTCGGGGTCGGTTTCAGCCAGCAGTTCCGGGCTCAGCGCCAGGCTGAACAGGCCGAGGGTAACGGTCATGGAACGGGTAAAGGGCGCGAACATCGCGGAAGACTCCTTGTCGTCTTTGCGGCCTTCTCAGTATGAAAAGGCCTTGGCTCAAAGACGAAAGGAGGCGTGGAACTTTAGGTGTAAACGAGAATGATTGTTATCGTTCTGTTACAAGGCGGTATTTACTTGAGCACCACGTCGGCGTTTTCGGCCGTCTTCGGTTTGATCAGGCTAAAGTCGATCAGCGCTTTCTGCTGGCGCTCATAGGGGTTGCCGATCAACAACGGGCGCGGTTTGAAGCTGTCGCTGACCAGGCTTTTGCTGTGGTCCAGCTCATCGAAATTCAGGCCGGCCAAGTCGGCCCAGGTGTGGATCAGCTGCGAGCTGCTGTAGGGCCGTTGCAGGTCGCCGGCAAATTTCCAGTCGTGGGTTTCGCGCCATTTCGGTGAGGCGTAGGCCATGAACGGGATGGTGTACATCGGCGCCGTCGGCTTGCCTTCGTTGCGGCCCAGGGTGGTGTGGCCGGCGGAGTCGAATACGTCTTCACCGTGGTCCGACAGGTACAGCAGGAAACCGTTGGGGTCGGTCTTGGCGTAGTCCTTGATCAGGCTCGACACCACGAAGTCGTTGTACAGCACCGCGTTGTCGTAGCTGTTGTAGATCGGCAACTGGGCATCGGTGATAGCGTCCGGAACACCCTGGCGATCGGTGAACTTCTCGAAGGTTGGCGGATAGCGGTACTGGTAGCTCATGTGCGTGCCCAGCAGGTGGACCACGATGAGCTTGCGCTCGGCGGGGTCGGTCAGGGCCTTGGCGAAGGGCGCCAGGACGTCACCGTCGTATTGGCGGGCGTTCTGGTTGCGGTTGTTGTTCAGGTAGACCTGCTCGTCGGCCTGTTCGGAAAAGGTCGTGAGCATGGTGTTGCGCTTGGTCATGGTCTGCTGGTTGGTGATCCAGAAGGTCTTGTAACCGGCCTGTTTCATCACGCTGACAATCGACGGCGTCTTGAGGTACAGGTCCGGGTTCTCTTCGTCGGCGAAGGTCAGCACCTGTTGCAGCGCTTCAATGGTGTAGGGGCGCGGGGTGATGACGTTGTCGAACACGGCCAACTGGTCACGCAGCTTGTCCAGCTCCGGCGTGGTATTGCGCGGGTAGCCATAGAGACTCATGCGTTGGCGGTTGGTGGACTCGCCGATCACCAGCACCAGGGTCGAAGGCTGGCCGGCCATGCTGTCCTTGAGGTTTTTCAACGGCGGGATCTGGCTGGCGCTGGTCAGCATGCCTTGCATGTTGTCCAGTTGCTCGGTGTAGCGGCGGTAGGCGACGATCATCTGCCACGGCACAGCCGGCTCGATGCGGGTTTCGAAGCGGTCGATGGCCAGTTCCATGGTTTCGCTCGTGGCGATCTGCTTGACCAACGGGTAGCCGACGACGGCCAGCACAATGGCTACCGCTGCCAGTATCGACTGGCCGCGCGGCAGGTAAACCGGGCGCAAGCGCGTCCACAGGAAGATGGCGAAGGCGGTGTGGGCAATGAATGCCAGCACGATCCACCAGGCGAAATATTGGGTGGCGTATTCGCCCGCTTCAGAAATGTTCGACTCGAACATGATGAAGATGACGCTCTGGGAGAATTCCTGCTGATAGATGAAGAAATAACCCAGGCTGGCCATGGAGCAAGCCCACAGCACCACTCCGATCAAGGCGGCCAGCAGGCGAGTACGGCGCGGGAATAACAACATCGGCGCCAACCACAGCGCACTCATGAAGAAGGCTTGGCGAAAGCCACTGAAACCGGAAGTGCCGGTCAGTTGAATCAGCAGTTGGGTAATACCCGAGAAGTACCAGAAGAACAGGAACAGCCAACCCAGGCCGGCCCAATCAAAACCTTTCGCAGACGTAGTGCTGCGTTTGAACATCGCCATCCAGCGCTCCAACCCGATAATTTTTCAGCTGACGCGCAGGGACGCACGCAGCAGAGGCCGCCCTTGTGTAAGGCGGCCCTTCGGGCGCGAGTATCGTGAAGGAGATGTGAAAACTTTGTGAGTTTTTTGTAGGAGTTACCTTACAAAACCGCTCAGCAGAGGGCGGGCTGTGTGCTGGAAGGCTGATCCAGCTGGCCTTGCAGGTGCGAGCGCAGGCGCAAGACTTCCTGTTGCAGTTGGTCGCGTTCGGCCTTCAATTGGCGCAACTCGTCGCGACGGATGCTGACGTAGAGGGTCTGTGGCGGGCGGGTCATCTGTGCTGTGCTCATTGCTTACCTCGCAAATAGCCGGTAGATCGCGGTGCCAGAACGCATGATTGGAGGTTCTGGGCATCAGTCGGAAGCAATTCTGAATTCTTTTATGTATCAAGGGAACTTTTTTATTTTTGGCGGTCGTGTGACTTTTGCGGCGGTAATGGTGAAATGCTGGCTACTTTTTCTCATGAAACTATACCGATCCGCTCTGAACTAACCCTCATTAGCCTCATTGCGCTATAAACTATGTCACACATTTTTTAGTAGTTAGGAGCATCAGCACATGCAACTGGGGATTATTGGACTAGGCCGCATGGGCGGTAACATTGCGCGGCGCCTGATGCTCAATGGGCATACCACCGTTGTTTACGACCGTAACGAAGCATTTGTCAAAGGCCTGAGCGAAGAGGGCGCCACCGGCGTTGCCGATTTGAAGGCGCTGGTCGCCGGGCTGCAGAAGCCCCGCGCTGTGTGGGTGATGTTGCCGGCAGGCGACCCCACCGAAAACACCATCAATGAACTGAGCGACCTGCTGGACCACGGTGACGTGATCATCGACGGCGGCAACACCAACTACAAGGACGATGTGCGTCGTGCCAAGGCCCTGTCGGAAAAAGGCCTGCACTACGTCGACGTCGGCACCTCGGGCGGCGTCTGGGGCCTGGAGCGTGGCTACTGCATGATGATCGGCGGCGACGCCGCGACCGTGCAGCGCCTTGATCCGATCTTCGCCAGCCTGGCGCCGGGCCTGGGTTCCATCCCGCGTACCAAGGACCGCTCGGCCGCCGCAGACCCCCGCGCCGAGCACGGTTACATTCATGCCGGCCCTGCAGGTTCGGGGCACTTCGTGAAGATGATTCACAACGGTATCGAGTACGGGATGATGCAGGCGTTTGCCGAAGGCTTTGACATCCTCAAGACCAAAAACTCGGAAAACCTCGCAGAAGACCAACGTTTCGACCTGAATGTTGCCGATATCGCCGAAGTCTGGCGTCGTGGCAGCGTGGTGTCGTCCTGGCTGCTGGACCTGACTGCCGACGCCCTGGCCACCGACCCGAAACTCGAGGGCTACTCCGGCTCGGTTGCCGACAGCGGCGAAGGCCGTTGGACCATCGAAGCCGCCATGGAACAAGCCGTGCCGGTGCCGGTGCTGTCCACGTCGTTGTTTGCGCGTTTCCGCTCGCGCCAGCAGAGCACCTACGGTGACAAGATGTTGTCTGCCATGCGCTTTGGCTTCGGTGGTCACGTGGAGACGTCCAAAAAATGACCGCCAACGGCAAGAAACCCAAGGCCGAACCCGCTCCTCCCACCACGCTGTTTCTGTTTGGTGCCCACGGCGACCTGGTCAAGCGCCTGCTTATGCCGGCGCTGTACAACCTGAGTCGTGACGGGCTGCTGGGCAATGGCTTGCGCATTGTCGGCGTTGATCACAACGCCATCAGCGATGCCGACTTTGCCAAGAAACTCGAGGACTTCATTCGCACCGAAGCCGCGAGCAAGGTCAAGGGCAATGCCGACAACGCACTGGACCCACAGCTGTGGGCGCAGTTGGCCAAAGGTATCAGCTACGTCGAGGGTGATTTCCTCGACGACAGCACCTACGCGGACATCGCCGAAAAAATCGCCGACAGCGGCACCGGCAATGCGGTGTTCTACCTGGCCACCGCGCCGCGCTTCTTCAGTGACGTGGTGCAGCGCCTGGGCAGTGCCGGTTTGTTGACGGAGAGCGACGATCACTTCCGCCGCGTGGTGATCGAAAAGCCGTTCGGTTCCGACCTGGCCACCGCCGAAGCCTTGAACGCCTGTTTGCTCAAGGTGATGAGCGAGAAGCAGATCTATCGCATCGACCATTACCTGGGCAAAGAAACGGTACAGAACATCCTGATCAGCCGCTTCTCCAACGTGCTGTTCGAGGCGTTCTGGAACAACCATTACATCGACCACGTACAGATCACCGCCGCCGAAACCGTCGGCGTGGAAACCCGGGGCAATTTCTTCGAAAAAACCGGCACCCTGCGTGACATGGTGCCCAATCACCTGTTCCAGCTGCTGGCAATGGTCGCCATGGAACCGCCAGCGGCGTTTGGCGCCGACGCTGTGAGGGGTGAAAAGGCCAAGGTGATCGGTGCCGTGCGCCCTTGGTCCGCAGAGGATGCGCGGGCCAATTCGGTGCGTGGCCAGTACAGCGCCGGAGAGATTGGTGGCAAGCCGGTTCCCGGTTATCGCGACGAAGCCAACGTTGCGCCCGACAGCAGCACCGAAACGTTTGTCGCCCTGAAAGTGATGATCGACAACTGGCGCTGGGTGGGTGTGCCGTTCTACCTGCGCACCGGCAAACGCATGAGCATTCGCGATACCGAGATCGTGATCTGCTTCAAGCCGGCGCCTTATGCGCAGTTCCGCGACACCGAAGTGAATGAGCTGCGACCCACGTTCCTCAAGATCCAGATCCAGCCCAACGAAGGCATGTGGTTCGACCTGCTGGCGAAAAGGCCTGGGCCGACCTTGGACATGGCCAACATTGAGTTGGGGTTTGCCTACGAAGACTTCTTCGAAATGCAGCCGTCGACGGGTTACGAAACCTTGATCTACGACTGCATGACCGGCGACCAGACCCTGTTCCAGCGCGCCGACAACATCGAAAACGGCTGGCGTGCGGTGCAGCCGTTTCTCGATGCGTGGAAGGAAGACGACGGGATCCAGGCCTACAAGGCCGGTGAAGATGGTCCGGCGGCGGCCGATGCGTTGCTGGCCCGCGATGGCCGTGCCTGGCACTCGCTCGGATGAGTGATACTGCGAAGCATCCCATCCGGTTTGTGTTGAGTGATATGGACGGCACTTTGTTGCGCCCGGATCACACCCCGACCCAACGCACCCTTTCAACGGTTCGCGCCTTGCGTGAAGCCGGCGTGTTATTCAGCCTGGCCAGCGGGCGTCCGCCCAAGGCCATGATGCACATGGTCGAAGCGTTTGGCATCGACGTGCCGGTGGCGGGCTTCAATGGTGGCACACTGGTCAACCCTGACGGCAGCGTGCTGGTCGCGCACCGGCTGCCGGCGGAGGCGGCGCTGGTGGCATTGGCGCTGTTTTCCGGCGAGCCGGACGTGGAAGTCTGGCTGTTTGCCGATGGTGAATGGCTGCGGCGCGATCCGCCTGGGCCCATGGTGGCGGTTGAAACCGCTGGCCTGGGTTATGGGCCGCTGGTGGTGGAGAGTTTTGAACCGTACCTGGATCGGGTCGACAAGATCGTCGCCGCCAGTCGCAACACGCAATTATTGATGGAGCTGGAAGCGCAATTGCAGCCCAAGGTGCAGGGCTTGGCCCAGGTCTCGCGTTCGCAACCGATCTACCTGGATGTGACCGCCATGAAAGCCAACAAAGGCGAGGCCTTGAAAGCCTTGGCCGCGCACCTCGGAGTGCCGTTGGCACAGACCGCAGTGATCGGCGATGGTGGCAACGACCCGGCAATGTTTCATGTGGCCGGATTGTCGATTGCCATGGGGCAGGCTGAAGAGCCCGTCAAGCGCCAGGCCGATGTGGTCACCGGCAGCAATCTCGAGGACGGTGCGGCGCAAGCGATCGAGCGGTTTATTCTCAAGGTGCCACACAAAGTGTTCGATACGCCAAGTTAGACCATCGGCGTTTAATACTGAACTTGCGAGCCCTGTCTTTTACAATGCAGTGCTCGCAAGTTGCAGTTTCGGATTACTTCGGCATGGCCCAGGACTGCAACTGGTAGCCATCTTTATCGAGCTCGGCGCGCGCCTGCAACAACAAATCTTCCAGTTGTGCCGGGTCGGTATACGCGCTCGACGACAGTTGTTTAGTGCCGATGCGGGTATTGGTGCGGTCGATGACGCTCAGGCTGAGGGCACCGTTGCCATCGTGCCAGGCCACGCACTGGAAGGGTTGGAAAGCACGGTCTGCGATCAAAAGAGCTTCGTTGATGCGGAGCGGGGCGTTCATGTGGGTCTTCTCTCTAAATGCCCAATCAAGTGAGTGCCGTCGGCTGGGCTGACCGTGCGGCGAGTTACTTGTACTGATGCGCGATGGCGGGGTACGGGTCACATGTTAGAGCAACAATTTTCAACTTTCCGTGATTGACGTCATGTAAGCGGCTGTTTTGAAAGCTGAATACGCGATTCGGCAGGTACAACTTTTTTGCTGGGATGTGACGGTCGAGTGGCTTTTTGCCAAGACATATAGCAAAACGATACAAGGCAACTGTCAAGATTTTGATACTGTAATTGCCGGGCGTCACAAACCTTTGTTTATAAATAACTTTAGCAATTCTGGCGCCAAGGAATAGTCATGATTGTTACACCTGTGCAGCGCCGCTTGCTCGTGGTCGACCCCTGTGATGACTGCTATGAGTTGTTACCGGGTTTGCGTGCGGCGGGGGGGGAGGTGGACAGTTGTACGTTGGCGGCCGTGGGGGAGCGATCCTGCGATGTCGGCTTGCTGCGCTTGCAGCCGTATCACCTGGAGCGGCCCGAAGCCGTCAAGGAGCTGATCAGCCGCAGCGGCACCGAGTGGATCGCGGTGCTCACCCAAGAAGTGTTGCGCTTGCAGAACGTCGGCGATTTTGTCTGCGAATGGTTTTTTGACTTCCATACCTTGCCGTTCGATGTGTCCAGGGTGCAGGTCACCCTCGGCCGCGCCTTTGGCATGGCACGGCTGCGGGGCAAGGGCTACACCGCGGTGGACGAGCCTGAACATGAACTGCTGGGCGACAGCCGACCGATCCGCGAGCTGCGCAAGTTATTGTCCAAATTGGCGCCCACCGAGTCCCCGGTCCTGATCCGCGGCGACAGCGGCACCGGCAAAGAGCTGGTGGCCAAAACCCTGCACCGCCAATCCCAGCGCCATGCCAAGCCATTTGTCGCGATCAACTGCGGCGCGATCCCGGAACACCTGATCCAATCCGAACTGTTTGGCCACGAAAAGGGCGCGTTTACCGGCGCCCACCAGCGTAAGGTCGGGCGGATCGAAGCGGCCAATGGCGGCACGTTGTTTCTTGATGAGATCGGCGATTTGCCGATGGAGCTGCAGGCCAACCTGCTGCGATTCCTGCAGGAAAAACAGATCGAACGCGTCGGCGGCAGCCAGCCGATCCCGGTGGATGTGCGAGTGCTGGCGGCGACCCACGTCGACCTGGAAGCGGCCGTTGCGAAGGGTACGTTTCGTGAAGACTTGTATTACCGTTTGAATGTGCTGCAAGTGGTCACGGCGCCGTTGCGCGAGCGCCACGGTGACGTCGCCATGCTGGCCAACCACTTTGCGCGCTTCTACAGCCAGGAAACCGGGCGCCGCCCCCGCAGCTTCAGCGAAGACGCCCTGGTGGCCATGGGGCACCACCCTTGGCCGGGCAATGTGCGTGAGCTGGCCAACCGCGTGCGCCGAGGCCTGGTGCTGGCCGAAGGGCGGCAAATCGAAGCCGTTGATCTGGGTTTGCAGAGTCAGCAGGCAATTTCGTCGCCGATGGCTACACTGGAAGACTATAAACACCGCGCCGAACGCCAGGCGCTGTGCGATGTGCTCAACCGGCACAGCGACAACCTGAGTGTCGCGGCCCGTGTGCTGGGGATTTCCCGGCCGACGTTCTACCGGTTGTTGCACAAACACCAGATCCGCTAGGGCGGGTAAACCGAAAAGCCCCGCAACGACCCTTATCGTTGCGGGGCTTTTCCCTGTGCGCGGTTTAGAAGTAGTACGGGAATTTCAGGCTGAAGGTGAAGTCCGGCGCATCATCCGTCATGCCAATGGCCAGGTTCGGCACGATCGTCAGGTTATCCGACGCCGCGATGGTCATGCCCACGTTGAAGTAACCGGCGTTGGCGTCGCTGGAGACCACCGATTGCCAATCCCCGCCGTCTGGCTTGAGCTTGCTCTTGCGTTGGACCAGGTCGGAAACCGAGAACGACATACTCATCTTCTCGTTGAGGGCGAAGGCGACACCGACGCCGAACTGGAAGCTGTCACCCAGGCGGACTTTGCCGCCGACCTTCTGATTCACGTCACTGCTGATATCGTCAAACGAGTCCTCGAAGTTATGGGTATAGGAGAGCGAGCCAAACAACACCGCCGGGTCGAACGTCTTGACCAGGGAAATGCCCGGCGTGACCGACCAGACGCCATTGCCGGTGGGCAGGCTTTCCGGTACGTAGAGGTTGTCGTTGGTGGTTTGCTTGACCAGTTTGATGCCAAACGGCTCTTTACCCGTTGGCGCCTTGACCCGCACCGACACGACTGCATCCGGCAAGTTGGCGGTTTCGTCGAGGAACTTGTAAGCGACACCGAAGTTGACATCGCCGATGGTCGGGTCGCGGGTCACTGACGCTTCCGACGTGGCCTGGGCATTGTTGCCGGCACCGCCGGATTGGTAGGTGGACTCGCGGTAGACCACTGGCACGTTGACGTCGAATTGCCAGCGGTTATCGACGTTGTAGCGTCCGGTCAGGTCCAGCGTCCAGTTATCCGCCTTGATTCGGTCAAGGTTGATATTACCCAGGAAAATCGAGTCCAGAGCGAGGAAACCGTTGACGGTCAACTGACGGGCGTCGTAGCGCGCATAAGTTATGCCGGTTTCGAAGCTGAATTTGCCGTTGCCGAAGAAGCCGCTGGCTTCGTTGTAAAGGTTGCTGACGCTTTGCGCAGGCGCCGAGTCATCCTTAAGCGACTGCCCATAGGAACTGCCGCCGCCACCCGCTCCCCCGGAGGCAGCTGCCGCGCCTGTACCCGCAACGGTGGTCCCACCTTTTTTGAAGTCCGACGGGGATTTTGCCAGACGTTTGGGCGCTGGAGTCGCCGGCTGGTCTTCGACCTGGCGCACCCGCTGTTCCAGCACCGCCAGGGCCTTTTGCTGCACGTCGTAACGCTGTTTGAGTTCCAAGAGTTCTTGTTTGAGCGTCTCGATATCGGCGTCCGGCGCGGCATACAACATGGACGCAGGTAAGAGCGTACTTAAACAAACAACCGCACGTAATGATAGCGATCGATGCATGAAATAAGCCGTCCTTTTTTAATGCGTAAAGTGTCGAGGCTCAGCGTAGTTCAATATCCGAGAGTGCGTAGGCCTTTGAGTTGGTCAAGATTGCAGTTCAGCGCGCCATTGTTCAGGCTGTTGCCCATGACAATGTTGAGCTGGGTCATATTGTTGACAAAATTCGTGTTGCCGGTAAGCACCGTACCTTGCAGTACATTGCCAGCACCGATCTGTTGAAGGCTGTTGCCCTGGTTGTTATTGGCCTGAATGACCATTTGCAAGCCACCGTTCCTGGCCGAAACGGCAACATCGCCTGCCGCACTGCTGCCGGTGACCACGCCTCCGGCGACCAGCACCTGGCCTGATTGCACCAGGTTGCCCGGTGCGAGGCCGTTTTCGGTGACGTTGATGCCGACATTGTTGTAAGCGGTGTTGCCATCGCCGGCCGCACGCACGCTTTGGGTCACGCCTTGGCCGCTGCCCAGGCCCGCGCCGCCGACTACCGAACCGGTGCCTGTGGTCTGGTTGGTGCCCGTGCCTTTGACGCCGACGGTCTGTACGTAAAACTGCGGGGTGATGGTCGTCTTGTCGATCTGCATGCTGGCTTTGCCGGTGATCGAGTCACCCACCGAGTTGGTCCAGGTGCTGCTCATGACGATGCCGAAGCTGATGATCCGCCCCGGCATCACATAACGACCACGCAACTCGGCCATTTCCGAGTCTTTCAGTTCGATAGGCTTGAACCCCGATGAAGCATAAGCGGGCATTGAGGCTGCCAGACACAAGACCGTCAGCCAACGGGAAGTGTTCATCTCTCGCTCCTGGAGCTTCCTGCCCCTAATGGCGCTTCTTAGAAGAAGTCGCTTTGGATAAAACCGAAGTCCATCAGCTCGGCATCGCCCACGGGTCTGAATTCATTCAGTTTGTTCTTGGCACTGAGAGGGGTAGGCGGGTCAAGCAGGACATTGGCCTTGTCATAACCTTCGCCCAACACCGCAAATACGATGCCATTCCAACCCTTGACGAAATCGTCGCGCGAATAGCGTTTGTGGCCCAGCACCGGGTCGCCGATGTATACCCAGTCCTTGTCTGCGCGTTGCATCACCACGAAGTGCTTGTAGCCGCGGATTTCCAGCAGCACCACCACAGGGATCTTCACGGTCACCAGAGTGTCTGGTGCGATCTTGTAGCCCCGGGCACGCATGCCGATGCTTTCGAGATAGCGCTTCATGTCCAGCATGGAAAAACCCTGGGTGCGTACCAGGTTCTGGTCGGCGTTGACCAGCATGCCTTTGATGATGTGTTCTTCGTCGACGTCCAGCCAGTAGGCTTGACGCAGGATGGTGGCAAGTGCCGCAGCACCGCAGCTGAAATCGGTTTTCTGTTCCACCAGGTTGGCGAACCGACGCTCACGGATACTCTCGACCTTTTTATAGATGACTGCACCGCCGGGCATGGCGGAGATCGCCATCGTGCCTGCCCATGTTGGGCCGGTGAGCAACATCAGGAGGGTGAGGGTCGCGAGGCGCATGATCGAATGACCTGTTGGACACTGGAAATTAAAAAGGGCCTTGTTGCCAAGGCCCCGTTGGATCAGAAGCGAACGCCGCTGGCGCAGCTGCTGCAACCCTGACCGATGGACAGGCTGTTGCTGCTTTGGTTGCCCAAGCCCGACTGCAGGTTTACGCCTACGTTGCCGGAGTTGCTGTTAACCGAGTTGTCGAGGCTCGAGTTGTTGGACACATACTGAGGTTTGCCGCCATAGCCATGGCCATAACCGTGGCTGGTAGCCGCAGTGTTCAGGTAGCTGTTGCCGAGCGAGTTTTGCTCGGTGTTGGCCGCTGCCGCGATATTTTTGCCGTCAGCGGTAGTGATTGCCATGTTGTTTTTACCCTGGTTGCCTTGACCGGCCTGGCCGTTGTAACCCAGGTTGCCAGAGTTGCTGTTAAGCGAGTTGTCCAGGGAGGCGTTGTTTTGCGTGCCTTTGTTGGAGTAGGTGTTCAGCAAGCTGTTTTGATTGACATCGACCACGGCGAATACCGACGCGAAGTCGCCTTTGGCGCTGGAGATGGCAGCAGAGTTGTCTGCTTGGTTGCCACTGCCAGCCTGGACGTTGACCCCAGTGTTACCACTGTTGCTGTTTACCGAGCCATCGGCCGAAGCGTTGTTTTCGGTTTTGGTGTCGTCGAACTTGTTGCCAGCGCTATTTTGTACGTCTGTCACAACAGCGGCCACAACCCCGGTAGGTTGAGGGGCCGGATGCCAGCCACCACCATTTGCTTGTGCAGCAGCAGCCATCAGCGCGGCCAGAGCGAAAACCATTGGTTTCAGAGCCATTTGAGGTTTCATGGTGTTTCTCCTTGCTTCTAATTTAGTTGGTTAAGTGTTGGTACGGTCTAGCGAGTACTACCAAGCATTTACTTGATAGTGATGCCCAGGGTGTTAGCCACTCGGTTCCCCACCCCTGCACTCTGGTTCACCTGAATCACTCCTCGGCTGCCTGTGAAGGCCTGGTCGCTTGTGACGACCTGGCGACTGCCAGTGGTAGGGGTGAACCCTGAGTCGGTTGCCAGCGTCGTCGTGTTCTGCTGCAACAGGACGCTGTCGTCGATGCTTTGCGGGCCAGGGTTGATGCTGACCCGCACGGCATTGATTGATTGGTTATTCGCCCCGGCTGTCTGGTTGATGCCCAGCATGCCGTTGCCATTGGTAAAAGAGGTTCCTGCGATCGCGGCCTTGGCGTTCAGCGACGGGTCGACCTTGCCGTTCAGGTTTTGGATATTGACGGTGGTGGCTTGTCCACCCAGTGTGATGGCACGGTTGTTGGCTGTTTGCTGTTGGATGCCGGCCGACTGGTTGATCGAGAAGTTGCCGTTGTAGTTTTTTCCGCTGTTGTTGATCACCGCGGAGTCGTCTGCCCATGCAGTGGCGCTGCTCAGCAGGGCGAGGATCAGAAGAGTGCGATTCATTACTTGCCCCCCATCATGTTGCCAATGTTGTTCAGGGGGGCCATGCCGCGCTGGATCGAGTTGCTGATCTGACCGCCCATGCTGCTGCCCGCGCCGTGGCCGGCCGTTGCACCGGTACCCAGTGTCGACATGCTGCTTTGCGTGGAGGTCACGCCAGACAAGTTCCCCGCAGTCTGTATGGAACGGGCGATGCTCGAGCCACTGCTGATGCCGCCGATATCCAAATCGCTGAGTTCACTTGAGGTGGCACTGTTGATTTCTCTGCTGGGATTGGCGTTGGCAGTGGTGGGGTAGGGGTCTGGACCGAACGATGCGCGACCGTACATATGACCTTGCACTTCACGCCCGGTCACGATGACACCGTCGGCAGCAAAGCTCGGAACGCTGACGCCGATGCTGAGTACACAGCTGACCAGCAGTACATTCATCGAACCTTGAGTGAGTGTGATCACGGCGGCATTCCTTTTTCGTTGCGCTGACCCTAAACAGCGCTGTAAGGAATAGAGCAGAAGGCGTGCCGCTTTTGTTTTGTTGTTGTTAATCAGATAGATATGAAACATAGCAGGCTAAGTGATGGCCATGCTGTTTCAGCGCTGATACACCGCGCCGATGCCAGCCCGATGGCCGGCCCGCAGGTCATGCTTTCGGGAGGTTGTATCAGTGATGTAACACTGCGTATGACAAAACGATGAAGCCGCGCTGTCAGGGCCGCTCAGAGGAGGAGGGTGTTTCAGAAATGGACACTGCGGGCGCAATCAGGCCCGCAGGGACAGGCAGAAGCCTCAGCCCTTGGGCGCTTTACGTGGGATGGAGTTGAGGACGGGATTGCCATCCTGGTTCTGGGTCAGGTAGACCGGCAAAACCTTGGGCAGGGAGGGGACGAGGTTGTTGACCTCGCTGATGTTATAGATGCCGCCGATGCGGATCGTTCCGGTGCCGATATCGGCCAGCATCACGGGTTTGTTCAGGTAGCGGTTGATCAACGGTAACGCGTCGGCCAGGGCCAGGTTGTCCAGGACCAATTTGCCCTGGCGCCAGGCGAGGGCGCTGTCGTTGGGGTTGATCGGGCGCACGCTTGGGGTGGCATCGCCTGGTTGATAGCTGGCTTGCATGCCTGGAGTCAGCGGCACGCTGCCGTGTGCCGGGTCGCTGGAAATCTGCACCGAGCCTTCGAGCAGCATCACCCGCACCTGATTTTCGTATTTCCACACGTTGAATTGGGTGCCGGTCACGCGCACCTGTCCTTCACCGGCCTTGACGACAAACGGATGGGTGCTGTCATGGCTGACCTTGAAAAACGCCTCGCCCTTGCTCAGTGTGACCCGGCGCTGGTCCTTGTAATCGGCGTAGACCAGTTCGGTGCCCAGGTTGAGCTCAACCTGGCTGCCATCGGCCAGGGTGACCTGGCGCAGGCCATTGCTGGCTTCGAACCGTTCATAGGCAGTCGGCAACCAGCCCGCTTCCCAGCCGGTGAACGCCGCCAGGGGCAGCGCGGCCAAGCACACTGCGGCAGCCACCGCGTAATCGCGCAGCCGGCGACGCGGTCTGAACGGCGCTACGAGCGGCGCATGGCGTGGCAAGTGATCGGCCACGTCCCAGATTTCCAGCATCGCCGCGTATTCGAAGGCATGCAGCGGATGAGCATCGTGCCATTGTTGAAAGGCCTGTCGTTCGTCCGCCGTGCAATCACTTGCATGCAAGCGCATGCACCAATGCGCGGCGGCGTCGGTGATGGCGTCATATTCGGCTTCTAAAGCAGACTTTTCGGTCATTAATTCATCCTGATTTCCCACATTCTAACCTCCCGAGACCGGGGGCGAGAACAGCCTTCATGGCAATTGCGCATCAATTGAACTTTTATTCTTGTTGGGGCACGCCCAAACAGGCTGGTGATGGAGTCGCGACACACCGTAATGGACGGCGAAGCGCGTCAGGCAGTAGATAACTCAAGCGCCCGTTGACAGCAGGCACGGGAGGCGTTGTTTAATCGTCGGTCTGGATTCTTGTTGTCTCTTCCAATTACAAAATCGGAGCTACAGATGTCTGCCCAGTCCCCGAGAGTTGACGATTCTTCAGCGTTCATCGGTTTCAACGACCTGGTGGGGTTGCTGCACGCGGTGTTTGTGAAGCACGGCACGTCGCCGCAAGTGGCGCAGATCCTCGCGCACAATTGCGCCAGCGCCGAGCGCGACGGCGCCCACAGCCATGGCATCTTTCGGATGCCCGGATATATCAGCACGCTGGAGAGCGGCTGGGTCGATGGCAAGGCCACGCCGGTGGTCACGGATGTCGCTTCCGGCTTCGTGCGGGTCGACGCCGCGAATGGCTTCGCCCAACCGGCGTTGGCGGCGGCCCGTGCGTTGCTGGTGGACAAGGCCCGCAGCGCCGGTATTGCGTTGCTGGCGATACACAATTCCCATCACTTCGCCGCGCTGTGGCCGGATGTCGAACCCTTCGCCGAGCAAGGCCTGGTGGCGCTGAGCGTGGTCAACAGCATGACCTGCGTGGTGCCCCATGGCGCCGATCGCCCGCTGTTCGGCACCAACCCGATCGCGTTTGCTGCGCCACGGGCGGACGGCGCGCCGATTGTGTTCGACCTGGCCACCAGCGCCATCGCCCATGGTGACGTGCAGATTGCTGCGCGCAACGGCGAGCGCCTGCCGCCGGGCATGGGCGTCGACAGCCTGGGCCAGCCGACCCAGGACCCCAAGGCCATCCTCGAAGGCGGTGCGTTGTTGCCGTTCGGCGGGCACAAGGGCTCGGCGCTGTCGATGATGGTCGAGTTGCTGGCCGCGGCCCTGACCGGCGGCAACTTCTCGTTTGAGTTCAACTGGGCCGATCACCCTGGCGCCCGCACGCCGTGGACCGGCCAGTTGTTGATCCTGATCGACCCGAGCAAAACCGCCGGGCAAAACTTCGCCGAGCGCAGCCAGGAACTGGTGCGGCAGATGCACGCGGTGGGGTTGCGGCGGTTGCCGGGGGATCGACGTCATCGCACGCGGGCGAAGTCGTTGGCGGCAGGCATTGAAGTGGACGCGCAGGCGTTGAATCAACTACGTGAGTGGGCCGTCTGAAAACCCGCGTAGCCGCTACCTCGCCAGGGTTCGGCAGTGGCTACGCAAGGCCTACAGTATTAGTTGCGACGACCGAGCAGCAGGCCGACCACCAGGCCAAAGCCTGCCGAGATCGCCACGGTCTGCCACGGGTGACCGCCGATGTAGGTTTCGGTGGCGTCCACCACCGGCTTGCTGCGCTCGCGCACATTGGACACCGAGTCGAGCGCTTGCTTGAGCTTGATAGCGACCTGCTCGCGCAGCGTTTCGCCTTCTTCGCCGACCAGGGAAGCACTGTTTTTGAGCAGTTTGTCCGACTCTTCGATCAGTGCAGTCAGTTCGCTGAACGCTTGATCCTTGATTTGATCTTCGACGACTTGGGCGGCAGATTTACGGGCCATTGTGTGACTCCTTGCAGGTAAATGTGACAGTGAACAATGGAGTGTCGGGCGGCGGCAAAAGTTGCAGTTTTTTGCCGGCCGGCGTGGGTATGCGAAATCCGAATCAGGAAACTTAGACCTACAGTGTAAGATGTCACCTATTTGTGCAGCAGGAAATTCAACATGAGCTTCAATCTCGCCAACAAGACCCTCGCCGAACGCGCCGAGCTGGAAGATGAAAAGTCCCGTCTCTACGACCTGTGGCAAAGCAACCTGGGCAAGGCCAAGGGCGAAGCCGCGCGCCTGTTCGGCGAGCGCGCCAAACGCAAGGGCAAGTGGGCCGAATGGGTTCGCGCGGAACTCGACGGCATGTCGCCGCCGGAGTTCTCCAACATGGTGCGCAGCGAAGTCAACAAGCTGATGGCGGCGGCGAAGTAAAGCTGGCGACAATCGCCTCGCGCACTTTCAGCAACATCGGATCAAGCTGAGCCTGGGTGCGCCAGCCCAGTTCCACCGGGTAGCGCGGCAGCGCCAGCGGGCACGGCAGAACCTGCAAGCCGGTCATGCCGGCGATGGCTTCGGCGGCGTGCCCGGGAATGGTCGCCACCGCCTGGCTGCCCTTGAGCAGAAACGGCAACGCGGCGAAGTGGCTGGTGGAGGCACATACCTGGCGGCTCAGCCCTTGTGCCGCCAGCCCTTCATCGGTGATCCCGATAAACCCGCCGGATGACACCAGCACATGCTCGCGGCTAACGAACGCGTGCAGGTCGATGCATTGCTGGCCTGGCGCCAGGCTGTGCGGGTCGACCAGGCAGCGGTAATCACCTTCTCCCAGCACCTGCCGGCTTAGGCGGCGTTCGGCAAAGCCGCCGGCGGTAATCGCCAGGTCGAGGCTGCGGTCGAGCAGGGCGGCGGCGACGATCTGGCTGTGGGTCTGACGGAAAATCACACGCAATTTCGGCAACCGCTGGGCAATTTCCGCCATCAGGCGGCGGCCGTAGGCAATCTCGAAGTCGTCGGATAAACCCAGCACCACGGAGCGTCCCTGATACTGCTGGGTGTCCGGGTGGGTCATTGCCAGGCTCTGTCGGCAGCGGTCCAACGCCTCACTGATCACCGGCTTCAACTGGTTGGCCCGCAAGGTCGGCGCCAGGCCACGGCCGGTTCGCACGAACAGTTGGTCGCCATACACCTCGCGCAAACGCCGCAGGCCCGCGCTGATCGCCGATTGGGTGACGCCCAGGCGCAACGCTGCGCGGCTGGCGCTGGATTCGTCGTGCAGGGCTTCGAAGGTTTTCAGCAGGTTGAGGTCGACTTGGGTGATATTTATCTGGCTCATATCATTCAGCACTGAGGTGGGCTTTATTCATGATCCGGGCTGGCTGGAGAATGGGCAACCCCTCATTGTTCGGAGTGATCCTGATGCCTGTTTCTATTGTGGCCGCCTTGCAAATCGGTTCCTTGCCCGGCGGCAAGGCCGACACCCTGGCGCAAATCCTGGCCTATGAAGAGCCGATCCTGCGCAGTGGCGCGCAATTGGTGGTGATGCCCGAGGCGCTGCTGGGCGGTTATCCCAAAGGCGAAGGCTTCGGCACGCAACTCGGTTATCGCCTGCCTGAAGGTCGCGAAGCCTTTGCGCGATATTTTGCCAACGCCATCGACGTGCCCGGCGCCGAAACCGATGCGTTGGCCGGTTTGTCGGCGCGCACCGGTGCCAGCCTGGTCCTGGGCGTGATCGAGCGCAGCGCCAGCACCTTGTATTGCACCATGCTGTACTTCGAGCCGGCGCACGGCCTGGTGGCCAAGCACCGCAAGCTGATGCCCACCGGCACCGAGCGGCTGATCTGGGGCAAGGGCGATGGTTCCACACTGCCGGTGATCGACGCGGCGGTCGGGCGCATCGGCGGCGCGGTGTGCTGGGAAAACATGATGCCCCTGCTGCGAACGGCGATGTACGCCAAGGGCGTGCAGGTATGGTGTGCGCCCACGGTGGATGAGCGCGAGATGTGGCAGGTGAGCATGCGCCACATTGCCCACGAGAGCCGCTGTTTTGTGGTCAGTGCGTGCCAGGTGCAGGCATCGCCCGCGGCGCTGGGCGTTGAGGTTGCCAACTGGCCTTCAGATCGTCCGTTGATTGCAGGCGGCAGTGTGATTGTCGGCCCCATGGGCGACATCCTGGCTGGGCCGCTGCTGGGTGAAGCCGGGCTCTTGAGCGCGCAGATCAATACCGACGATCTGGTGCGCGCACGGTATGACTATGACGTGGTGGGGCATTACGCCCGGCCGGATGTTTTCGAGCTGGTGGTCGATGAGCGGGCCAAGCCGGGCGTGCGCTATATCACGGACTGAGTGCGGTAAAACCGGTGGGAGTCAGCCTACTCCCACCGGTTGATGTCTATCGCTTGAAAGAGCGGCGATCCAGCCACTCTTCACGGGTCATTTCCCAGATGTCCCGTGGAAAAATGCCTTCGACAAACTCACCTTCGTCGGCGCGCTTTGCAGGCGGATCGCCCAATGCCATTCCTCGCCCCGTGCCATGGCGGGCAACGCGATGTGTTCCAGGTAGTGACGCGCGCCGTCAGCCGGGTAGGGCCACGGCACCAGGGCATTGAGATAACGCACCACTTCCCAATGGGGGAACTGTTGCTGGATGCCCTCGGCATCGTCGAGCGTCAGCGGGCGCAGAATCAGGCGTTGGGTGACCAAGGTCGGTTGCATGGGGGGTTACCAAGTGGCGGTATTCGGCAGGTCCAGTGTTCCACGATCGACAAACCGCATGGTGCCGAACAGCCCGCCGGCCAATTTGCCGCGCAATACGTAGGGCAGGTTGTTCAAACTCTGGGTCTGGCTCAGGCCGAGGGTTTGCCGCAACACGGAAAACGCTGAAACGCTGACCGGCACCATCAGAACCGTCTCGGAAAAACGTGGGATGCTTCCGCGCTGATCACTCACCCCCGACGCCAGCGGCCGGCCATTGACCTCCAGGTCCAGGGCCACGCCGTTGTAGTCGATTGCCGTTTCATTGGGGTTCTGCACCCGCAGCTTCACGGCGAAGCGCACTTCCAGGTCCTGGCTTTGCAGCGGCTCGATGCCCACCACGTTGATAGTGACCGGGTCGCGATTGGGGAACAGGGCGCAAGCGCTCAAGGTCAGCAGCAGTATCGATAGAACCATGAGCTTGCGCATACGAAGGTGCTCCTAGTGCGTGACGTCCGGGTCTTGCATCACTTTGAGGGTTGAGGACTCCGGATCAAATTCATCTTCTTCCAGCTCTAAGAACTCTTCCGGCAGGAAAATGTTCAGCAGGATTGCACAGAACGCGCCTACGGTGATCGGCGATTCGAAGATGTTGTGCAGCGCCTTGGGCAGGTCGCGCAACACTTCCGGCACGGCGGCGACACCCAGGCCCATGCCCAGGGAGATCGCCACGATCAGCATATTGCGGCGGTGCAGACCGGCTTCGGCGAGGATCTTGATCCCCGCCACGGCGACGGTGCCGAACATGATCAGCGTCGCGCCCCCCAATACCGGCTTGGGCATCAGTTGCAGCACCGCGCCGATCATCGGGAACAGCCCCAGCAGCACCAGCAGCCCGGCAATGAAGTACGCCACATAACGGCTGGCTACGCCGGTGAGTTGGATCACGCCGTTGTTCTGGGCGAACGTCACCATCGGCAGGCTGTTGAAGGTCGCGGCCATCGCCGAGTTGAGGCCGTCCGCCAGCAGGCCGGACTTGATGCGCTTGATGTACAGCGGGCCCTTGACCGGCTGTTGGGAAATCATCGAGTTGGCCGTCAGATCACCGGCGGCCTCCAGGGGCGAAATCAGGAAGATCACCGCCACCGGGATAAACGCCACCCAGTCGAACGAGAAGCCGTACTTGAACGGCACCGGCACGCTGATCAACGGCACCTGGGGCAAGGCCGCCATATCCACACGGCCCAGCCACCAGGCCACGATGAAGCCCAGGGTCAGGCCGATCACGATCGAACCCAGGCGCAGGAACGGGTTGTTGAAGCGGTTGAGTACCACGATGGTGAGCAGCACCAGCGCGGCCAGCCCCATATTGCTCGCGGCGCCGAGGTTGTCGGCGCCGAAGCCGCCGGCCATGTCGGTGACTGCCACCTTGATCAGCGACAAACCCATCAGGGTGATGATGGTGCCGGTCACCACCGGGGTGATCAGCTTGCGCAACTTGCCGATGAACTGGCTGAGCACGACTTCGATAAACGCCGCGAAAAAACAGATGCCGAAGATCGTCGAGAGAATCTCATCGGTGCCGCCACCCCGGGCCTTGACCATGAACCCGGCACTGAGAATCACGCTGATAAACGAAAAACTGGTGCCCTGCAGGCACAACAACCCCGAACCGATCGGGCCGAACGTGCGCGCCTGCACAAAAGTGCCGAGCCCCGACACGAACAAGGCCATGCTCACCAGGTACGGCACCTCGCTTTCCAGGCCCAGCACGCCGCCGACGATCAGTGTAGGGGTGATGATGCCGACAAAACTCGCCAACACATGCTGCAAGGCGGCAAACATTGCGGCAGAGAAGTGCGGACGGTCTTCCAGGCCATAGATCAGGTCGGATTTATAGCGCGGGCGCGGGGCTTGAGCGTCAGACAAAATGCGGGCTCTGGACAGAAAATGGAGGCGCAGGATGCCAGAAACCGGAGATCGTCAGAAGTGTAAAAAAATATTTATGGAGGCCCTGCGAAAACCGCTGGGCCTGCCGATATCTTTTATAGGCCCACCCAACAATGACAACAAGTGGTGACCAAGGTCAGAGCAGCGTGTTGACGCCAGCTGATCATTCCGCTGCAGGGATGCGCGCAGACACTCCTTCTTGAGAATACCTCTATGTCTCTTCGTCATCTGAATATTGCCCCTCGAGCGTCTCTCGGTTTCGCATTCATTGCGTTGTTGGTGGTTGTATTGGGAGTGTTTGCAGTCAACCGCATGACGCTGATCCGTCAGGCGTCGGTGGATATGAGCAGCAACCAACTGCCCAGCGTGGCCTACTTGGGCAGCCTCACGGAAAACGTGTTGCGCATGCGTATCTTGTCGTTTCGCGTGTTGGTCAACCGTGAACCGGCCGCGTTGCAAGAGGCGCAAACGCGCATCGCCGTACTGATCGACAAGGTCAGAGCCGCCCAGGCCGGTTACTCAGCGTTACCTTCCGTGCCTGAGGAAGCGGCCCTGTACAAGACGTTTGTCGGCACCTTGGACAACTACCTGACGGCCCAGGCCGAGATGCTGGCCCTGTCCCAGCAAAACAAGGTCGATGAGATGCGCGCCTTGATCAATACCCGGATCAAGAACGGCACCGATCAGATGGGTGAGCAATTGAACAAGCTGATCGCCCTCAACTCCGCTGGCGCCAAGCAGGCCAACGAGCAGGCCGGACGCAGCTATGACAGCGCGATCAGCGGGATCGTCGTGGTGGCCGTGGCCGCCGCCTTGCTCACGGTACTGTTGGCCTGGTTGCTGACCCGCAGCATCGTCACGCCGCTGCGCAAAGCCGTGGAAGTGGCGCAAACCATTGCCGGCGGCGACTTGAGCAAAGTCATTGAAGACGATGGCAAGGATGAACCGGCGCGTTTGATCAGTGCGTTGTCGGCCATGCAAACCAACTTGCGCCAGACCATCCAGCACATCGCCGGTTCGGCCACGCAATTGGCCTCGGCGGCGGAAGAGTTGAGCGCCGTCACCGAAGAAGCCTCCAAAGGCTTGCAGCAACAAAACAACGAAATCGACCAGGCCGCCACGGCCGTCAATGAGATGACCGCTGCCGTGGAAGAGGTGGCGCGGAACGCCGTGTCCACCTCCGAAGCCTCCACGCAGTCCAACCAGGCCGCACGGGAAGGCCGCGACCGGGTGGTTGAGACCGTCGGCGCGATCCAGACCATGACCCAGGATGTGCAAAACACCTCGTTGCTGATCGAAGGTCTGGCCACTCAGGGGCGCGACATCGGCAAGGTCCTCGACGTGATCCGGGCGATTGCCGAGCAGACCAACCTGCTGGCGCTCAACGCGGCGATCGAAGCCGCCCGTGCCGGTGAAGCCGGGCGCGGCTTCGCGGTGGTGGCCGACGAGGTGCGGGCCCTGGCCCATCGCACCGCGCAGTCGACCCAGGAAATCGAGAAAATGGTCGCCGGTATCCAGAACGGTACCGGTGAAGCCGTGCAATCCATGCAACAGAGCAACCAGCGCACCCATAACACCCTGGAAATGGCCCGCGCGGCCGGCGTGGCATTGGAGCAGATCACCCAGTCGATCAGCCTGATCAACGAGCGCAACCTGGTGATCGCCAGCGCCTCGGAAGAACAGGCCCAGGTGTCCCGTGAAGTAGACCGCAACCTGGTCAACATCCGCGACCTGGCGACCCAGTCGGCGGCGGGCGCCAACCAGACCAGCGCGGCCAGCCATGAGCTGTCGCGCCTGGCGGTGGATTTGAATGCGATGGTGGCCAGGTTCGTTATCTGAGCCACTTTGCAGTGCAATCCCAATGTGGGAGGGAGCTTGCTCCCGATAGCAATGGGTCAGTCAACTCATCTACTGACTGATCCAGCGCCATCGGGAGCAAGCTCCCTCCCACATTTGCTCTATGTTGTGTCAGAAGCTATTGCATCCAGGCGCTTGGATTCACCAGGTTTTTCGGCTTCTGACCGGCGAGCGCCGCGAGCAGATTATCCACCGCGCACTCGGCCATCGCTTCCCGCGTCTCATGGGTCGCCGAGCCGATATGCGGCGTGGCCACCACATTGTTCAAGCGCAGCAACGGCGAGTCGTGGGGCAGCGGCTCGCGCTCGAACACATCCAGCCCCGCCGCGCGAATCGTGCGCTGCTGCAAGGCCTCGACCAGCGCGGCTTCATCCACCACCTTGCCGCGGGAGATATTGATAAAGATCGTCTCCGGGCCCATCAGGGCGAATTCTTGCGCGCCGATCAACCGCTCGGTTTCGGCGGTGAGCGGCAGTGTCAGGCAGACGAAGTCCGCTTGTTGCAGCAAGTCGTTCAGGCGACGGTACTGCGCGCCGAACCGTTCTTCCACCTGTGGCTTGGGCGAGTGACTGTGGTAGAGCACCGGCATGCCGAAGCCGAAATGCCCGCGCTGGGCCAGCGCTTCACCAATGCGGCCCATGCCGATGATGCCCAGGGTCTTGCCATGCACGTCGCTGCCGAAATGCGCCGGGCCGATGTTCTTGTGCCACTGGCCGGCACGCACCATATCAGCCAGTTCGACCACCCGGCGTGCGGTGGCGAGGATCAGCGCGAAGCCGGTGTCGGCGGTGGTTTCGGTCAGCACATCGGGCGTGTTGCTGAGCAGGATGCCGCGCCGGGTCAGGTACTCGATGTCGTAGTTGTCGACGCCGACGGACACGCTGGCCACCGCCTCCAGTTGCGGTGCCAGGTCCAGCAACGCGGCGTCCAGGCGCAGGCTCGCGCCCAGCAACCCATGGGCGCCGGGGAGGGCGTCGCGCAGTTTGGCCAGGCCGGGCGGGTCGAGCGCGTCGATCAGCGTGACCTCGGCGTGCTCATGCAGCCGGGCCATCAGCGGCGCGGAGAGTTTTTTGTACAGAACGACAGACTTTTTCATCAGGTCTTCACCTTTAATTCGAGGGACTGCAACGGCGCGCGCTCGCGGTCGCTGGCGCCGGGCTTGAGGAACATCGTCAGCACCACCGAGACCATCAACGCGCCGCTCATCAGCAGGTAAGAGGCGCCGGGGGAACCGGTGCTGCTATTGAGGTAACCCACCAGGTACGAACCGCCGAACGAACCGAGCGCGCCCATGCTGTTGATCAACGCCATGGCACCGCCGGCGACGTTGGCCGGCAGGATCTCCGGGACAATCGCGAAAAACGGTCCATAGGGCGCATACATGCACGCGCCGGCAATCACCAGCAGGGTGTAGGACCACCAGAAATGTTCGGCGCCGAGCACGTAGGACGCATAGAAAGCGATAGAGGCGATCAACAACGGCGGCCACACAAACCGTTTACGTTTTTGCAGCTTGTCCGAACCCCACGACACCGCCAGCATGCCGATCACCGCCGCCAGGTACGGCAGCGCCGACAACCAGCCGGCCTCGACCATGTCCATCTGCAAACCGGCCTTGAGGATCGACGGCAGCCACAGCACAAAGCCGTACACGCCGATGCTCCAGCAGAAGAACTGCAGCGCAAGGATGATCACCTTGGGCGAGCGAAACGCTTCGGCGTAGTTCTTCACCGCTTTGATCCCCACCTGTTCGGCGGCGAGGGCGGTTTCCAGCTGGTGCTTTTCGCTGTCGCTCAACCACTGGGCATCCTTGGGCCGCTCATCGGCCAGGCGCCACCAGATAAATGCCCACAGCACCGCCGGCAGGCCTTCGACGATGAACATCCAACGCCAGCTGAAATGCTGCACCAGGTAGCCGGACACCACCGACATCCACAGCATGGTCACCGGGTTGCCGAGGATCAGGAACGTATTGGCCCGCGAGCGTTCGGCACGGGTGAACCAGTGGCACAGGTACACCAGCATCGCCGGCATCACCGCCGCTTCGACCACGCCGAGCATGAAGCGAATGGCGACCAGCATGTAGGCGTTGGACACCACGCCGGTCAGGGTGGCCAGGCCGCCCCAGAGGATCAGGCTGACGAAAATCAACTTCTTCACGCTGCGCTTTTGCGCGTAGATCGCGCCCGGCACCTGGAAGAAAAAGTAACCGAGGAAGAACAGTGCGCCGAGCAGGGACGACATGCCCGGTGTGATCATCAGGTCTTCAGCCATGCCGCTGGCGGCGGCGAAACCGTAGTTGGCGCGGTCCAGGTACGCCAGGCTGTAGGTGATAAAGACGATGGGCATGATGTACCACCAACGGCGGGTGGCGAGTTTCAAGGTATCCATGGGGTTGCTCCTGAGCTTGTTGTAGTTGTGGCAACAGGGAGTGGGTCAAGCAACGGATCGGGTCGGCAGCTCCGTGCGTGTGGGTAAGCCTTCCATATCGCCGCGGCTCTGCACGGCACGGCTGCCGATCCAGTTGCCGCGGTGTACCGCCTCGGGGAAGCTGAGGTTTTCCAGCAGGGCGCTGATCATGCCGACGGCAAAGCCATCACCGGCGCCGACGGTGTCTACCACTTTGTCCACGCTCACGGCGGCGACAAAGCCTTGGTCCAGTTGGGTGCGGTAATACGCGCCGTCCGGGCCGAGCTTGATGGCCACGGCTTCGGCGCCCTGGTCCAGGTAAAACGCGGCGATGTCCGCCGGGTCGTCGAAACCGGTAAGCAGGCGACCTTCGCTCAAGCCCGGCAAGACCCAATCGGCCAAGCCTGCGAGGGCGTTGATCTCGCGGATCATCTGCTGCTGGCTGGGCCACAGCGCCGGGCGCAGGTTCGGGTCGAACGACACGCTGCGCCCGGCCTTGCGCATTTGCGTCATCAGCTCGCGGGACAACTCGCCGGTGGCCTTGGACAAGGCCGGCGGGATGCCGGTGGCGTGCAGGTGGCGCGCCTGCAGCAGCGCCGGGCTGATGGCTGCGATGGATAAATGGCTGGCCGCCGAGCCCTTGCGGAAGTACTCGACCTGGGGATCATCGCCGGCTTCTTCGCGGGACTTGAGCTGAAAACCGGTGGGGTGCAGCGGGTCGACCGCCACGTGCCGGCAATCCAGGCCTTGTTGCTTGAGCGTGTCGAGCACAAAGCGGCCCAGGGAGTCGTTGCCCACTCGGCTCAGCCAGGCGACGTTGAAGCCCAGGCGCGACAGGCCGATGGCGACATTGCTGTCGGCCCCGGCGATGCGTTTGTGGAAGTGGCCCACCTGGGCCAGGTCGCCGCTCTGTTCGGCGACAAACATCGCCATGGTTTCACCGAACGACAGGATATCGATCTCAGACATGGGCGTACTCCGCACGGGGTTGGCCAAGCAGGGCGAGGGTGGCGACCTGCTGGGCGGTGACTTCGACCAGGTCGTCGCCTTGCAGCGGGAATTCCACTGCCCGGGTAATACCTTGAGTCATGTGGCCCAGCAGTTGTTCCCACAGATGCAGGTCGGTGGCGCCGGGCGGCAGTGCCACCAGCTTGCCGTCCGCGCGACGCGCCACGGCCTTGCAGTGCAGGTAGTCGACATGCCGGCCGAGCAGGCGCGCGGCGGTGAGCGCGGACTGGTCCTGCCAGTGCCAGTTACCGATATCGAACGTCATCTTCACCGGCAGGCCAAGGCGCTCGACTTCGCTGAAGAAACGTTGCAGCGGTTCGATGCGACCGCCATGCAGGGTCTGGTCGTTTTCCACCAGCAACTTGACCGGGTGGCGGTTGAGCAGGGCGTGCAGGCTGTGCAGGTCGTTGGTGTCGGTGAAGTAGCCGAGGGAGACTTTCAGCCAGCGCGCACCAAAGGCCTGGGCGCGATCAAGGGTGGCGGCGAGCTCGGCATTCGGCTGGGCGCGGCCGGCGACCCACAGTTCCAGCGGCGAAGAGAACACGCACTCCAGGCCTTGTTCGGCCGCCGCCCGGGCCAGTTGTGCCGGTTGTTCAATGGTCAGCAGCTCTTCGCGCCACTCGATGCGCCGGGCACCGGCCGCCGCCAGCAGGGCGACAAAACTCAATTGGCCCTGCTGGCGGACGAGGTCGGCGCCGTAGCTGGAAAGGCTGATGGAGACGGGGTATTCATGCATGATTGTGTACCTCTGAAACCGGTTTCATTTTTATGCGCAACCTATTGAATTGACGCCCGCGAGGGCTCGACAGCGGCTACGAGGTGGGTTGGGTGGAACCGCGAACGATCAGTTCGGGCAGGAAATCCAGGGTGCGGGCCGGCGCCGTATCGCCGCGCAGGCGCTTGAGCAGGCAGTCGAAGGCACTCGCGCCAATCGCCTGCGTCGGTTGGGCGAGGGCGGTGATGCCGGTGCCCACCAGCGGGTACCAGTCCAGGTCATCCAGGGCGATCAGGCCGACGTCCGCGAACAGGTCGCACTCCAGCGCCTTGAGCGCGCGGGTGCAAGCGAGGGCGGCGATGCCGTTGGCGCAGAACACGGCTTTGGCGCCGGGCTTGGCCAGAAAGGCGCGCAGGCGCTTTTCCAGCGCGCCGTCCAGTTCCAGCACCGTGCCGCTCAACGCCGGGCGGCGGGCAATCTCGGCGGTGAAACTGTCAAGGCGCTCCAGGCGCGAACTGGTGCCATCGGTGGCCTCGCTGACCAGCACTATCTCGCGGTAGCCCTGTTGCTCAAGGTGTTCCAGCGCCATGCGTACCGCGGCCGGGTTATCCAAACCCACCAGGTCGCTGCGCAACGGTGCGACCTTGCGGTCCACCAGCACCAGGGGCATTTCCCGTTGCAGTTCCAGCAGTTGTTCGAGGTGGTGGCCGAGGGTGTTCACGATCAGCCCTTCGATGTTGTACGAGCGTAGCGCCGCCAGGTGCTGGCGTTCCTGCTCGTCATCGCGGTCGGTGTTGCACACCACCAGGCTGTAGCCGTGCTGGCGGCAGGCGGTTTCAACACCGTGCATCACGGCGATGGAATAGGGGTTGCGGATATCGGCCACCAGCATACCGATCAGGCGCGTGCGCCCGCGTTTCAAGCCACGGGCCATCTGGTTGGGGCGGTAGCCGAGTTCGGCGATGGCGTGCTCGATGCGCAGGGCGATGGCATCGGAGAGCAGGGCGCGGTCGTCGCCGATGAAGCGCGACACGCTGGCTTTGGACACGCCGGCGCGCTGGGCGACGTCAAGCATGGTCACGCGGCTGCGCTGGGCGGCGGAAAATGAGGTCACGGTAGAACCTTTCTTATTGGAATTGAGGCAACAGTACCTCCTGCACTGAAACCGGTTTCAGAAAACACCAGCCGATCGGTTTCGTCAAGATTATTTTGGCCAGGCCGAGCCGCCGTTAGAAGCCTCCAAACCGACGAATGGCGTCTCCACCTGTTAGTTCTGACAGTATCGGCCGTGGACGGAGCGTTGTTCAATAACCCCGACAGTGCCCCATCAAGCACGGCGAGCGGCCAGTGCGATTGCACGTGGAATCTATCTGAGTGGCGGGAGGTTTCTATGGGTACCAGCAGTCAACCAAACACGAACGGGCGTTCGGGCTCGGGGGGCATTCTGGTGCTTGATGCGCCAACAGTGCGCGACGTATTACCGGATGGTTTGCTCCCGGCTCAATTCAATTTTTCCGATCTACGGCTTTTGATTGAAACGCCTTGGGCGGTTTTACCCGATACCGATAGATCCCAGTATGTGATTTTCGAGTGGCATGTCCGGGGTGCCAGGCCCGTTGATACACCTCCCCATGAATTGCGCGGGCCGCTGACAGATGCTGATTTCCCTTTAGCGCTGACGATTCCTCAGGCTTTCCTCTTGAGCAGCGCTATCGTGGATCTCAGGTTTCGAATTCATCACACCACACCGGATAGCCCGAGCTTCGACAACTCGGAGTTCGTGACGATCAGAATCGACCGAGATGCCCCGGGTGGTGGCGCGCTGCTGCCACCGGCTATTTTCCCGATCGATCCGATCACCGAGGCTTACCTCATCGCCAATCCCTTGGTGCCGATGGAAATCCCGCAGGGCTATCTGGGGCGTGAGGTGGGTGATGAAGTGTTGTTGTATTTTTCTGATATGAACGCACTACCAACGGGCATGCCCACCCTGATTTCATTGCCGCTGGCCAACGATAGCGGCCCGATCATCGTTGACGTGCCCAGCGAGGTGTTCCGCAGGTATCCAGGGGCGCTGTGGCTTTTTTGCTTTTATCGTTTGAAGGACCGTGCCGGTAATGTGAACCCGTTGTTTTCACAGGTGGCCCAGGTCGGGCTTCGCACTGACCTTCCCCCCGTCACTTATCCTCGGCCTCGCTTTCCCCAGTCGGAATCTCATCCCAACCGCTACATGACGTGCAGTACCCAGCCGCCGATATGGTTCGGGGTCGAGGTTCTCATTGATCCAGATGCGAACATTCTTCATGGCGATTTGATCACGCTGAGGTTCCAGGGTTACGACAGGTACCCGGATCTCGATCCAAATCCCGACATCGTGGAGACCCTCGACCACTATTGGGACGAGGCGGAGGATGCCGCGGGCTATGTCTTCTGGATTCGGGATGTCGAGCGCCTGATCCGGCCATTGAAAAAAAATGCCGGTGGCGAGGCAAGCTACATGGTGTCCAGAGGAGGCGCCATCGTGGGCCGCTCAGCTTCCAGGGTCGTGCAGTTCGATCGTGTGGTGCCTGTTTCGCCACCACCGCCCAGCCCTGTTTATTGCTGGATTGACGGCAACGGCCCAGAGCCTTAGGCCCGATTATCTCGCACCCTTGGCGCCAGCCTGAACCGAAAGGTCCGGTGACGTCCTGACGGCAGTTTTTAAAGTGAGCGTAGTTGGTCGAAAGTCATTCGGCTGGCGAGAGTGCGTCCCGGTTTCAGTCTCCTGGCAGTAACTCAAACGACTGAACGAGCGATTAGGGCCCGACCCTGTGCGCGGTGCCTATTTAAAACAGCAAGGAGAGACTGAAATGAGTGGAAAAAAAAGTTCGCCTACTGCATCTGCACCTTTGGTTCTCAATGCACCCACGATTAGCGAGGCGCTGGATGATGCGACCGGCCTTATTCCAGTGAGCGTCGCATCTGTGGGCATTACCCTCCAATTGAACACAGGGAACGCTACGAGGGGCAACGATTGGATGAGCGTCGAAATTCGCGACATCACGGTGACTCCGCCTACTTGGACTACCTTCGTGGCACCTTATCAAATCAACCTGCCCACGCCGGTTCCTCCGACCATCAGCAGGTTTGTGCCTGCGCCAGTACCTGAGTTTCGACATGGTTTTTATGAACTCAGAAATATTCAGTACCGTAATAACGGTGGCGTGCCGGGCCCTTCCCTCGATACCTCCAACCCAGGCGCGTTCCGGGTCGATACCATTGCGCCTTATGCCATAGAGACGTCACGTGAACAGCCGACTGTTCCAGTCTTCAACAATGTGCCGCCCGGTACAGTGATCAACGATGCGTTCCTGATAGCTGAAGGCGGCCTGGAGATTGGCATCCCCGCGAACACCTATGGCCCACAACCTGGGCGATATGAAGCGGGAGATAGGATTAACGTGTACTTCAGTCCGGTAATGGACCCGCGACCCGAGTATTTGGTGAGTGGTGACGGCATACCGATGCTGCCTACAGGCGGCACATTCTTCCTACCCAGGGCGCAGATTATTCTGAGTGGGCTGTACTATATTTTCTACACCATCACGGATCGGGCGGGTAACACCAGTCGCCCTTCGTTCAATGATTTTCGCACCGTCGCGTTGCTGGACGATCCCGTGCCGTTGCCGCTCTTCCTGCCATTGGCGCCGGCCCCGCGGGACGGCAGCACCGATGATCTGCTCGATATTCCGGATTTTGTACAAGGTATTGAAACGCACATTGAAGAGTATCTTGATCACGCTATAGGACTGGACAAGTTCGAGGTGCAATGGCAAGCACAGCCTTTTGGCCCGCAAACCACCGAGCTCAGGGCTTTTCCGGTGGTTTTCAATAATATGAATGCGGCGATCAAGGCTGCCTATACCCAGGCGCTTGGCCCACAGACGGTGAGTGTGCGCTACCGTATCGACCGAAATGGCGTGTTTTTCGAATCTCCCGACAAGACCGTGCGACTTGACTTGTCGGTGGAAGGACCGGTTTTACCAGGCACCCTGGAACCCGGCGATGTGAACCCCGCGCTGAACCTGGCGCAAGTGTATGGTGCGGTTTCAGATGAACTGAATACCCTGCGCATTGGCGATGCGGATCAACCCGTCAGGATTGTGATTCCACTCTGGGACATTGCTGCGTTGCCCCATGCCGAAAATAGGTTTTTCTTGTTCTGGGGACTTTCAAAAGAGCGGGTAGGGCCCTTTCCCCTCAGCACGACAACGCCTGGCGCCGACGCGACGTTCAACATCCCCTGGGAGGTAGTCGCCCGGCATGGCAATGGCATGCAGCCTGTCAGTTACGTTGTCACCGGCCCTGGCACCACTAACGAAAACCCGTCGGGCGTTACCCAGGTCAACGTGATCGATGCGGTGACCGTGGTACTGCCGGCTGCCGAATTCTTGCATCTTGATGCCAATGACGAGTGGAGCTGCCAATCCCTGCAAACTCGTGGGCCCGGTTCTCCGCCGACTTATTATGCCGAGGTGTTCATTCCAGCCGACCCGAGATTGGTGGCGGGTAACAGCGTGACGGTAACCGTTACTATCTCCTGCGAGGCCTTTGGTTTTCCACCGGGTCCATTCACGCAAGACTTTACCTATCCTTCGTTGCGCCCAGAGGATGTGACTAATGGCTTTAATGTCGAGATCCCTTATCGTCCATTCTTGACACAGTCTGTTCTTGGGCCTTGTGAAGTCACCTACAGCACGATTGTAAATACAGGGGCAACCGGTCACAGCGAGTTGGCCGAGGTGTACACAGTATTTTCCAACCCGGACACATACTGTGATGGGATGCAAATCGTCAGACCTTGACGCCGCTCCAAGTAGGGTCTCCCAAAGGGAAGCATGGCTTCCCTTTGGGCGCATTAGGCATTGCGAATTGTCCTCTCCAGGCGAGCATTCTTGTGCGCCTTATCCAGCACTTCTAGCCCTTGTGAGCATCACAGCTCGTTCAGATTAATCCTACAGTCATAGTTATGTTCGCTGCGTAATCTCTGCGCCGTACAGGTAAGGCTCCATTCCGAGGGAACGAGCCAAACCGTTTCAAAGGCTCTACCTCAGAGAGAGAACCCTATGTCTGTGTTAACTAACTTCGAGCTCAAACCACTGAGCAAGATGATGAAAGTTCCAACTATTACTTTTCTTATGTTTACGGCTGTTCAAACTACCGCACAAGCGGGCCAACTGATTGGCGAGTCAAAAACCATTCAGGCCAATGAACTGCAAAATGACTGGCAACTGGATCTGAAGTCCGAGTTGACCGTCAACGGCGCCCGCACACACCATATTCTGGTCAACGATTCGGCACTGATTGTAAACGCTGGCAGCCGGATCGATGACATCCGTGCCACCCAGGGTTCTTCCGTGAGCCTGAACGGTGCCACCGTCGATTCAAACCATACGGTGTTCGGTGCGGTGCGACTGGATGATAGCGATGCGCTCATTCGCGACAGCAGCATCACCAGCCATACCACGGTAGGCCTGCAAGCCTTCCAGAGCCACGACTCCGACAAGGGGGGCGTTGCCACGGTGTTTAACAGCACCATCAGCGGCCTCCTCGGCGGGGCAATCACAACTGGCAACAGCGAGCTGCACTTCAGTCAAAATACCTTGGTCGAAGGCACCGGCGCCGACAGTTTTGGCGTGTTTGTCGACGGCGCAACGGTCACTGCCAGCCAAAGCAGCATCGTGGGTGGTAAGAACGGTGTGTTGTTCACCGATGACTATGATAACGGTAGCGTTGGCAAACTGATCCTGGACAACTCCAGCGTTGAAGGTCGCAGCGGTTCCGCCCTCGTGGTCAATGGCGAGTACGGTTCGACCCCGGAAGTTGAAATTGATGTGCGCAATGGCTCCACGTTGACTGGCGGCAACGGCACGTTGCTGGAAGTCAACGGCAATGCCATGGCCACTATGAATGTCGACAACAGCCGATTGAACGGGAATGTCATCGTAGAAACGGGCAGTACGGCGCATTTGAACCTGCAGAACAACGCCGGCCTGACCGGTCAATTGCAGAATGTCACCAGCCTGAACGTCGGCGACCGGTCTTTCTGGGAGTTGACAGGCCACAGTCAAGTCGGCGCCTTGAGCCTGGCGGGCGGCACGGTTAAGTTCGGCCATACCGACGCGTTCTATCAGTTGGACCTGGACAGCCTCGACGGTAACGGCACCTTTGTCATGGGCACCGATTTCGCGCGTGGTATCACGGACTTCCTGAACATCGAGGGCGAAGCTAAAGGCAACCACCATCTGTTGCTCGCGGCGAGCGGCGCAGAGCCAGTCAACCCCGATGGTATTCGTATCGTTCACACGGGCGGCGGTGACGCACACTTCTCGCTGGTGGGCGACATGGTTGACGTTGGCGCTTATTCCTACGCCCTGAAAAAAGAAGGCACCGACTGGTTCCTCGACCCGAACAACCGTGTGATCAGCCCAGGCACTCGCTCGGTACTGGCGCTGTTCAACACCGCACCGACCGTGTGGTACGGCGAGGCGACTTCGCTGCGGACTCGCATGGGTGAGTTGCGTTTCGAGCCGGGTCAGGCGGGGCTGTGGGTTCGCGGTTACGGGAATAAGTACGAAGTGTCTGACAGTACTGGTGTTGGCTACAGCCAGAACCAGCAGGGCTTCACCCTGGGTGCCGACACGCCGTTGGCTGACAGCCAGTGGATGGTGGGGGTGATGGCTGGTCATAGCAGCTCGGACTTGAACCTCAAACGCGGTACTTCCGGTAACGTGAAGAGCTACTACCTGGGGGCTTACGCGACTTGGCTGGAAGAGGAAAGCGGGCTGTATTTCGATGCGGTCGCCAAGGTCAACCGGTTCCAGAATGAGTCCAAGGTCGGGCTGAGTGACGGCACCTCGTCCAAGGGCAAGTACAACAACACCGGTGGCGGTTTGTCGGCAGAGTTCGGTCGCAACATCAAGCTGGACGACGGCTTCTTTGTCGAGCCGTATGCCCAGGTCTCCACCGTGGTGATTCAGGGGGCCAATTACAACCTGGACAACGGCTTGCAAGCCAAGGGTGAGCGAACCCGTTCGATCATGGCCAAGGCCGGCGCGACGGTAGGGCGCGACATCCAACTCGACAGTGGCAGCGTGGTGCAGCCTTACCTGCGGGCGGCGATGGTGCATGAGTTTGCCAACAACAATAAGGTCTCGGTGAACAACAATGTGTTCAACAACGACCTGTCCGGTTCTCGTGCTGAATTCGGCGCGGGTGTTGCGGTGAAACTGTCGCAAAACCTGCAGCTGCATGCTGACCTCGAGCACAGCAGCGGCGGCAAGGTCGAACAGCCTTGGGGCGCCAACGTAGGTGTTCGTTACACTTGGTAAATGCGAGACATACAACAACGCCCGTGTCGAAAGATACGGGCGTTTTTTTTGGTATATTCCATCAACTGGTCAGGTCGAAATCGACCTCCAGAATATGCGGGTTTCCGTTCACATCTTCATCGGTAGTTGCACGCAGCGAACCTTTGATTTTAATGACGCCCGCGGCCAGTCCCTCAATGATCAATGTGCCTTCAATGCCACTCACCGTATAATGCGCCGTGGGAGACTTCACCGAATACCAAACTTGGACGCTGGTATTCTGCTGTTCTTCCAGTTTGATTACCTGGCCGACACGAAGAGTATCCGGCACCTGAATAAATAGTTCTTTTACGGTCACTGAGTTATCGGCGTGGCGTCCAGTGATTCTGTAGACCGCCTGTTCGAAGTCATGTGCCAGGGTCTGGGTCTGAAAGACCACGGTTGACAAATCGATGCGCGCATGGAAAGTGCCAGATGCAAGGTATCGTTTGGGACGCAATGCCTTTTGTTGTTCAGGGGTTAAAGTTTGCGCTTGTGCGGTCATGATCGCTTCTCCATCACTGATGATTGTGCGAGTCACAGAGACATCAATGGCTCTGTCTGAGCCATGTAATAGCAGAGTACCTGCGCTGTAAACTGTCAGAAGTAACAGTATACGGCGGGTGCGACTTATGCGTGATCATGAGGCTGATTTGCTGGCGTGCTTGATGTTGTTAGGGGGTGCCCTGAAACGGAGATTCTTGTCAGGTATGAGTATCTAAATAGGTCTTTTTTAATTCGGTTTTGTACTAACGTAAGTTGGCATGGGCACCGTCAGACAATTACGCTCAGCCAGGTCGCAGTCAATAGTAATAGCGCCATATATTGGTTGAAGCGTGTCATTGCACGAGGCGACGTGAAAACACGGCTTGTTCCAGCGCCCAGTAACGCCCAGACGCCGAGGCATGGAAGCGATATCAGGAAAAACACCAGGGAAAGACACACCACCTGGCTCTGGCGTTCCGCACCGTTGCCGGCAAACACGCTGACCACCGCCAACGCCATCATCCAGGTCTTGGGGTTGATCAATTGCAGGCTGGCCGCGCCGGTCAAGCCGAGACGCTTAGGTGTTGATTGCGCGTCCAAGGCCTGGGGGCGCGAGTTGAAAATCTGCCAGGCCAGGTAGCTCAACCACGCGACACCGGCCCATTGCATGGCCGTTTGCACCTTGGGCAGTTGCACCAGGGACTGGCCGACGCCCGAGCCGACCAGCAACACAATCCCCGCCGCGCCAGTGCAGGCCCCCAGGATGATCGGCAGGGCCGCTTTGAAGCCATAGCGCGCGCTGTTGCTCAGCACCAGGATGTTGGTGGGGCCGGGAGTAATGGCTGCGACGAAGGCAAACAGCATAAAAGGCAGCAAGCTGGACAACATGGCGGTGGACTCCGGTAAACCCATTGATGGAGTCGATCTTGACCAGCGTTCATATCACCTGTCTGGAAGATTTGAGCAGCGCTTGCGGTAGGCGGCGGGCGTCAGGCCATAAGCGCGCACGAACCAGCGGCCTAGGTGGCTCTGATCGGCAAAACCCAGGGCGGTCGCCACATCGGCCGGTTGTTCACCTTTGGCCAGCAAGTGCCGCGCGCGGGCCAGGCGCAGTTGCACCAGATAAGCATGGGGCGGCAGGCCAAACGCGCTCTTGAACGCACGGGTCAGGCGGAAGCGGTCGACGCCGCAGGCCAGCGCCAGCGCGTCCATGCCTACATCGTGATGCAGGTGGGCATGCAGGTATTCCCGGGCTTTGTGGGCGACCAGCGGCAGGCGTGGGTCGTCACGGTAACGGCTGCGCCAGTGGAGCTGGCCGGTGAGGCGTTCGAGCAACTGGTCCATGGCCCGTTGTCGCACGATGCGCAATTCGCCACTGTGCAGGGTGCGAAAGGCTTGGCTGGTGGCAAGGGCCAGGCGTGGGTCGTTGGTCAAGGTCGCGGCAAAACTCAGCTGGCTGTTGACGGGAGCCTCTTCGAAGACCGCGCTCACTTCCCGCGTCAACCACTGCGGGTCGAGGTAGAGCATGTGGTAGGTAAAACCGTCGGCCGTGGGCGCGTCGCCGTCATGCAACTCGCCGGGTTCCACCAGGAACACCTGGCCGGGCACGCTGTTGTGGCGCGTGCGGCGGCAGTTGAATTGCTGCACGCCTTGTTCGGTCACGCCGATCAGGTAGCTGTCGTGCCAATGGGGATCGTAGGCATGGCCTTCGAAATGCGCGCGCAGGGTCTCGATGCCGGTGTCGGCGTCCTGGGACAGATCGATCCAATTGTGCGCGGCCATCACAACACCGAGGCGGAATAGACGATGCTATCTAGCGCCCATCGAGTCGTGGGCGTCTAGAAGGTTTGTGCGGCGTCAATTGAACAGTCCCGCGGCAATATTGATCGAAAAGCCGAGGATCGCCGTGTTGAACAGAAACCCGATCAGCGATTGTCCCAGTACCACCTTGCGCATGCTGCGGGTGGCAACACCCACGTCCGACGTTTGCACGGCGACGCCGATGGTGAAGGAAAAGTACAGGAAGTCCCAATAGTTGGGGGTCAACAACCCCTCGGCAAAGCGCAGCGCCGGCTCTTTGCCGGCCCAGGTGTAATAGAGCCGGGCGTAGTGAACGCTGAAGATCACCCCGATCAACAACCATGAGCCGATGACCGTCAGGCCGGTAAAACCGTAGTGCAACAGCCGCTCGGCGGTGCTCAGGTCCTTGCTGCCGACCAGTTCGAAGGTGATGGTGGCCAGGCTGGCGATGGCCGCGATGCACACCGTGAACAGCACCAGGCCGGCGTTCTCATCCTCGATCTCGGCGATGCGTTTGACGTCTTCGGCCTTGGCGCGGATGGTCAGCCACAGCATCAGCACCAGGTAGATCCAGACGCCGGCATTCCAGCCGATCAGGATTTTGCTCACGAGTGTATCGGCGGGTACCAGGATGCCAACGGCAAGGCCCAGGACGGCGGCGCAAGAGAGGCGAGGGTGGGTGCGGGCGAGGAAGGGCATGGGTGCTCACAACAAGGGCGGTTGTGAGCACCATAGCGCATTTTTGCGCGGGTTATGGACGCTTGCGCACCAGCTTCATGACGACCACAAAGAACACCGGCACAAACACCACAGCCAGCGTCGCAGTGATCATCCCGCCGATCACCCCCGTACCGATCGCTTGCTGGCTCGCTGAACTGGCGCCGGTGGCAATCGCCAGGGGCACCACGCCGAGGATGAACGCCAGCGAGGTCATGATGATCGGCCGCAAGCGCAGCCGCGCGGCCTTCAAGGTCGCGTCGAGCAAGTCTTCGCCCTGCTCGTACAGGTCCTTGGCGAACTCGATGATCAGGATCGCGTTCTTCGCCGACAGGCCGATGATGGTGATCAGCCCGACCTTGAAGAACACATCGTTGGGCATGCCGCGCAAGGTCACGGCCAACACCGCGCCGAGCACGCCCAGCGGCACCACCAGCAGCACCGATGTCGGGATCGACCAGCTTTCATACAGGGCGGCCAGGCACAGGAACACAATCAGCAGCGACAGGCCCAGCAACAGCGGCGCCTGGGAGCCGGACAGGCGTTCCTGCAACGACAGGCCGGTCCATTCCTGGCCCAGGCCCGCCGGCAGTTGGTTGACCAGGCGCTGGATTTCTTCCATCGCCTCGCCCGTGCTGTGCCCCGGTGCCGCTTCACCGGAAATGGCGATGGCCGGGTAGCCGTTGTAACGGGTCAACTGCGTCGGCCCCTGGGTCCACTTGGCTACGACGAACGCGGACAGCGGCACCATCTCGCCGGCCTTGTTGCGCACGTTGATCTTCAACAGATCCGCGACCTGGCTGCGTTGGTCGCCTTCGGCCTGCACCACCACGCGCTGCATGCGGCCCTGGTTGGGGAAGTCATTGACGTAGGTCGAACCGATGGCCGACGACAGTACATTGCCCACATCGGCGAAGGACACGCCCAGCGCGTTGGCCTGCTTGCGGTCGACCTGCAGCTGCACTTGCGGCGCTTCGGCCAGGGCGCTTTCACGCACGTTGGCCAGGATCGGGCTTTTTCCCGCAGCGTCCAGCAGTTCGGTACGCGCCGCCATCAACGCCGCGTGGCCGACGCCGCCACGGTCCTGCAGGCGGAACTCGAAACCGCTGCTGGTGCCGAGGCCGTCCACCGGTGGAGGCAGGATCGCATAGGCAATCGCGTCTTTCAGTTCGGTGAACGCCATGTTGGCGCGGTCGGCAATCGCGGCGGCCGAATCGTCGCTGCTGCGTTGCGACCAATCCTTGAGCGTGGTGAACGCCAGCGCCGCGTTCTGCCCGGAGCCGGAGAAACTGAAGCCCATGATCATGGTGGTGTCGCCAACCCCGGGCTCTTCGGCGTTGTGCGCTTCGATCTGTTCGGCCACCTGCACCGTGCGGTTCTTGCTCGCGCCCGGCGGCAACTGGATATCGATGATGGTGTAACCCTGGTCTTCCACCGGCAGGAACGAGGAGGGCAGGCGACTGAACATCAGCCCCAGGCCCACCAGCAGCACCAGGTAGATCAACAGGTAACGGCCGCTGCGCTTGAGGGCATACGCCACCCAGCCTTCGTAGCGGTCGGTGAGCCGTTCGAAACGCCGGTTGAACCAGCCGAAGAACCCGCCCTTGGCGTGGTGCTCATCCTTGGCGATCGGCTTGAGCAGGGTCGCGCAAAGTGCCGGGGTCAAGGTCAGGGCGAGGAACGCCGAGAACAGGATCGAGGTGGCCATCGACAGCGAAAACTGCTGGTAGATCACCCCCACCGAGCCTGGCATGAATGCCATCGGCAGAAACACCGCCACCAGCACCAACGTAATGCCGATGATGGCCCCGGTGATCTGGCCCATGGCCTTGCGCGTGGCCTCTTTGGGCGACAGGCCCTCGCTGACCATGATCCGCTCGACGTTCTCCACCACCACGATCGCATCGTCCACCAGGATACCGATGGCCAGCACCATGCCGAACATGGTCAGCACGTTGATCGAGAACCCGAGCAACAGCATGGTGGCGAAGGTGCCCATCAACGCAATCGGCACCACCAGGGTCGGGATCAGCGTGTAGCGCACGTTCTGCAGGAACAGGAACATCACCGCGAACACCAGCGCCATCGCTTCGAGCAGGGTGTAGACCACCTTGGTGATCGAGACTTTGACGAACGGCGAGGTGTCATACGGGATCTTGTATTCGACATTGGCCGGGAAGTAGCGCGACAGCTCATCCATCTTCGCCCGCACCATGTTCGCGGTGCTCAGCGCATTGGCGCCCGGCGACAGTTGCACACTGACGGCGGTGGACGGCTTGCCGTTCAGGCGTGTGGAGAACTGGTATTCCTGGCTGCCGACTTCCACCCGCGCCACATCGCCGATACGCACGGTGGAGCCGTCGGGGTTGGCCTTGAGCACGATGTCGGCGAACTCGGCCGGCGTGGACAACTGGCCCTTGACCAGGATTGCCGCGGTGATTTCCTGGGTCTTGGTGCCCGGCAAGTCGCCGATGCTGCCGGCGGAAACCTGGGCGTTCTGCGCGCTGATCGCGGCATTCACGTCGGCCGGGGTCAGGTTGAAAGCGATCAGCTTCTGCGGGTCGATCCACACCCGCATGGCCCGCTCGGCGCCATACAGCTGGGCCTTGCCCACCCCGTCGAGGCGCTTGAGCTCGTTCATCACGTTGCGCGCCAGGTAGTCGCTGAGCGCCACGTCATCGAGCTTGCCGTCGCTGGAGGTCAGGGTCACCAGCAGCAGGAAGCCGGCGGAGACTTTCTCCACCTGCAAACCCTGCTGGGTCACCGCCTGGGGCAAGCGCGATTCCACGGCCTTGAGGCGGTTCTGCACATCGACCTGGGCCATCTCCGGGTTGGTGCCCGGCTGGAAAGTCGCGGTGATGGTGGCCGAGCCGAGGCTGCTCTGGGATTCGAAATACAGCAGGTGATCGGCGCCATTGAGCTCTTGCTCGATCAGGCTGACCACGCTTTCATCCAGGGTCTGCGCCGAAGCGCCGGGGTACACCGCGTAGATCTCGACTTTCGGCGGTGCGACGTTGGGGTACTGGGCCACCGGCAACTGCGGGATGGCGAGCGCGCCGGCCAGCAGGATAAACAGGGCGACCACCCAGGCGAAGATCGGGCGGTCAATAAAGAACTGCGGCATGGTCAAAGATCCTTATTGGCCGGAAGCCTGGGCGGGCGGCGGCGGGCTGTCATCCACTTGAACTTTTTCACCGGGACGCGCGTGTTGCACGCCCTCGACGACGATGCGGTCACCGGCCTTGAGCCCGGCGCTGACGACCCAGCGGTCATCGAGCACCGCGCCCAATTCCACCGGTTGCAAACTCACGGTTTGTTCGGCGTCCAACAACAGCACCATCGGGATGCCGGCGCTGTCGCGGGTGATCGCGCGTTGCGGCACGCTGATGCCTTGGCGGTCGACCGCCTGTTCCAGGCGCACGCGCACAAAACTGCCGGGCAGCAGGTCGAGGTCCGGGTTGGGGAACTCGCTGCGCAGGATGATCTGCCCGGTGCCGGGGTCGACGCTGATCTCGGCGAAGAGCAATTTGCCCGGCAGCGGATACAGGCTGCCGTCGTCCTGGATCAGCGTGGCCTTGGCCTGGTCCTGGCCGACTTGTTTCAGGCTGCCGGCGCGGAAGGCGCGGCGCAGCTCGTTCAACTCACGGGTGGACTGGGTCAGGTCGGCGTGGATCGGGTCCAATTGCTGGATGATCGCCAGCGGCGTGGCCTCGTTCTGGCCGACCAGCGCGCCTTCGGTCACCAGCGCACGCCCGATGCGCCCGGAAATCGGCGCGGTGACGGTGGCGTAGCCCAGGTTCAGTTTGGCCCGTTCGACGGCGGCCTTGTTCGCGGCGACCTCGGCGTTGGTCTGGCGCAGGGCGGCGCGGGCGTTGTCGTAGTCCTGGCCGCTGATGGCGTTGCCTTCGACCAACTGGCTGTAGCGCTGTTCTTGCAGGCGCGCCTGGAACGCATTGGCCTCGGCCTTGCTCAGGTTGGCCTGAGCACTGTCCAGGTCGGCCTTGAACGGTGCCGGGTCAATGCGAAACAGCACGTCGCCCTGTTTCACGTCGTGGCCTTCCTTGAACACCCGCTGCATCACCACCCCGGCGACCCGCGCGCGCACTTCGGCAATGCGCGGCGCGGCAATGCGCCCGCTCAGTTCACTGCTGATGGACAGGGGTTTGGCCTCGAGGGTTTCGATGCGGACTGTGGCCAGGGGCATTTCCGGTGCTTCGGCGGACGACTCGTCACACGCACTCAGGGCGAGTGTCAGGGCCAGCAAGCAAAACGGCGCAAACAGATTCTTCGACATGCTCTTATCCCAATATTGACTGGTGCATCCTAATGTCGCCGGCACTGCGCTGCTGTGAAGCTGTGTAGGTCGTCTGTGAAGAAATGTAAGGTGCAGCCCACGTTCGGCCGCGGGCGTATATCCTTGCACAACCTTGCAAACACTGAAGATCAAATGTGGCAGGGCGCAAGTCCCCTCCCACATGGGATTTGTGTAAGACCCATAACTGCATTATTTGGAAACACCATGCCCAACATCCTCCTGGTCGAAGACGACGCCGCGCTCTCCGAGCTGATTGCCAGCTACCTGGAGCGCAATGGCTACCACGTCAGCGTGCTCAGCCGGGGCGACCATGTTCGCGAACGCGCGCGGCTCAACCCGCCAGACCTGGTGATCCTCGACCTGATGCTGCCCGGCCTCGACGGCCTGCAAGTGTGCCGTTTGCTGCGCGCCGATTCGGCGGGCCTGCCGATCCTGATGCTGACCGCCCGCGATGACAGCCACGACCAGGTGCTGGGCCTGGAAATGGGCGCCGACGACTACGTCACCAAACCCTGCGAGCCCCGCGTGCTACTGGCCCGGGTCCGCACGCTGTTGCGCCGCAGCAGCTTGTCCGAACCGCAGGTGGCCAACGACCAGATCGTCATCGGCAACCTGTGCATCGACCTGTCGGAACGCACCGCGACCTGGCGCGAGCAGGCGGTGGAGTTGTCCAGCGGCGAATACAACCTGCTGGTGGTGCTGGCGCGGCATGCCGGTGAAGTGCTCAGCCGCGATCAGATCCTGCAACGCCTGCGCGGGATCGAGTTCAACGGCACCGACCGCTCGGTGGACGTGGCCATCTCCAAGCTGCGCCGCAAGTTCGACGACCACGCCGGGGAAGCGCGCAAGATCAAGACGGTGTGGGGCAAAGGCTATCTGTTCAGCCGATCCGAGTGGGAATGCTGAGTCATGTTTCGTGTGCTGCTGCGTCTCTATCTGATCACGATCGTCACCTACAGCGCGGCGATCTTCCTGATTCCCAAGCTGGTGATCCAGGTGTTCGAGCACCGCTACGTGGACTACAACGTCGAACAGTCCCGCGGCCTGCAGAAACTCATCGTCAAGCAATACCAGCGGGCGCCGGTGGAGCGCTGGTCCCAGGTCACCGAACAACTGGGCCGTGACTTCGCGCCGCTCAAGGTTGAACTGCTGTTGCACCAGGACGCGCGCTACACCCCCGAAGAAGAGCAGCTGCTGGCCCAAGGCAAGCCGGTGATCCGCCTGGGCGAGTGGGGGTGGATGGCCGAGGTCAGCTCACCGATCAACCCGCAGTTTGCGGTCAAGCTGACGATCCCGCCGGACTCGCTGGACATGAACCTGCTGTACTGGTCGATGAACGTACTGATCGGTGCCGCGCTGCTCGCCTGCCTACTGGTATGGCTGCGCCCGCACTGGCGCGACCTGGAGCGCCTGAAAAGCACTGCCACGCAGTTGGGCAAGGGGAATTTTGGCGAACGCACGCGCATTCCGCCAAGTTCCAATATCGGCAGCCTGGCGACGGTGTTCGACACCATGGCCGACGATATCGAACACCTGTTGAACCAGCAGCGTGACTTGCTCAACGCGGTCTCCCACGAACTGCGCACCCCCCTGACGCGCCTGGATTTCGGCCTGGCCCTGGCGTTGTCCGAAGACCTGCCCCAGGCCAGCCGCGAGCGCCTGCAAAGCCTGGTGGCGCATATCCGTGAGCTGGATGAGCTGGTGCTGGAGTTGCTTTCCTACAGCCGCCTGCAAAACCCTGCGCAGCTGCCGGAGCGGGTCGAGGTGGTGCTCGACGAGTTTGTCGACAGCGTGCTGGGCAGCGTCGACGACGAACTGGAGCACCCCGAGATTGTGATCGACGTGGCGCTCGACTGCAGTGTCGAGCGCTTCAGCCTCGACCCGCGCCTGACCGCCCGCGCCCTGCAAAACCTGCTGCGCAATGCCACGCGCTACTGCGACAAACGCATCCAGGTGGGGGTCAAGGTATGTCCCACGGGCTGCGAAATCTGCGTGGACGATGATGGCATCGGTATTCCGCCGGACCAGCGCGAACGTATCTTCGAGCCGTTCTATCGCCTGGACCGCAGCCGCGACCGCTCCACCGGCGGGTTTGGCCTGGGCCTGGCGATCAGCCGGCGCGCCCTCGAAGCCCAGGGCGGCACCCTGACCGCGCAGGCTTCACCGCTCGGCGGTGCGCGGTTTCGTGTGTGGTTGCCGAGTGTGACGGATTAGAAAAACCGGGTGGGAAGGCGCACACTGTGTCCCCGCTTTACCCGAGGAGAGATTGGCAATGACCGGTGTTCACACGTCTGCGCAACAGGGTTTTTCGACCCAGGCCGTCACTTACGCCCAGGGCCGACCGAACTATCCGCGGCAACTCACGGGCTGGCTGGCTGACGTACTGCGCATCGACGCGCAGTCGACGGTGATCGACCTGGGCGCCGGCACCGGCAAGTTCACGCGCCTGCTGAACGCCCTGGCGCCGACGCTGATTGCCGTCGAACCCGTGCAGGCGATGGCTGCGCAATTGGCCAGGTTGTTGCCGGATGTGCGCTTGGTCAACGGCACCGCTGAATCCATCCCCCTGGCGTCCGCCTGCGCCGATGCGCTGGTCTGCGCCCAGTCCTTCCACTGGTTCTCCACCCAGGCTGCGTTGGCGGAAATTCACCGCGTGCTCAAGCCCGACGGGCGTCTGGGGCTGGTGTGGAATGTGCGGGATGAATCGGTGGACTGGGTGGCAGCGATCACCGCGATCATCACGCCTTACGAGGGCGATACGCCGCGCTTTCACAGCGGAAAATGGCGCGAGGCGTTCACCGGCGAGTATTTTTCCGCCCCCGAGATGACCTGTTTTCCCTACAACCACGTCGGCAGTCCGCAGGAAGTGATCATGGATCGCTTCCTCTCCGTCAGCTTTATCGCGGCACTGCCCGCCGCTGAAAAAGCCGAGGTCACCGCGCAATTACGCAACCTGATCGCCACTCACCCGGCGTTGAAAGGCCGCGATACCGTGGCCTTTCCCTATCAGACCCAGGCCTACGTTTGCCAACGACTGACGTAAAAGGCATAAAGTCAGATCATATTGATATAAGTGGTTATAAGAAAAATCGCTATCCTGCGGCCAGAATTTTACAAGGCCGCAGGTAGCTGTGATGGATGTGGGTAACGTTGGTTTCGTAGTTGCAGGCCTGATCGTTGGTTTTATCGTCGGCATGACCGGTGTCGGCGGGGGCTCCTTGATGACCCCGATCCTGCTGTGGTTCGGCATTAACCCGGCCACCGCCGTGGGCACCGACTTGTTGTACGCCGCCATCACCAAGTCCGGTGGGGTGCTGGTGCATGGCAAAAACAAGAATATCGACTGGACCATCACCGGCTGGCTCACCTTGGGCAGCGTGCCCGCGGTGCTGCTGACCCTGTGGTTTCTCGCCAGCCTGCACACCGACCCCAGCGCGATGAACGCGGTGATCAAACAGGCGCTCGGCGTGGTGTTGCTGCTGACCGCCCTGGCGATTCTGTTCAAGCATCGCCTGTTGGCCTTCGCCCAGCGCCATGCCGGCGACGATTACCACATGCACCCGCGCAACCTGAACGCGCTGACGGTGGTCACGGGGGCGGTCCTCGGCACCATGGTGGCACTGACCTCCATCGGCGCCGGAGCCCTCGGCACCGTGGCGCTGTTTATCCTTTACCCATTCCTCGCCACGCGGCGCCTGGTCGGCACCGAGATCGCCCACGCCGTACCCCTGACGCTGGTAGCGGGCCTGGGCCACGCCGGCATGGGCAATATGGATTGGCACCTGCTGGGCTTTTTGCTGATGGGGTCGCTGCCGGGTATCTACATCGGTAGCCACATGGCCGGTAAAGTCCCGGACGGCGTGCTGCGCCCGTGTCTGGCGATCATGTTGATGAGCATCGGTTATAAGCTGGCTTTCTAAGGTACGCGGTCGCGTATTGCCGCTGCTCACCGCCTCGATCAAGCCGGTGGCTTGAACAGCACCACCGCCGCGCGCAATTTGTTGTTGCCGAACCGGCACATGCGCTCGAACTCCGCGTGGCTGACCGGCAGGTGCTGGCAGTCCAGGGGCTGGCGGTGCTGGCTGTGGTCCACATCCGGGTCGTGCAAGTAGACGAAGTCGTCGTCGCAGTCGGTGACCATCACCCAGTGCGGCGACTTGGAGCGGGTCAGCCGATAGCTGCTGATCAGCACCAACGGCTGCCCGCCGTCGCGCAGTACCCTGGGCAGATCCAGCGCGCCGCCGAGCACTTGCTCGACCGTGCTGGTGGCCAACTCTTCCTCGAAGGCGTCATGCACTAAACGCATGACGTCCTTTTTATGTTGATCGCGCACGCCGTCGAGAAACAACGGCCCGCGTACATTCACCTGCATCCGCACACGAAAGCCCCGACGCCAGGCGGCCAGCGCCAGGCCTTGAGGGCTGCAACCGCCATGGCCGGCGGTCATGAACACGGTGGTCGCTTCACGCCAGATTTGCAGTTCTTCGCGGCGTGTGGCGACGCGCTCCGGCACCAACGCGCCCATGGCCATCAGCAGGCAGGCGGCGCCACAGGTGAAGTCGGTGGTTTGCGGGTAATACGGCACACGCTCCACGCGCGCGTCCTGGTGCTGGACGATGCGTTTTTCCAGGCGCAGGGCGGGAGCGTGGTCTTCGTAGTAATCGTTGATCAGCGCAAAGCGCCGGTAGCCGTTGCGTTCATACAGGGCGAGGGCGCCGGGGTTGTCGCTGCGCACTTCGAGGCGCAGGTACGCACAGTCGTGCTCCACCGCGCAGGCCTCGATGCGACTCAGCAACTGCTTGCCCAGGCCGAGGCCGCGCGCGTGTTCGGCGATGGCAATCGAGTACAGCCGCGCCAGGGACGTGCCGCGATGGAACAACACCAGCGCATACCCGAGCAATTGGCCGTCCTGTTCAGCCACCAGCAACTCGCCATGGGCGCGGCTGATCATCCAGTGGAAGCTGCGCGGCGACAGTCGATCGGTGGTGAAACAGTGCTGTTCCAGTGCCACCAATGTCGGCACATCGCTGGGGGTTGCAACGCGAAAGAAAAGAGCCATATGACCGCCGTAAAAGTTGCGTAATGAAACGGGACTTCTCTAAAAGATCGTGCTTAATAGAAAAGGTCGAGTTCTCTAAAGCGGATCAAATATTATGTCGGCGGTACAAAGTCATTGGCGTGAAGTATCCGAGCAAACAGTCGCGGCGACAATAACTTCCAAAGGTTATTTTTCTGCTCCGCCCAGAGGCACGAGCCAAGTGGTGATCATTGTCGAACGCAAGGAAGACTGGGCCTCCTACTTCCCCAGCGAAGACATCGTCACGGCCCAGGAATATCTCGAACAAACCCGTGAAAGCGAGACCGGCAAGCGTGTGCAGGTGATCAACCTGTGTCGCGGCTACAAGTACCTGGGGCACGGTTACTACTGCTCACTGTTGGCCGAGGCTCGCGGGCACAAGGTGATTCCATCGGTGCGGACCATCAGTGAACTGACCAAGAAGTCACTGTACGGGCTGGCCCTGGACGACCTGGATAAAACCCTCGATAAAGCCTTGAGTCATCATCTTTACAGCAATACCGAAGGCTTTACGCTGACACTTTATTTTGGCCGAACCAATATAGAGCCGTTGCAGGAGTTGGCCCGCCAACTGTTTGAAGCGTTCCCGTGCCCGATCTTGTTAGTTGAGTTCAAAAAGAATAACGGCTGGCATATCGAAGGGGTCAAGTCTGGCATCTTGCACAAGTTGCGCGATGACCAGGAAGACCAATTCGCCCACGCCCTCGACAACTTCAGCCGCAAGATCTGGCGTCAGCCGCGCTCACGCCGATTGGCCCGCTATGACCTGGCGATCCTGCATGATCCCCAGGAGCAATTGCCGCCGTCCAACGCCAGGGCCCTGGAAAATTTCATCAGGGTCGGCAAGGGTTTGGGTATCGATGTGGAGCTGATCGAGCGCAAGGACTACGCGCGCCTGGCCGAATACGACGCCTTGTTGATCCGCGAGACCACCAGCGTCGACAACCATACCTACCGTTTCGCCAAGAAAGCCGAAAGCGAAGGCCTGGTGGTGATGGACGACCCCGCGTCGATCCTGCGCTGTACCAACAAGGTCTACCTCACCGACCTGCTCAACAGCCATCAACTGGGCATGCCGGCCACCGAGATTCTCTACAAGGAACGACCGGAAGACTTCGAACGGGTCGGCGAACGCCTCGGCTTCCCCCTGGTGCTGAAAATCCCCGACGGCTGTTTCTCCCGCGGGGTGATCAAGGTCGAAAGCCAGGAAGCGTTGCTCAAGGCCACCGCCGAACTGTTCGAGCATTCGGTGCTGCTGTTGGCCCAGGAGTTTTTCTACACCGAGTACGACTGGCGCATTGGCGTACTCAACCGCAAGCCGATCTTTGCCTGCCAATACTTCATGTCCAAGGGCCATTGGCAGATCTACAACCACAAGGCCATCGGCGCGGACATCAACGGCGAATGCCGCACCCTGGCGGTCCACGAGGCGCCCAAGGCCGTGGTGGAGCTGGCGGTGAAGACCGCCAACCTGATCGGCGACGGCCTCTACGGCGTGGACCTCAAGCAATCGGGGGACAAAGTGGTGGTGATCGAGGTCAACGACAACCCCAACCTGGATGCCGGTATCGAAGATGCCTACTTGCAGGACGACCTGTATGGCCTGGTGCTGGAGGAATTCGTCCGACGCCTGGAGTTGAAGCGTCAGGGCCAGGTCTGGTGAGTCGCGATGATCCAGCGCTTTGAATTGATCGATGGAAAGTTGCGCAGCGGGGACAGTGACGAGGCCCCGATCATGTTGTTCAGCAACCCTGACCATGCCGAGCGCAACTGGCTGCTTGAGCACCACAAACTGGACGAGCATGCCCTGGCCTCGGCGCTCGACCCGGATGAAGTCTCGCGCATCGAATTTCACCCCGACAATCTGTTTCTGATCTGGAAGCGCCCGGAGAACTACTCCGGCGGGGGCACCCTGGTGTTTGAGGTGTCGTCCTGCGGCCTGCTGTTTTCACCTGGCCGGCTGTTGGTGATCGCCACCGATGAAACCCCGCTGTCCGGGCTCGGCGCCCGTCGCCCATTGCACACACCGCTGGATGTGCTGCTCGACCTGCTGCTCAACAACATTCACCACTACCTCGGCCACCTCAAAGTGATCAAGCTGGTCGCGCGGGAGCTGCAGCAACAGTTCAACGCGTCCATGAGCAACCATCATCTGATGCAGATGTTCAACCTCAGCGAAAGCCTGATCTATTACATCAACGCGCTGCACAGCAATGGCGCCGTGCTGTCGCGGCTGCGCAACCACGGCGAGAAGGAGCATTTCAGCGCCGAGATTCTCGGCCTGATCGACGACCTGATCATCGAGAACCACCAGTGCTACAAACAGGCCGAGATCTATTCCAACGTGTTCTCCGGGCTGATCGACGCGCGCGGCAACCTGATGAACAACAGCATGAACAACCTGTTGCGCAAGCTGACGTTGATCAACGTGGTGTTTCTGCCGCTCAACCTGATCGCCAGCATTGGCGGCATGTCGGAGTTCAGCATGATGACGGCGGGTACGCCGTGGTGGGTGTCGTACCCGCTGTTTTTGTTGGCGATGGGCTTGGGCGCGGGGTTGATGGTGCTGGGGCTCAAGCGGATTGCAGGCGGCGCGAATGGGAGGTGACCCCCCATCCCTGGGGGGGCCGGCTCAGGACGTGGCTTGCAGGGTCAGCACCTCGAACCCGTCCGCCGTCACCGCCACGGTGTGTTCCCACTGGGCCGACAGGCTGTTGTCCTTGGTCACCACCGTCCAGCCGTCCTTCAGGCTGCGCACCTTGGCGCTGCCCTGGTTCAGCATTGGCTCGACGGTAAACACCATGCCTTCGCGCAGCTCCAGCCCGGTGCCGGGGCGACCGAAGTGCAGGATCTGGGGGTCTTCATGCATCTGCCGGCCGATGCCGTGGCCGCAGTATTCACGTACCACGCTGTAACCATTGGCCTGCGCATGATGCTGGATCGCATGGCCGATGTCGCCCAGGCGGGCGCCGGGCTTGACCTGGCGGATACCGGCCCACATCGCCTCGAAGGTCATCTCCACCAGGCGGCGTGCCTTCGGCGAGACGGTACCGATCATGTACATCTTGCTGGAGTCGGCGATAAAGCCGCCTTTTTCCAGGGTGATGTCGATGTTGACGATGTCGCCGTCCTTGAGGACTTGCGTGGCGCTGGGCATGCCGTGGCACACCACTTCGTTGACCGAGGTGTTGATGGAGAAGGGGTAGTCGTATTGCCCGAGGCTCGCCGGGCGGGCTTTGAGCTCGTGGCGGATGAAGGCTTCGACGGCGCTGTCCAGCTCCAGGGTGGAGCGTCCGGCGGCGACAAAACCGTCGAGCATGCTGAACACCTGGGCCAGCAGGCGCCCGGATTCGCGCATCACGGCGAGTTGTGCGGCGGTTTTGATCATCAGCTGCGCCCCCGGATCAGGTCCGGCTTGTCCAGCAACAGCTTGTTGATCAGCTCGTTGTAGGGCAAATGCGGGTTGAGTTCGGCGAGCAGGCCGATCTTGATCCAGAACTCGGCCTGGGCGTTGATGGAACGGTCCATGGCCGCACTGGCCAGGCGTAGTTGTTCATGCAGTTGGTCGGTGATCTTGACGATGCCCATGTGCTTCACTGTGTCAGATGAATACACGGATCGTATACGTTTCGTATATCCATCGTAAAGCCCCGTCAGCGAAATGGCCCCTTGCCATTGACTTGACCGGCCACCGCCGGGTAATTTCGTGACATGACATTTCAAACCCTGCGTTGCCAGCCAATTATTATTACCGCCATTCCTCATTTGGCGGGATAGCGCTCGGCTGCACCCAAACCCGCCCTAGAGGCGGGTTTTGTTTTTCCGTCTCCAGGTGCCCTTACCCAAGCCAGGAGACTCCCATGAGCACTTGCCCCGTCCCATCTACCGCTGTCTCGGGACTGCTTGAGCACTACGTCAAAAAGATCCTCGCCGCGCCGGTCTACGATTTGGCCGTGCGAACCCCCTTGCAGGTCGCCCCGGCGCTGTCGCTGTTGCTCGACAACCAGGTGTTGCTCAAGCGCGAAGATCTGCAACCGACCTTTTCCTTCAAGATCCGTGGCGCCTACAACAAGCTGATGCAACTCAGCGCCGAGCAGAAGGCCTGCGGCGTGATCACCGCATCGGCCGGCAACCATGCGCAAGGCGTAGCGCTGGCGGCGCGGGAATTGGGGATCAAGGCCACGATCGTCATGCCGTGCAGCACGCCGGAGTTGAAGGTGCTGGGTGTGCGCTCGCGAGGGGCGCAAGCGGTGCTGCACGGTGAGAGCTTTCCGTTTGCCCTGGCCCACGCGTTGCAACTGGCCGAAGCCTGCGGTTGTACGTTTGTCTCGCCGTTCGACGATCCGGACGTGATCGCCGGCCAAGGCACGGTGGGCATGGAAATCCTGCGCCAGCAGCAGGGCGCGCTGGACGCGATCTTCGTGCCGGTGGGCGGTGGCGGCCTGATCGGCGGGATCGCCGCCTACGTCAAATACTTGCGGCCCGAGGTACGCATCGTCGGCGTCGAAGCCGAAGGCTCGAGTTGCCTGTTGGCAGCCTTGCGCGCCGGTGAACGCGTGGTGCTGCCCAGTGTGGACGGGTTTGCTGATGGCACGGCGGTGGCACAGATCGGCGCCTATGGCTTTGAGATCTGCCGGGATTGGGTGGATGACGTCATCACGGTCAGCAACGATGAACTGTGCAGCGCCATCAAGCTGATCTACGACGATACGCGTTCCATCGTCGAGCCGTCCGGCGCCTTGGCTGTGGCGGGCATTCGCCGTTATGTGGGGCAACACCGCGTGCGCGGGCAGACGCTGGTGGCGGTCAACTCAGGGGCCAATATCAACTTTGATAGTTTGCGACATGTTGCTGAAAGAGCCGCAGCACACAGTGCCGGTTAACGCAAAGCCCAGGGTTAAACGTTTAATCGAAGCTGTTCGGCGATGATGTTCGTCGAGTGAATTTGAGTTGAACAAAGTTATACAAGACTGGGTACTGCTTATGAGGAAAGGTTACAACGAGAACGGATTTTGCCGAGTAGGCTTATTGATTGTAAACGTCTTCCAGGGTTGGCAGGACGTGGCGGGCGAGTGCCTGCAAGACTTATAACAATCGATTGGCCGTCTCAAGAAAGGAGAGGTTGACCATGCTTTCGGAATTAGAACTTCGCAGTATCATTGAAGGCAGTTTCCTGCCTAAACGGTGTGAATGCACCAAAGCTGAAGATGCCTCGTTGACGATCAAGGTCTATGACGATCGCGACCGTGACCGGGTGGATCTGGAAGTCAAAGGCATCAATGCTGACAAACTCGACAGCAGTCGAGCCATTTGCAACCTGATCACCGGGTTGCGCGAAGACCTCAAGCAATCGCAGGGGCCTGCACTGCAAAGAGCAGCAGGGCGCGGCCACTACTAGATAGCGAGCGTTGCTTTCACCGATCTGCGGGCCTGGTAAATACCAGGCCCGATGCTGTTGCTACCCGTCAATCCGTGCTGAACGCCGCAGCCTGTGATCGTTTGTTCACCCCAACTGTTGCCGATAGGGCAGGTCCGGGCCCGTTTTGCCGCAGGTCATGGCGGCCGCACGGATCGCAAAGCCCAGCATCGCGTCGATCTGGGCGCGGGTCAGTTGCTGCAGGCCCTCGACCGAATCCAGTTGCTGCTCGGTCAGCCAGGCAATCAACGCCGCCTGGAAGGTATCCCCGGCACCCACGGTATCGGCCATCACCACCTTCACCGCCGGTTGCGACCAGTGCCCGTGCTGGCGGCTGAACACGCTGGCGCCGTTACCGCCGCGAGTGAGGAAGACCAACTGGCAGCGGTGTTGCAACCAGCCCTCAAGCACGCTTTCCGGCGATTGGTCGGGGTAGAGCAGGTGCAGGTCTTCGTCGCTGACCTTGATCAGGTCGGCGTACTTGACCAGTTCGGCCACGCGCTCGCGCCACAGCTGGATATCCGGTTGCGGGTTGAGCCGCACGTTGGGGTCGAGGCTGATCAAGCGCTTGCCGCTTTCGCGCTGGACCAGGGCCAGCAGGGTGTCGCCAATCGGTTGCACCACCAGGGAGAACGAACCTACATGCAGCCCGCGAACCTCATCGCCCAGGGTTGGCAGGTGTGCGCGCGTCAATTGGCGGTCGGCGCAGCCTTCGCCGCGAAAGCTGTATTGCGGCGAGCCATCGGCGCCCACGGCGACCATCGCCAGGGTGGTCGGCGCGGCGAATTCCACCAGGAACTGCGGGTTGACGCCTTCGTCCCTGAGCACCTGCAACAAGCGCTGCCCGAGGAAGTCGGTGGACACGCCGCCGAACAGCGCGGCCTCGATGCCGAGCCGGCGTAAACCGACAGCGACGTTGAACGGCGAACCACCGGCAATCGCCTTGTAATTGAGTTTGGAGGCTTGCCCGCTGGGATCGTCCTCGCTGAAAAAATCAAACAGCGCTTCACCGCACACCAGATACATAGTCGTTCGCTCTTAAAGGGTTGCCACGTGCTGCTGATAGCGCTCGTAGGCGTGTTGATAGGCGCTGACATTGTCGGCCACCGGCAGGGTCCGGCTGGCCGGGTCGACGCTCACGCATTTTTCGCACAGGCTGGCCAGGGACTCGCCGGACTGGCTCCACGCCGCCTGGATCGCCGCGCCCAGGGCCGCCGCTTCGCTTTGTTCGGTGCAGATCACTTCGGTGTGCATGATATCGGCAACCATCTGCCGCCACACCGGGCTTTTCGAGCCGCCGCCGATCAGGCGGATGCTCTGGCTGTGCAGGCCGGTCTGGCGCAACAGATCAAGGCCGTAACGCAAGCCGAAGGTGGTGCCCTCGACCACCGCGCGACACAGGTTGGCGCGGGTCAGGTTGGTCATGGTCAAGCCATGCAGGCTGCCGGTGGCGTGGGGCAGGGCGGGCACGCGTTCGCCATTGAGGAACGGCAGCATGCTCACGCCGTCGGCACCGATCGGCGCCTGCTCGACCAGGGCGTTGAAGGCGTCGAGGTCGAGGTCGAACAGTTCGCGAATCACCCCGGTCGCGTTGGTCAGGTTCATCGTGCAGATCAACGGCAACCAGCCGCCGCTGGAGGAACAGAAGGTCGCGACCGACGCCTGGGGGCTGACGTTGGGCTGGTCGGCGAAGGCATACACGGTGCCCGATGAACCCAGGCTCATGGTGATCACGCCGGGGGCGATATTGCCGGTGCCGATGGCGCCCATCATGTTGTCGCCGCCGCCGCTGGACACGATGGCGTCGGGGTTGATGCCCAGGCGTTCGGCGATGGCCGGCAGGATCGTGCCGACGGCTTGGTCGGCTTCGATCAGCGTCGGCAAGGCTGCCTGCAGGCGGCCGCTGGGGTCGATGTGCTGGAGCAGCGCCACGTCCCAGGTACGGCTGCGCACGTTGAAGTAGCCGGTGCCCGAGGCATCGCCGTATTCCGCGACGGCGCGGCCGGTGAGCCAGTAGTTGAGGTAGTCGTGGGGCAGCAGGATATGCGCGATGCGCGCGAACACCTCGGGGTGCTGCTCGCGGGTCCACAGCAGTTTGGACACGGTGTAACCCGGCGCGATCGCGACGCCGAGACGCTCCAGCGAAGCGCTTTCGCCCCCCAGGTATTGCAACAGGCGCTCGTTTTCGGCGGCGGTTTCGGTGTCGCACCACAGCTTGGCCGGGCGCAGCACCTGGCCGCTGTCATCGAGCAACACCAGGCCGTGTTGCTGGCCGGACACGCCGATGCCGAGGATATCCTGGCCGTCCACGCCGGCCTGTTGCAGGGCGCGGTGGGTGGCTTCGGTAAAGGCGTCCAGCCACTCCTGGGTGTGCTGCTCGCGCCGGCCGTTGGCGCCGCTGATCAGTGTGTGTGCCGCGGCGCCCAGGCCCAGCACCTTGCCGCTGGAGGCGTCGAGGACGATGGCTTTGGTGCCTTGGGTGCCGCAGTCGATGCCGAGGAACAGGTTTTGCTGGGTCATGAGGGTTTGCTCAGCATTGTTGTTGGATTGTAAATGCGCTTCAAATGTGGGAGGGGGCTTGCCCCTGATGGCGGTGTTTCAGTGTAAATGTTCTTTACTGACCCACCGCTATCGGGGGCAAGCCCCCTCCCACAGGTTTAAACCGGTTTCTTCAGGAGTTGCTGCAGTGTTTTTGTGACGCCGTTGTCGCGCAGGCTCGCATAGCACCGCTCGAACGCTGCCACAAACTCAGCCGACTTGGGAATAGCTGTGCCGAAAATCTCCTCCACGCCGAGCAGGCGCTGACTGATCCGCGCATCGTCACTCACCAGGCCCTGGCAAAACTCGGCACGCGGGTCGGGAATTTTGTAGACCGCGCCAGTCTCGTCGACACCCTTGAGGTACAACGCCCACGCGGCCACCACCAACGCTGCGCGCTCGGTCTCGCGCCCATCGGCTATCAGGCGGTTGATCGTTGGCACGGTGAACTTGGGAAACTTCGACGAGCCATCGGAACACACGCGCTCCAACTGGTCGGCAATCGCCTGGTTGGAGAAGCGATCGACCAGGGTCTGCTTGTACTGCGTGAGGTCGATGCCCGGCACCGGCGCCAGGTTCGGCGTGACGTCCAGGTCCATGTAGGCGCGCATGTACGCGACGAACAACGGGTCATTCATGGTCTCGTGAACGAACCGATACCCCTTGAGAAACCCCAGGTAAGTCAGGGCCAGGTGGCTGCCGTTGAGCAGGCCGATCTTCATTTCTTCATAGGGCGTGACGTCATCGGTGAACTGCACGCCGACTTTTTCCCAGGCCGGGCGGCCGTTGACGAAGCGGTCTTCCAGCACCCATTGCACAAACGGCTCGCACACCACCGGCCAGGCATCGTCGATGCCGTGCTCATCGTGCAATTGCAGGCGATGCGCGGTACTGGTCATCGGCGTGATGCGGTCGACCATGGCGTTGGGGAACGTCACGTTGGCCTGGATCCAGTCATGCAGTTCGGCGTCGTGCAGGGCGGCGAAGGCCAGCAGGGCCTTGCGCGTGACGGCGCCGTTGTGCGGCAGGTTATCGCAGGACATCACGGTAAACGCCGGGGTGCCGGCGGCGCGACGTTGGGTCAGTGCGGCGCAGATAAAGCCGAACACGGTTTTCGGTGCCTGCGGGTGTGCCAGGTCGTGCTGGATCTGCGGCAGGTGGGCCATGAACTCGCCATTGCTGTCGTCGATGCAGTAGCCGCCTTCGGTGATGGTCAGCGAGACGATGCGGATGTGCGGGCTGGCCAGTTTGTCGATCAGCCCCTGGGCGCCGTCCTCGGCCAGCAGCATGTCGCTGATCGAGCCGATCACGCGCACTTCGGTGTCGTCGCTGTCGCCCAGTTCATACAGGGTGAACAGGTAGTCCTGGCCGGCCAGGTCGTCGCGGGCCTTGCGGTCCTCGCTGCGCAGGCCGATGCCGCAAATGCTCCAGTCCAGGCCCTCGCCGGTATTCATCAGCGCATCGGTGTAATACGCCTGGTGCGCGCGGTGGAAACCGCCGACGCCGATATGGGCGATGCCCTGGCGGGTATCGGCAATGGCGTAGGTCGGGATTTTCACTTCCGGCGCCAATTGGGTGAGGTTGTGTTTATTCAGTTTCATCATAACTCTCGCGGAATCAGGCGGCGGCGCGCAGTGGTCGGGTGACGGCCACGCCGTCGGTGTCGAACAGATGGCAGTGCGCCGGGTCCAGGTGCAGGTGCAGCGTCTCGCCATACTGGCTGGCCATGTCGCCGCGAATCCGCATGGTCAGCGGCTCGCCGTTGGCGGTGATGACGTGGCAGAAGGTGTCGCTGCCCAGGCGCTCGCCGACGTCGGCGGTGACGGTCAGGCCGGCCTGGCCCGGTGCGGCGATCTCCAGGTGTTCCGGGCGAATGCCCAGGGTCACCGCGCTGCCCACGCTCAAGGTGGCGCCGCTCAGCGGCAGGCTGATCAGGCTGCCGGCGTCCAGTTGCACGTCGCAGCCCTGGCCCTCGACCCGCGTGACCTTGCCCTTGAGGAAGCCCATTTTCGGCGTGCCGAGAAAGCCCGCGACAAACAGGTTGGCCGGCTGGTGATACAGCTCCAGTGGCGAGCCGACCTGCTCGATGCGGCCGCTGTTGAGCACCACCACTTTGTCGGCCAGGGTCATGGCTTCGACCTGATCGTGGGTCACATAGATCATGGTCGCTTGCAGTTCTTTATGCAGGCGCGCCAGTTCCAGGCGCATCTGCACGCGCAGCGCGGCGTCGAGGTTGGACAGCGGTTCGTCGAACAGGAAGATCTTCGGGTTGCGCACAATCGCCCGGCCGATCGCCACGCGCTGGCGTTGGCCGCCGGACAGCTGCTTGGGCTTGCGCTCCAGCAGTGGGCCCAGTTCGAGGATGCGCGCCGCTTCGCTGACTTTGCTCTCTACCAGCTTTTTGTCGACGCCGGCCAGGTCGAGGGCAAACGACATGTTCTTGCGCACGCTCATGTGCGGGTACAGCGCGTAGGTCTGGAACACCATCGCCAGGTCGCGCTTGGCCGGGGTGACTTCGGTGATGTCGCGGCCATCGAGCTCAATGGTGCCTTCGCTGACTTCTTCCAGGCCGGCGATCAGCCGCAGCAGCGTGGATTTACCGCAACCCGACGGGCCGACGAAGACCACGAACTCCTTGTCGTTCACTTCCAGGTCGATGCCCTTGATGATGGAAAAGCCTTCGAAGCCTTTTTGCAGATTCTTGATTTTCAGGTTGGCCATGGGATGGGCCTCCGCTTCTGAATTCGTTTTTGTTAGAGAGAAGCCGTTATTTCACGGCGCCGAAGGACAACCCGCGCACCAGCTGTTTCTGGCTGATCCAGCCAAAAATCAGGATCGGCGCGCAGGCCAGGGTCGACACGGCCGACAATTTGGCCCAGAACAAGCCTTCGGGGCTGGAGTAGGAGGCGATCAGCGCGGTCAGCGGCGCGGCAGTCGACGAGGTCAGGTTCAGCGACCAGAACGCCTCGTTCCAGCACAGGATCAGCGACAGCAGCACCGTGGACGCCAGCCCGCCCTTGGCGATCGGCAGCAGCACGCGGACCATCTCCTGCCACAGGGTGGCGCCGTCCAGGCGGGCGGCTTCGAGGATGTCTTTGGGGATGTCCTTGAAGTAGGTGTAAACCATCCACACCACGATCGGCAGGTTGATCAGGGTGTAGATGATGATCAGCGCGATACGCGTATCCAGCAGGCCAAAGCTCTTGGCCAGTAGGTAGATCGGCATCAGCACGCCCACCGGTGGCAGCATCTTGGTCGACAGCATCCACAGCAGGGTGCCCTTGGTGCGTTGGGTCTCGTAGAACGCCATGGAGTAGGCCGCCGGCACCGAGATCAGCAGGCACAAGGCGGTGGCGCTGAACGAAATCAGCACCGAGTTCCACGCGTAGCTGAAGTAGTTGCTGCGTTCGTTGATGTGCAGGTAGTTCTCCAGCGTCGGCGTGAAGATGAACTGCGGCGGCGTGGCGAACGCGTCGATCTCGGTCTTGAAGCTGGTCAGCACCATCCAGAAGATCGGGAAGAAGATCAGGATCGCGATGGCCCAGGCCAGGGTGCCGAGCAGCAGGCTTTGCAGGCGGCGGGATTGTTGAAGCGTCATGGCGCGGCCCTCAAGGCTTGTCAGTCAGGTTTTTGCCGATCATCCGCACCAGGATGATCGCCGCGATGTTGGCGATGACCACGGCAATCAAGCCGCCGGCCGAGGCCATGCCCACGTCGAACTGCACCAGCGCCTGGTTGTAGATCAGGTAGGCGAGGTTGGTCGAGGCGTAGCCGGGGCCGCCGTTGGTGGTGGTGAAGATTTCGGCGAACACCGAGAGCAGGAAGATCGTTTCGATCATCACCACCACGGCAATCGGCCGCGCCAGGTGCGGTAGGGTCAGGTGCCAGAAGATCGCGATGGCGCCGGCGCCGTCCAGGCGTGCGGCTTCCTTTTGTTCCTGGTCGAGGGACTGCATGGCGGTCATCAGCAGCAGGATCGCGAAGGGCAGCCATTGCCACGAGACGATGATGATGATCGACAGCAGTGGGTAATGCGCCAGCCAATCCACCGGCTGCGCGCCGAACAGCTTCCACACGGCGGCGAGAATCCCCGACACCGGGTGGAAAATCAGGTTCTTCCAGATCAGCGCACCGACGGTGGGCATGATGAAGAACGGCGAGATCAACAACACCCGCACCAGGCCGCGGCCGAAGAACTCACTGGCCTCCAGCAGGGCGCTGATCAATACGCCGAACACCACGCTGATCAGCAGCACGCTGCCCACCAGCAACAGGGTATTGGTGGCGCCGGGCAGGAAGCCCGAATCGGTGATGAAGTAGGTGAAGTTCTCCAGCCCCACGAACTGGTTTTCGCCGGGGTAGAGCAGGTTGTAGCGGATCAGCGAAAAGTACAGGGTCATGCCCAGCGGCACGATCATCCACAGTAGCAACAAGGCTACCGAGGGGCTGACGAGAAACCAGCCGGGGTTGGCCAGGCGGCTTTTGCGTGTTGTATTCATGGTGATCAAGACCGATTAGAGGCAGGTGCGCAAAACTCCTGTAGGAGCGAGCTTGCTCGCGAAAAAGGTACATCCGACGCCGACATGCGCCTGAAATACCTTCGCGAGCAAGCTCGCTCCTACAGAATCGGGGGTTACTTGGGATAACCGGCCCGCTTCATTTCACGCTCGGTGGTGGTCTGCGCGGCGCTCAAGGCTTGATCCACGGTTTGCTGACCGGTCAGCGCACCCGAGAAGAACTTGCCGACCTGGGTACCGATCGCCTGGAACTCAGGAATGGTCACCAGTTGGATACCGATATACGGCACCGGCTTGAGCGTCGGTTGGGTCGGGTCGGCGACTTTCAGCGATTCTAGGGTGACCTTGGCGAACGGCGCGGCCTGCATGTACGCGTCGCTGTAGGTCGACTTGCGCGTCCCTGGTGGGACGTTGGCGATGCCGTCGGTCTTGGCAACCAGGGCGCCGTATTCCTTGGAAGTCGCCCAACTGGTGAACAGCTTGGCGGCGTCCTTGGCTTTGGAGCTGGTCGGGATCGCCAGGCTCCAGGAGTACAGCCACGAGGTGCCTTTGTCGGTCTTCTCGTGGGGGGCGAAGGTGAAGCCGACATGGTCCGCCACCTTGCTTTGGGTCTTGTCGGTGACGAACGAGCCGGCCACGCTGGCGTCGACCCAGATCGCGCACTTGCCGCTGTTGAACAGGGCGAGGTTTTCGTTGAAACCGTTGCTCGAAGCGCCCGGCGGGCCGGATTTCTTCATGTTGTCGACGTAGAAGTTCAGCGCGTCCTTCCATTCGGGGCCATTGAATTCAGGCTGCCATTTTTCGTCGAACCAGCGCGCGCCATAGCCGTTGGCCAGGGTGGTGATCAGCGCCATGTTTTCACCCCAACCGGCTTTGCCACGCAGGCACAGGCCGTATTGTTCTTTGGTTTTGTCGGTGAGCTTTGCCGCGTATTCACCGATCTGCGTCCAGGTCGGATGCTCGGGCATGCTCAGCCCCGCGTCCTTGAACAGGTCGGTGCGGTAATAGGTGATCGAACTTTCGGCATAGAACGGTAGGGCGTACAGCGAACCCTTGACGGACAAACCGTCACGCACGGAAGGGAACACATCGTCGAGGTCGTAGGACGCCGGTAGGTCCTTCATCGGTTCCAGCCAGCCCTTGGCGCCCCAGAGTGCGGCTTCGTACATGCCGATGGTCAACACGTCGAACTGCCCGCCCTGGGTGGCGATGTCGGTGGTCAAGCGTTGGCGCAGGACGTTTTCTTCGAGCACCACCCAATTCAACTTGATGTCCGGGTGCTCGGCCTCGAAGGTCTTCGAGAGCTTTTGCATGCGGATCATGTCGCTGTTGTTGACGGTGGCAATGGTCAGGGTTTGCGCGCCAAGGCTGACGGCGCTGAGGGTCATGCATGCCGTCATGCAAGAACAGGCAAGCAGTGTTTTTGCTGTGAACTTCATCGCGCACTCCTTTTCTGCGCCCAGGGGCTGCAGAAGGACAGTTATTGTTGTTGTGTCTTCCCACGCGGAGCCAGGAAGAGTGTGCGTTGATTACAGCCCTCAAATGGGGGGTGTGACAAATCCTTGGGCGCACTGGGACTGATACTTTTTTGTACTCGCTCACCAAAAGCCGAAACGATTAAGCCAGGTTCTGTTCGGTGAGCCGCTGCACCGCCAGGCGCCGGTAGTGGGAAGGCGTCATGCCTTTAAGTTGCTGGAAGCGGCGATTGAAGTTGGAAATGTTGTTGAACCCCGACTCGAAGCACACATCGGTGACGGCCTTGTCGCCATCGGCCAGCAGTTCGCAGGACTTGCTGATGCGCAGGCGATTGACGAATTCGATAAACGTGCGCCCGGTGGCCTGCTTGAACACCCGCGAGAAATACGTCGGTTTCATCCCCAGGTAGTCGGCCACTTCCTCCAGTGACAACTCCCGTGCGTAATGCGCAAAGATGTAGTCCACCGCCCGGTTGGTGCGGTCGATGCTGTGTTCGTCGGCCAGTTGCGGCGTGGTCACGCCGGACAGCAGTTGGTAATCCTCACACGCGCTCAACACGTCCAGCAGGATAAAGAAGTGCCCCAGGCGCGCCATGCCCTGGGCGTCCTCGATGCGTTGCATGAGCGTCATGGCCTGGGCGATGGTCTTCTTGCAGCGAAACTCGATGCCGGACTGCGCCCGCTCCAGTAGCGGCGCGAGGGTCTTGAGCTCAGTAAAAATGTGACTGCCGTTCTCAAGCAGCTCATCGGTGAAATTCACCAGCATGTCGCGCTTGGGCACCACTTCGTCTTCCTCGACCTGGCTGATCCAGTTGTGAGGCAGGTTGGGGCCGGTAAGGAACAGGCTTTCCGGGTAGAAGTTGCCGATGTAGTCGCCGATGAACACCTTGCCGGAACTGGCGACGATCAGGTGCAACTCGTATTCCTTATGGAAATGCCAGCGCACCAACGGGCAAGGGAAACCGTGCTGGCGATAGATGATGGACAGACCGTTGTGATCGTCCATCAGCTCGTAGGAAGGGTCGGTGATTCGCGTTGCTCGGGTCATGCTGCCGTCGCTTTATTGTGGTTGTGCTTCGCAATAATGCCCCCTTGTGTGCTGTCGCTGCCAGCGGCAAGTTGGTTGGAGCATCCCTGAAGGCCGTTTTGGGTTATCGGCGACTTAATATATTTCACTGGCCTGTGCTATTAACAAAAGCGTTTACGAGCAGGCGTCGTGCTAATCGAGAGGGCATGGTCGCTAGGAGCAAAGAAGCGTTTTATCTGAAACAGAACACGAACAAGGAGTTGGTTATGATTCGTGATGCACTGCCCAAGGACGCGAAGAGCATTGCTGATGTTCATGTCAGTAGCTGGCAACACGCTTATGCGAATCTGATGCCGGCTGATTTTTTGGCCTCGCTGACTGCGACATTGCCAAAAAGGGAGGCTTATTGGGCTCAGGCAATCGAAAGCAAAGACTCTGACGTTTTAGTTTCAGAGGTGGATGGAAACGTTGTCGGTTGGATTTCAGTGGGCCGTTGCCGTGATGAAGACAAGCCCGCAGCGGAGTCGGGAGAGGTCATGGCTATCTATATTTTGGCAGAGTATTGGGGTAAAGGAATCGGTGCCAAATTGTGGGAGTCAGGTTTAAACCGTTTGTTTGATCAAGGTTATAAAAATATTACCTTATGGGTTTTATCTGCAAACGAAAGAGCTGTTCGCTTTTATCAGGGGCTCGGCGGAAGAGAAGAGCCTGGCAGCCGTCGCACGCTGGTCCGTGGTGGCGTGTCGCTGGATGAGGTGAGGTATGTTTGGGGCCGTTAAGGTTTAGGGCTGCCCCGAGTGGCGTGCCGCGCAGCGGCGGCACGTCGAAGTTACGATATTCACGCTTCCTGATGCACTAAAGGTTACGGTTTTTTGCCTCGATCCACTGCGACATGTATTGCGTACTTTTGTGGGCATGGTGGCGCAGCATGCCGCCGGTGAAATTATTTCGGCGGTGGGCGGCGAGGTCGTTGCGGCACTGCTCCAGGCATTCCACCAACGCGGGGCCGTGGATGTTTTGGTCATACCGGCGGGCCAGGAGTTGGCGCCCGTGCTCCTGGGCCTGGGTCCAGCGTTCGCGGTCTTGGTAAAGGCTCACGGCGGCATCGGCCAACGCCATGGCGCTGTGGGCGATTGCCCCCGGCCACGGTTGCTCGTCGCCCATGGCTTCGGCGCCGACCGGTGTGGTGATATTCGGCGTGCCGCAGAGCATGGCATCCACCAGCTTGCCCTTGATCCCCGCACCGAAGCGCAACGGGGCCAGGCAGATGCGCGCCGCTGTCATCACTTGCAGGGCATCCTCGGCCCAGTTCATCACATGAAACCCCTGGGCCGCGTTGTGTAGGGCCGTCGCCTTGGGCGGGGTGTAGGCACCATAGATATGCAACTGGGCACCTGGTAGTTGCTGGCGGATCAACGGCCACACACTGTTCTTCATCCAGAGCACGGCATCCCAGTTCGGCGCGTGACGGAAGTTGCCGATGCTGAGGAAGTGCGCGCGCTCGTCGAAGGGGGCGAATGCTTCGGTTGGCGGCTCGAGCATCAATGGGCACCAGTGGAGCAGGGCGGCGGGCACCTTGAAGTGCTCGGTGAGCAGGCGGATTTCCACGTCGGAGATCATCAGGCTGATGTCGCAGCGATAGATGGCCGCGATCTCGCGCTTGGTCAGGTCGGTGTCGGCCATGCGCTGGAACTCGTCTTCCAGGCCCGGTGCGAACAAGGCGCTGAAGTCATCGTTGCCCGGTTGCGCCTTGAGGTCGTCCTTGAGCCGCTGCTGGCGTGCGTCGCGCAGGCTTTGCAGGTCGGAGGTTTCCAGCACCCGCAACGCTGCGGGGCAGTGCTTCTCGACGCGCCAGCCGAACTGTTCTTCCATCATGAAGCGGTCGAACAGCACGATGTCCGGGGCCAGTTCGCGGATAAAGTCGTCGAAACTGCTGTTATTGAGTTCGATGGCGCACTCGGTGATACCGAGTGCCGGCAGGTCGGCTTTGTGCTCGCCGATGGTCGCTGGGCTGCTGAAGGTAATATCCCAACCTTGTGTAAGAAAAGTTTCGAGAATCTGCATCATATGCCCGCCGGCAGCCGAGGAGCGCGGTTCCGGCCAGACATAACCAATGACCAGGACTTTGGTGGCGGGCTGATTCATCAACAACAGATTCCTTGAGCGGGGACGAAAACCGCGCAATTAAACCACAACCGCCCGCGTGCCCGGCGAGACATGACAATTTGTGTCTGGCGGTAGGTCGCCACGGCACTTTGTGGTTAACTTCCGCCTCTCGAATTCGTTTAACCAAACCCAGCATAAGGATTCCGTTCATGGCTCAAGTCACCCTTCGTGGTAACCCCGTCCAAGTTGAAGGCGAACTGCCGCAAACCGGCTCCAAGGCGCCAGACTTCACCCTGACCGCCGGCGATCTGTCGGACGTGACCCTGGCCACCTTCGCCGGCAAGCGCAAAGTGCTGAACATCTTCCCAAGCGTCGACACCCCGACCTGTGCCACGTCGGTACGCACGTTCAACGCCCAGGCCGACAAAGTGGCCAACACCGTGGTGCTGTGCATCTCCTCTGACCTGCCGTTTGCCCAGAAGCGTTTTTGCGGCACCGAAGGCCTGGACAACGTGCAGAGCCTGTCGGACTTCCGCAACGCTGATTTCGCCGTTGACTACGGCGTTTCGATTGCTGACGGCCCGCTCCGGGCTCTGACCGCCCGTGCCGTCGTTGTGCTGGATGAAAACGACAATGTGCTGCACAGCGAACTGGTCCCTGAAATCGGCCAAGAGCCAAACTACGAAGCAGCCCTGGCTGTTTTGAAGTAACTGTTTCTGCGCATTACTGTCGTTATGCAGTAACACTGCGCGGTACATAATTGCGGCCTGGCCTAGTCCAGGCCGTTTTTATTTGCTGGTCAGATGTTTAGCGAAATAGCCGGTGGACTAAGCTCAAAAGTTAAAAGTTGTAAGCCCAAGGTAAATAGCCGGTAAAGGCGCTTTTCTTAACGCGCCCCAGTGCTTATCTTTCAGCCTCCCAAAGAAGAAGCCCTCGCGCCCAATGGTTGATCACTCCATGCAATCCTCCCCCCGCAACTCCCGTCGCTGGCTGTTCGGCCTGCTCGTGCTGCTGGTTATCGCCGGCCTGTGCTGGAAATTCTGGCCCACCGGCGCGCCCCATCCAGAAGCGCCAGCCGGCCGCACCGGTAAAACGGGCATGGCGCGCCCTGGTTTCGGCGGCTCCACCGGCCCGGTGCCGGTGCGCGTGGCGCCGGCGGTGCTGGGGGAGTTCCCGGTGTACTACAAGGCATTGGGGACGGTCACCGCGCTCAACACTATTAATGTACGCAGCCGGGTGGGCGGCGAGTTGGTGAAGATCGCCTTTGAAGAAGGGCAGATGGTCAAGGCCGGCGACCTGCTGGCGGAAATCGACCCGCGCAGTTACCAGAACGCCTTGCTCCAGGCCCAGGGCACGCTGATGCAGAACCAGGCCCAGTTGAAAAACGCCCAGGTCGATGTCGAGCGTTATCGCGGCTTGTATGCCCAGGACAGTATCGCCAAGCAAACCCTGGACACCGCCGAAGCGCTGGTCCTGCAATACCAGGGCACGGTCAAGACCAACCAGGGCGCGGTCGACGACGCCAAGCTCAACCTCGAATTCACCAAGATCCGCGCGCCGATCACCGGGCGCGTCGGCCTGCGTCAGCTCGACGTCGGTAACCTGGTGGCCGCCAACGACACCACGGCGCTGGCGGTGATCACTCAGACCCAGCCGATCAGCGTGGCCTTCACTCTGCCGGAGAACAGCCTGGAAACCGTGCTCGCCCGTTACCACGCCGGCAACAAGCTGCCGGTGGAAGCCTGGGACCGCGGCGACGCCAAGCGCCAAGCCACCGGCGTGCTGCAGAGCCTGGATAACCAGATCGACGTCACCACCGGCACCTTGAAGTTCAAGGCGCGCTTCGATAACAAAGACCAGGCGCTGTTCCCCAATCAGTTCGTCAACGTGCATCTGCTCGCCGACACCCTGCACAACGTCGTACTGGCACCGTCCGCCGCCATCCAGTTCGGCAACGCCGGCACCTTTGTCTACAAGCTCGACGGCGACAAGAAGGTCAAGGTCCAGCCCCTGGTGGTCGGCGATAGCGACGGCGACAATACCGTGATCAAGCAAGGCCTGGTCGCCGGCGATCGCGTGGTGCTGGAAGGCACCGACCGCCTGAAGGACGGCAGTGAAGTCGAAGTGGTCAACGACAGCAGCCAAGTCCCGACCACGCCGACCGAGCACCTGCAAGGCAAGCCCGCGGCCAAAGGGGAGACCGGCGCTGACGCCGGCAAGGCGCAAAAGGTCGCTTCATGAACCTGTCGCGGCTGTTTATCCTTCGCCCGGTCGCTACCACGCTGAGCATGCTGGCGATTGTCCTGGCAGGGATCATCTCGTACCGCTTGTTGCCGGTCTCGGCCTTGCCCCAGGTGGACTACCCGACCATCCGGGTGATGACCCTGTACCCTGGCGCCAGCCCGGATGTGATGACCAGCGCAGTCACCGCGCCCCTGGAGCGCCAGTTCGGGCAAATGCCCGGCTTGACCCAGATGGCCTCCACCAGCTCCGGCGGGGCCTCGGTGCTGACCCTGCGCTTCAACCTCGACATCAATATGGATGTCGCCGAGCAACAGGTGCAGGCCGCGATCAACGCCGCGACCAACCTGCTGCCCAAGGACTTGCCGGCGCCGCCGGTGTACAACAAGGTCAACCCGGCGGATACCCCGGTGCTGACCCTGGCGATTACCTCCAAGACCATGCTGCTGCCCAAGCTCAATGACCTGGTCGACACGCGCATGGCGCAAAAGATCGCGCAGATCAGCGGCGTCGGCATGGTCAGCATTGCCGGTGGCCAGCGCCAGGCCGTGCGTATCAAGGTCAACCCCGAGGCCCTGGCGGCCAACGGCTTGAACCTGTCGGATGTACGCACGCTGATTACCGCGTCCAACGTCAACCAGCCCAAGGGCAACTTCGACGGGCCGACCCGCGTGTCGATGCTCGACGCCAACGACCAACTGGTGTCGCCGCAGCAATACGCCGAACTGATCCTGGCCTACAAAAATGGCGCGCCGCTGCGTCTGAAGGACGTCGCGCAGATCGTCGACGGCGCCGAAAACGAACGCCTCGCCGCCTGGGCCAACGAAAACCAGGCCGTGCTGCTGAATATCCAGCGCCAGCCCGGTGCCAACGTGATCGAGGTAGTCGACCGTATCAAGGCCCTGCTGCCGAGCATCACCGATAACCTGCCGGCCGGCCTGGATGTGACGGTGCTGACCGACCGTACCCAGACCATCCGCGCCTCGGTCACCGACGTGCAGCACGAATTGCTGATCGCGATTGCCCTGGTGGTGATGGTGACCTTCCTGTTCCTGCGCCGCGTCAGCGCGACGATCATCCCGTCGATCGCCGTGCCACTGTCACTGGTGGGCACCTTTGGCGTGATGTACCTGGCGGGTTTCTCGATCAACAACCTGACGCTGATGGCCCTGACCATCGCCACTGGCTTCGTGGTCGACGATGCGATCGTGATGCTGGAGAACATCTCGCGTTATATCGAGGAAGGTGAAACCCCGCTGGCCGCCGCGCTCAAGGGCGCCAAACAGATCGGCTTCACCCTGATTTCCCTGACCCTGTCGCTGATCGCCGTATTGATTCCGTTGCTGTTCATGGGCGATGTGGTCGGGCGCCTGTTCCGCGAGTTCGCCATCACCCTGGCGGTGGCGATCCTGATTTCCCTGGTGGTGTCCCTGACCCTGACGCCGATGATGTGCGCGCGCCTGCTCAAGCGTGAGCCCGAGGAAGCAGAACAGAGCCGTTTCTACAAGGCCAGCGGCGCCTGGATCGATTGGTTGATCGCGGCCTACGGGCGCAAGTTGCAGTGGGTGCTCAAGCACCAGCCGCTGACGTTGCTGGTGGCCATCGCCACCCTGGGCCTCACCGTGGTGCTGTACCTGGTGGTGCCCAAGGGCTTTTTCCCGGTGCAGGACACCGGGGTGATCCAGGGCATTTCCGAGGCGCCGCAGTCGATTTCCTTCGCGGCCATGAGCCAGCGCCAGCAGGAGCTGGCGAAGATCATCCTGGCCGACCCGGCGGTGGAAAGCCTGTCGTCCTACATCGGTGTGGATGGCGACAACGCCACCCTCAACAGCGGTCGCTTGCTGATCAACCTCAAGGCCCATGGGCAGCGGAACTTGAGCGCGGCCCAGGTGATCACCCGCCTGCAGCCTGAAATCGACAAACTGGTGGGCATCCGCCTGTACATGCAGCCGGTGCAGGATCTGACCATCGAAGACCGCGTCAGCCGCACCCAGTACCAGTTCAGCATGTCGTCACCCGATGCCGAACTGCTGGCGTTGTGGAGCGAAAAGCTGGTCCATGCCTTGAGCCAGTTGCCGCAGCTCACCGACGTCGCCAGCGACCTGCAGGACAAGGGCCTGCAGGTGTACCTGGTGATCGACCGCGATGCGGCCTCGCGCCTGGGCGTCAACGTGTCGACCATCACCGATGCGCTGTACGACGCCTTCGGTCAGCGGCAGATTTCCACCATCTACACCCAGGCCAGCCAATATCGCGTGGTGTTGCAGGCCCAGTCGGGCGAGACCCTGGGGCCGGATGCGCTGAACCAGATCCACGTCAAGACCACCGACGGCGGCCAGGTGCGGCTGTCGAGCCTGGCCCATGTGGAACAGCGCCAGGCGCAGTTGGCGATTGCGCATATCGGCCAGTTCCCGGCGGTGATGATGTCGTTCAACCTGGCCCCTGGCGTCGCGCTGGGCAAGGGCGTGGAGTTGATCAACCAGACCCAGAAAGACATCGGCATGCCGGTCGGCGTGCAGACCCAGTTCCAGGGCGCGGCCCAGGCGTTCGAAGCCTCGCTGTCGAGCACCTTGCTGCTGATCCTGGCGGCGGTGGTCACCATGTACATCGTGCTCGGCGTGCTCTACGAGAGCTACATCCACCCGGTCACCATCCTCTCGACCCTGCCTTCGGCGGCGGTGGGGGCGTTGCTGGCGTTGCTGCTCAGCGGCAATGACCTGGGCATGATCGCGATCATCGGCATCATTTTGCTGATCGGTATCGTCAAGAAGAACGCGATCATGATGATCGACTTCGCCCTCGACGCCGAACGCAACCAGGGCCTTGACCCGCAGACCGCGATCTACCAGGCGGCGCTGTTGCGCTTCCGGCCGATCCTGATGACCACCCTGGCCGCGCTGTTCGGCGCGGTGCCGTTGATGCTGGCCACCGGTTCCGGTGCTGAGCTGCGTCAACCGCTGGGCCTGGTGATGGTCGGCGGTTTGCTGGTGAGCCAGGTATTGACCCTGTTCACCACGCCGGTGATCTACCTGTACTTCGATCGCCTGGGGCGGCGCTGGCGCAAAGAGCCGCAACGCCTGGAGCCGGTTGAGTCATGAACCTGTCCGGACCTTTCATTCGCCGCCCGGTCGCGACCATGCTGTTGAGCCTGGCGATCATGTTGCTGGGCGGTGTCAGCTTCAATCTGCTGCCGGTGTCGCCGCTGCCGCAGATCGACTTCCCGGTGATCGTGGTGTCGGCCAGCCTGCCCGGCGCCAGCCCCGAGGTGATGGCGTCCACTGTGGCCACGCCGCTGGAGCGCTCGTTCGGCGCGATTGCCGGTATTACCACCATGAGCAGTTCGTCGAGCCAGGGTTCGACGCGGGTGATCCTGGCGTTCGATTCCGACCGTGATATCAACGGCGCGGCGCGGGAAGTGCAGGCGGCGATCAACGCTTCGCGCAACCTGCTGCCCAGCGGTATGCGCAGCATGCCGACCTACAAGAAGATCAACCCGTCGCAGGCGCCGATCATGGTGCTGTCGCTGACCTCGGACGTATTGCAGAAGGGCCAGCTGTACGACCTGGCGTCGACCATCCTGTCGCAAAGCCTGTCCCAGGTGCCGGGCGTGGGTGAAGTGCAGATCGGCGGCAGTTCCCTGCCGGCGGTGCGGATCGAACTCGAACCCAAGGCCCTCGACCAGTACGGCGTGGCCCTCGACGATGTGCGCAACACCATCGCCAACGCCAACCAGCGTCGGCCCAAGGGTTCCCTGGAAGACGCCGAGCGCAACTGGCAGATCCAGGCCAACGACCAGCTGGAAAAAGCCAAGGACTATGAACCGCTGCTGATCCGCTACCAGAACGGCGCGGCCCTGCGCCTGGGCGATGTGGCGAAGATCAGCGACGGTGTGGAAGACCGCTACAACAGCGGCTTCTTCAACAACGATTCGGCGGTGCTGCTGGTGATCAACCGCCAGTCCGGAGCCAACATCATCGAGACCGTCCGGCAGATCAAGGCGCAGTTGCCGGCATTGCAGGCGGTGCTGCCGTCCAGCGTCAAGCTGAGCCTGGCGATGGATCGCTCGCCGGTGATCACCGCCACCCTGCACGAGGCCGAGATGACCTTGCTGATTGCCGTAGGGCTGGTGATCCTGGTGGTCTACCTGTTCCTCGGTAACTTCCGTGCGTCGCTGATTCCAACCCTGGCGGTGCCGGTGTCGCTGGTCGGCACCTTCGCGGTGATGTATCTGTTCGGTTTCTCGCTGAACAACTTCTCGCTGATGGCGCTGATCCTCGCCACCGGCCTGGTGGTGGACGATGCCATCGTGGTGCTGGAGAACATTTCCCGGCATATCGACGAGGGCGTGCCGCCGATGAAGGCGGCGTACCTGGGCGCCAAGGAAGTTGGCTTTACCTTGCTGTCGATGAACGTGTCGCTGGTGGCGGTGTTCCTGTCCATCCTGTTCATGGGCGGGATCGTCACCAGCCTGTTCCGTGAGTTTTCCATCACCTTGTCGGCGGCGATCATCGTGTCGCTGGTGGTCTCGCTGACCCTCACGCCGATGCTCTGCGCGCGTTGGCTCAAGCCTCATATCAAAGGCCAACTGACCGGTTTGCAGCGTTGGAGCCAGAAGGTCAACGACCGCATGGTCTCGGCCTACGCCACCAGCCTGGACTGGGTGCTGCGCCATCGGCGCCTGACCTTGCTCAGCCTGCTGATCACGGTGGGGGTGAATATCGCGCTGTATGTGGTGGTGCCGAAAACCTTCATGCCCCAGCAGGACACCGGGCAATTGATCGGCTTTGTGCGCGGCGACGACGGGCTGTCGTTCAGCGTGATGCAGCCGAAGATGGAAATTTTCCGCAAGGCCGTGTTGCAAGACCCGGCGGTGCTCAGCGTGGCCGGTTTCATCGGCGGCAACAGCGGCACCAACAACGCGGTGATGCTGGTTCGACTCAAACCCATCAGCGAGCGCAAGGTCTCCGCCCAGGCGGTGATCGAGCGTCTGCGCAAGAACGTGCCCCTGGTGCCGGGCGGGCGGCTGTTCCTGATGGCTGACCAGGACCTGCAATTCGGTGGCGGGCGTGACCAGACCAGTGCGCAGTATTCCTACATCCTGCAAAGCGGTGATCTGTCTGCACTGCGCCTGTGGTACCCGAAGGTCGTGGCCGCACTGCGTGCGTTGCCCGAACTCACCGCCATCGACGCCCGCGAAGGCCGGGGCGCGGCCCAGGTGACGCTGGTCGTCGACCGCGACCAGGCCAAGCGCCTGGGTATCGACATGAACATGGTCACCGCGGTGCTGAACAACGCCTACAGCCAGCGGCAGATCTCCACGATCTATGACAGCCTCAACCAGTATCAGGTGGTGATGGAGGTCAACCCGAAATACGCCCAGGACCCGATCACCCTGAACCAGATGCAGGTGATCACCTCCACGGGCGCGCGGGTGCCGTTGTCGACCATTGCCCATTATGAGAACAGCCTGGCGGACGACCGGGTCAGTCACGAAGGCCAGTTCGCCTCGGAAAACATCGCCTTCGACATAGCGCCCGGCGTGACGGTGGAGCAGGGCACTGCGGCCATCGAGCGGGCGATTGCCAAGGTGGGCTTGCCGGAGGACGTCATCGCCAAGATGGCCGGCACCGCCGATGCCTTTGCGGCGACCCAGAAGGGCCAGCCGTTCATGATTCTCGGCGCGCTGGTGGCGGTGTACCTGGTGTTGGGTATTCTGTATGAAAGTTATATCCACCCGCTGACGATCCTCTCGACCTTGCCGTCGGCCGGCGTCGGAGCCTTGCTCTCCATTTACCTGCTGGGCGGCGAGTTCAGCCTGATCTCCTTGCTCGGCTTGTTCCTGTTGATCGGGGTGGTGAAGAAAAACGCGATCCTGATGATCGACCTGGCGCTGCAACTGGAGCGCAATGATGGCCTGAGCCCGCTGGATTCGATTCGCAGCGCCTGCCTGTTGCGTCTGCGGCCGATCCTGATGACCACGCTGGCGGCGATCCTCGGTGCCTTGCCGTTGTTGCTCGGCAGGGCCGAAGGTGCGGAAATGCGCCAGCCCCTGGGCCTGACCATTATCGGCGGGCTGGTCTTCAGCCAGATCCTGACCCTTTACACCACCCCGGTGGTTTACCTTTATCTCGACCGCGCGCGCCATCGTTTCAATGCTTGGCGCGGCGTGCGTACCGATGCTGCCCTGGACACTGCGCTATGACCGATTCAATTTTCGCCACATTGGCCATGCCCCGTGGTTCCCGCGTCGCCAGCCTGGTGCTCTGCGGGGTGTTGCTCAGCGCTTGCGCCGTCGGCCCCGACTACACGCGCCCGGAGGTCATCGAGCCGGCGCAGTTCAAGCAAGCCCAGGGCTGGCGCCAGGCCACGCCGAGCGATGCGCTGGCCCGTGGCGCCTGGTGGGAGCTGTACGGCGACCGTCAGCTCAATGACCTCGTGGTCCGGCTGAACAACGCCAACCAGACCGTCGCCCAGGCCGAAGCGCGCTTCCGCCAGGCCCAGGCGCTGGTGCGCAGTTCCCGTGGGGCGTTTTACCCGACGGTGGACCTGAGCGTCGGGAAAACCCGCGCCAGCCAGGGCACCGGCAGCAGCAACGCCAGCCTCAGCAGTTCCAGCAGCGGCATCCGCGACACCCTCAACGCGCAGTTGGGCGTGAGCTGGGAAGCCGATGTCTGGGGCAAGTTGCGCCGGGGCCTGGAAGCCAAAGAGGCCAGCGCCGAAGCCAGCTCGGCGGACCTGGCCGCTATGCGCTTGAGCCAGCAGTCGGAGTTGGTGCAAAGCTACCTGCAACTGCGCGTCATGGATGAGCAGACCCGGTTGCTGCAAGCCACGCTGGACACCTACCAGCGCTCCCTGCAAATGACCGAAAACCAATACCGCGCCGGCGTCTCCGGCAAGGAAGCCGTGGCCCAGGCGCAAACCCAGCTCAAGTCCACCCAGGCCAGCCTGATCGACCTGATCTGGCAGCGTGCCCAGCTGGAAAACGCCATCGCCGTGTTGATCGGCGAGGCGCCGGCCAACTTCAACCTGGCCGTGAGCAAGGACATCCCGGCCTTGCCGCAGATTCCGGTGAGCCTGCCGTCGCAATTGCTCGAACGGCGCCCGGACATCGCCTCGGCCGAACGCTCGGTGATCGCCGCCAACGCCAATATCGGCGTGGCCAAGGCCGCCTATTACCCGGACCTGAGCCTGAGCCTGGCTGGCGGTTATTCCAGCAGCACCTATTCAGACTGGATCAGCCTGCCGAACCGCTTCTGGTCGGTCGGGCCGAAACTGGCGATGACCCTGTTCGACGGCGGCCAGCGCTCGGCGGAAGTCGACCGCACCGTGGCCAGTTACGATGAAACCGTGGCCAAGTACCGCCAGACCGTGCTGGATGGTTTTCGCGAAGTGGAAAACTACATGGTCCAGCTCAAGGTGCTGGAAGACGAAGCCGTGGTCAGCAACGAAGCCCTGGAGGCCGCTCGCGAATCGCTGCGCTTGACCCAGAACCAATACAAAGCGGGGCTGATCGCTTACCTGGATGTGGTCACCGTGCAGGCGACGGCGCTGAGTAACGAACGCACTGTGCTGACCTTGCTGCAGACGCGATTGGTGGCCAGTGTGCAACTGATCGCCGCGTTGGGCGGTGGTTGGGATGGGCAGACTCAAGTGGCGGAAAAGGAGTGAAGTCCGGGCCTTTTTGAATGGGCAGATTGACCTCAAAATGCCGGTGCTGGTCCTATTATAATTAATCGCCTGTTCAATAATTATTCTCGCTACAATCCGCGGCTTTGCCACCCGGGGCGGGTGTTTACAACCCGTCGCTCTCGAGAAGTTCCATGCTCATCGGTAGTTATTCTCCCTCTCTGGTCGTGATCTCCCTGTTCGTCGCGGTGCTTGCTTCCTACACCGCGCTCGACCTCTCCGGTCGCATCGCCACGGCCAAGGGTCGCGCCATCTACTTGTGGATGCTGGGCGGGGCATTGGCCATGGGCGTGGGCGTGTGGTCCATGCACTTTATCGGCATGTTGGCGCTCAGGCTGCCGTTCGCCCTGGGTTTTGACCTGGACATTACCGCGTTGTCGCTGTTGATCGCGGTGTTGTCCTGCGGTTTTGCCTTGTGGCTGGTCAGCCAGCAGCGCCTGCCTATGTGGCAACTGGGGTTTGGCGCGCTGATCATGGGCGCCGGCATCAGCAGCATGCATTACACCGGCATGGCCGCGATGCGGATGCTGCCGGGCATCGATTACGACCCCGCGTTGTTTGGCGCCTCGTTGCTGATCGCGGTGGCGGCGTCTGGCGCGGCACTGTGGATCGCCTTCAATCTGCGGCGCAACACGCCTTATGTGCGTCTGGCGCGCGGTGGCGCCGCCGTGGTGATGGGCGTGGCCATCGTCGGCATGCACTACACCGGCATGGCGGCGGCGCGTTTTGCCGACGACAGTTTCTGCGGCGCCGCGCTGACCGGCTTGAGCGGCAAGGGCCTGGATAACCTGGTGTTGGTCACCAGCCTGGCCGTGCTGGTTATCGCGCTGCTCACGTCGTTGCTCGACGCGCGCCTGGAGGCGCGTACCGCGGTGCTGGCCGACTCGCTGACGTTGGCCAATCAGGAACTGACCCACCTGGCCCTGCACGACACCCTGACCGGCCTGCCCAATCGCACCCTGCTCGCCGACCGGATTCAGCAAGCCATGCAGGCGGTGAAAGAGCAGGGCGGTTGCCTGGCCCTGATGTTTATCGACCTGGACGGCTTCAAGCCGGTCAACGATGCCTTCGGCCATCACATGGGCGACCAGTTGTTGCGCGAAGTCAGCCAGCGCCTGCGTGAAGATCTGCGCAGCCAGGACACCCTGGCGCGCATCGGCGGAGATGAGTTTGTGCTGCTGGTGCAACTGACGCAGCCCAATGATGCCCTGGGCCTTGCTGAGCGCCAGGTGGTGCTGATCAATCGCGCGTTCCAGGTGGCCGAACACGTGCTGAAAATTTCAGCCAGTGTCGGTATCGCGATGTTCCCGGGCAACGGCAGTACGCCCCAGGAACTGCTGATGAACGCCGACGCCGCGATGTACCACGCCAAGGGCATGGGCAAGAATGGCTACAGCTTCTTCGATGTGTCGATGAACTCTAACGCGCGCAAGCAACTGCAGTTGTTGCAGGACTTGCGCAACGCAGTCGAGCAGCAGCAGTTCCGCTTGTACTACCAGCCCAAGTTCGACGCCGTCAGCGGTGCCCCGATAGGCGCCGAAGCCTTGCTGCGCTGGGAGCATCCGCAAGAGGGCTTGTTGCTGCCGGCGGCCTTTATCGAGCTGGCGGAAAAGACCGGGCTGATCATTCCGATTGGCGAGTGGGTGCTCGACGAAGCCTGCCGTCAGATGCGCGTGTGGTACGCCCAGGGTTATGAAGACTGGCGAATCGCGGTGAACCTGTCGGCGTTGCAGTTTTGCCACGCCGGCCTGGTCAAGAGTGTCGCCGCCGCGTTGGATCGCCACCAGTTGCCGGCCAACAGCCTGACGCTGGAGATTACCGAAACCACCGCCATGAGCGATGCCGATGCGAGCATGACGGTGTTGCAGCAGCTGTCGGAAATGGGGGTCGATCTGTCCATTGATGACTTCGGCACCGGCTATTCCAGCCTGATGTACCTCAAGCGCCTGCCGGCCAACGAACTGAAGATCGACCGTGGCTTTGTGCGAGACCTGGAACACGACGGCGACGACGCCGCCATCGTCTCGGCCATCGTCGCCCTGGGCCAGGCCCTTGGGCTGCGGATTGTCGCTGAAGGGGTGGAAACCGATGTCCAGCAGAGCTTCCTCACTCGCCTGGGGTGCAACGCGTTGCAGGGCTATTTGCTCGGGCATCCGTTACCGGCGGATGGCTTCATGGCCGACATCCTGCGGGCACAAGCAGCGCTGGCGCCTGACAAGCAGCGTGCTTGACGGGTATTCTTGGGGCCAACTCTAAACATTTGGTTGATTCAGGAGAGCGTAGGCATGGACAAAGTCCTCATCATCACCGGGGGCGGTCGTGGGATTGGCGCCGCGACGGCATTGCTGGCGGCTCGCCAGGGCTATCGCATTTGCATCAACTTCCAGTCGGACGAAGAGGCCGCTCATCGCGTGCTCGACCAGGTCCGTGCGCTGGGCGCCCAGGCCATTGCGGTGCGCGCCGATGTGAGCATCGAGGATGAGGTGATCGCGCTGTTCCATCGTGTTGACAACGAGTTGGGGCGGGTGACGGCACTGGTCAACAATGCCGGCACCGTGGGGCATAAATCCCGTGTTGATGAAATGTCCGAGTTCCGCATCCTGAAGATCATGAAGACCAACGTGCTCGGCCCTATTCTGTGCGCCAAGCACGCGGTGCTGCGTATGTCGCCCCGGCATGGTGGGCAGGGCGGCAGCATCGTCAATGTGTCGTCGGTGGCGGCGCGCCTCGGTTCGCCGGGTGAATATGTCGACTACGCCGCCTCCAAGGGCGCGCTGGACAGCTTTACCATCGGGCTGTCGAAGGAAGTGGCGGGCGAGGGCATTCGTGTCAACGCGGTGCGCCCCGGCTATATCTACACCGACTTCCATGCCCTGAGCGGTGATCCGGACCGGGTCAGCAAGCTGGAGTCCGGGATTCCCATGGCCCGTGGCGGCCGGCCGGACGAGGTGGCGGAGGCGATTGTCTGGTTGTTGTCGGACAAGGCGTCCTATGCCACCGGGACGTTCGTCGACCTGGGCGGCGGTCGTTGAGGCCCTCGGCCTTCAGCTCGGCAGATGGCGCAGCACTTCATAGCCTTTAAAGGAAAACGCCTTGAGCCGGCTGGCTTCGGAGTTATCCAGGGTGCTGTAGCCGTCGTTGAAGAACCCATCGATACGCCCGTTGCGGGCATGGCTGCCATTCAAGGTGCGGTCGTCAAGGTTGTCGAGAAACTGCAGCACTTTTTCCAGGTTGTAAGCCGCGTCAGCACGCGCATCCGGGTCTGCGTTGGATGGGGTCCAGTCACCGACCTGCTGCTTAAGATCATCAGCGATCGCGTAACTGTCGCGGCCTTGCAGGAAGTGCGTCATGACCGGGCTCTGGTCGATGATCTGCTGTGCCGAGCGCAGGTCGCCGGCCGGTCGGTCCAGCGGAGCATACATCTCGCGAACCTGCTTTTGTTCGACGGCACGCATGTAGTTGGGCGGGATGGGCAGGGGTGCAGGCCTTGGGGGGACAGAAACGCTCATAGGAAACCTCTGGTTCGAACCAGGAATAGTGAGTGTCCTGTGTGGTACGTGCGTCGATCTGGTTCCGCGTCAAAACGAGCGCACAATGCGTCCCAACGTCTCCATCGCTTTTTCCGATGCTTCCGACCACGGGCTGCCGTAGTTCAAGCGGATACAGTTCCTGAAACGCTGGGTCGCCGAAAAAATCGGCCCCGGCGCGATACTGATGCCCTGGGCCAAGGCCATCTGGAATAACTTCAATGAATCCGTCTGCTCCGGCAATTCCAGCCAGAGGAAATACCCGCCGGCCGGCTGGCTGACCCGCGTCTGCGCCGGAAAATACCGGGCAATGGCCGCAAGCATGGCGCTTTGCTGTTCTTCCAGGGCGTAGCGCAATTTGCGCAAGTGCCGGTCATAGCCGCCATGTTGCAGGTAGTCGGCAATCGCCGCCTGGGCGGGCATCGACGGGCACAACGAGGTCATCAGCTTCAAACGCTCGACCTTCTGCGCATAGCGCCCGGCCGCCACCCAGCCAATGCGATAACCCGGTGCGAGGCTCTTGGCGAAGGAGCCGCAGTGCATCACCAGGCCCTCGGTGTCGAAGGCCTTGGCGGGTTTCGGTGCCTGTTGTCCGTAGTACAACTCTGCGTAGACGTCGTCCTCGATCAACGGCACCTGATGGCGGCGCAGCAGCTCCACCAATTCCTGTTTCTTCGCTTCCGGCAGCGTGGCGCCCATGGGGTTCTGGAAACTGGTCATGGTCCAACAGGCTTTGATCGGGTAGCGCTCCAGGCTTTGCGCCAGGGCGTTGAGGTCGATGCCGTCACGCGGATGCACGGGGATTTCCACCGCTTTGAGTTTCAGGCGTTCGAGCACTTGCAGGCAGGCATAAAACGCCGGCGCTTCAATGGCCACCAGATCGCCCGGCTCGGTGACGGCCTGCAGGCACAGGTTCAGGGCTTCGAGGGCGCCGTTGGTGATCAGCAGCTCTTCCATCGGCAACATCAGGCCGCCGACCATATAACGCAGGGCAATCTGCCGGCGCAGTTGCGGGTTGCCCGGCGACATGTCGGTGACCACCAGGCGCGGGTCCATCTCACGGGCGGCGCTGGCCAGGGAGCGGGCCAGGCGGGGCAGCGGGAACAGCATCGGGCTGGGGAAGGCCGAGCCGAACGGCACGGTATTCGGGTCTTTGATGGACTCGAGCACCGAGAACACCAATTCGCTCACATCGACTTCGGTGGACTCATGCACGTGTTCACTCACCACCGGTTCGGAGAACGGGCTGGGTGCATGGGTGTTGACGAAGTAGCCGGAACGCGGTCGTGCCCGGATCAGGCCGCGGCGTTCCAGCAGGTAGTACGCCTGGAACACCGTGGACGGGCTGACGCCGTAGGTCTGGCTGGCATAGCGCACCGAAGGCACTCGCTGGCCAGGGCCGAGCACGCCGGAGCGGATCAGTTCTGCGATGTCGTCGGCGAATTTTTCGTAGCGTTTCATGGTAGCCAAATTAATCTTCTCAAGATGTACGCAGGGCGAAATGTGGCCGCCGGCTTAGCGGCTGCCACATTTGATCTCTTATGCCGGCCAACCCTCAGCGGTTCAACGGTGCCACGAAACGGCTGTCGGCAGCGCTGTAGACCCATGGTTCGTCGACGTCGGTGACCTTGAAGCGCAGGATCTGCGAACTGCTCGCCGGCTTGTCCGCCAGCAACGCCACCGACACCGGCACGTCGCTGATTTCCCCCGGGGCCAGGCTGATCTGGGTCTTGCCTTGCAGCTGGAAGCCTTCGCCATCTACCAGTTCCAGGCGGTAGTCCTGGGGTTGCTGGGTCTTGTTGATGACCTTGAGGCTGTAGATGTTTTCGATCAGGCCCTGGCTGTTTTCGCGGAACATGCCGCGGTCCTTGGTCACGTCCAGCGACACCATCGGCCGCTGCACCAGTGCCACGACCAACGCCGCGATCATCACCAGCAGCACCGCACTGTAGCCGATCAGGCGTGGCCTGAGCAGGTGGGTCTTGCCGCCTTGCAGTTGATGTTCGCTGGTGTAGCTCACCAGGCCGCGGGCGTAACCCATTTTGTCCATGATCGAGTCACAGGCATCGATGCACGCCGCGCAGCCGATGCATTCCATTTGCAGGCCGTCGCGGATATCGATGCCGGTGGGGCACACTTGCACGCACAATTGGCAATCGATGCAGTCGCCGAGGCCGACGTCCGCCGGTTTGGCTTCACGCTTGCGCGGGCCGCGGTGTTCGCCACGGGCCGCATCGTAGGAGATGGTCAGCGTGTCTTTGTCGAACATCACGCTCTGGAACCGCGCATATGGGCACATGTGCATGCATACCGCTTCGCGCAGCCAGCCGGCGTTGAGGTAAGTGGCGGCGGTGAAAAACACCACCCAGAACAGGCTCACGCCGCCCATCTGCCAGGTCAGCAGTTCGCTGGCCAGCGGGCGAATGGGTGTGAAGTAACCGACAAAGGTCAACCCGGTCAGCACGCTGATACTCAGCCACAGCGTATGTTTGGCCGAGCGCCGTGCCAGTTTGTTCAGGCTCCAGGGTGCCGCTTGCAGCTTGATACGCTGGTTGCGCTCGCCTTCGGTGACTTTTTCGCACCACATGAACAGCCAGGTGAACGAGCTTTGCGGGCAGGTGTAGCCGCACCACACCCGGCCGGCGAACACGGTGATCGCAAACAGGCCGAAGGCGCAGATGATCAACAGCGCCGACAGCAGGATGAAGTCCTGCGGCCAGAACGTGGCGCCGAATATGTGGAACTTGCTTTCGGCCAGGTCCCACAGTACGGCCTGGCGACCGCCCCAGTTCAGCCACACCGTGCCGAAAAACGCCAGGAACAGAAAGCCTGCACCAGCCACGCGCAAGGTGCGGTACAGGCCGGTGAAGCTACGGGTATGGATCTGGTTATCGCTGGATTTGGCCGTCACCTTCTTCGGGTGCGCAGGCTCGTGGATTTCCACGGTTCGGACGGGGATCATTTCGCTCATGGTCGTTTGCTCATCAGCCTCCATCAGGCCGGTGAACTATGCTCGTCGTGCTGTTTGCATAACAGACTCAGGTGTGGCGATAAAAAGCGGATCAGATGCGCTGCAAAGGCCCTGCTGCGACAATGTGCTGCACCCCGTGGCGCCTGGGGCGCAGCTCGATTCAGCGTGTGCTGATACAGATCAATCAAATCACCGAATCACTGTCGCTGGCCTTCAGGTGTTTGCGCCCATCCTGGGCGCCGGCGACGGTCAGCGCGTCGGCCTCGACCTCGGTGATGTAGATCCGGTCGTCGTTCAGCGCCACAAAAGACATGGATTTTTCGCTGTCGGTACTGACGGTGACCTGGGACGCCGGCAGGCTTTGTTCCTGGCCGTTGTCATCGACCGTGAAGTAGCAGATCTGGTTTTCGATACGTACAGGCATGGTGAACTCCTTGTCATCGTCTGGTGATGGTGAGGGGATAGCATTGGGCTGAGGGTTCCTCCACCCGCACGGGCGGGTCTTGCGGCGGTTCCTCCTCAGGAGGCGCAGCCGGTTCGGTGGGCGGCAGGGTCGGCTTGTCGATATTCGGATCGGGCGTTTGCGCGGGAATCGGGATATTCATCGGTGTGGCCTCCTTTGTGCTTTGCTCTATCGGTGGACAGCCGCCCGGGGGAATTGATTCCCCCCGTCGATGGCGGCACATCCACCTGAACTTTTCACCCGGCCCCGGGCTCGGACCTTATGTGGCCCTGCTCAGGGAGAGCGGTGCCGTATCAGAATTCGGATCAAGCAAAGAGCGTCCACAGGGCGTAAGGGGAAGATGCTCGATGACTGCTGAAACACTGACTCCAGACGATTGTGTATTGCCGCTGTCCCAGGCGTTATTGCTGCCTCGCATAGCGATTGAAAGCACCATGCCGGTGATCGACGGCGGCGAATTTGCGGTCAAGGCCGTGGTGGGCCAACGCATCAATGTCACCAGCAAGGTGTTCGCCGACGGCCACGACACGCTTGCGGTGCTGATCCGCTGGCGCGCCTTGCACGATGAAAGCTGGCACAGCGAGGTCATGGCCGATATCGGCAACGACGGTTGGGAGGGCGCGTTTACCGTCACCGCCCAAGGGCCCCATGAATATTGCATCGAAGCCTGGATCGATACCTTTGCCAGCTTCTGCTACGAACTGCGCAAGAAACATGAGGCTGGCGTGCCGGTCAGCCTTGAGTTGCAGGAAGGCCGCAGCCTGGTGCTGCTGGCCGCCGAGCGCAGTGACAGTGAGCTGCGCGAGCGCCTGATGCGCTTGCACCACGAGCTCTCCGGCCTGCTGGAAACCGAGCAGGTTGCGCTGTTCCTGCACGAAGACAGTGCGTACCTGATGACCCGGGCCGATCACCGCGCCTATTTGAGCATCAGTCCCGCGTACCCGCTCGACGTGGAGCGCGAGCGTGCGCAGTTTGCCAGTTGGTATGAGCTGTTTCCGCGCTCTATCACCGACCATCCAGCGCGTCACGGTACGTTCCTCGACGTGCATTCGCGGCTGTCGATGATCCATGACATGGGGTTCGACGTGCTGTACTTCCCGCCGATCCACCCCATCGGCCGCAGCCACCGTAAAGGCAAAAACAATGCCTTGAGGGCCGAGCAGCACGATCCGGGCAGCCCCTACGCGATCGGCAGCGAGGAGGGCGGCCACGACGCGATTCATCCGCAACTGGGCAGCCGCGACGATTTTCGGCGCCTGGTCAAGGCCGCCGCCGACCATGGCCTGGAAGTCGCCCTGGACTTCGCCATTCAGTGCTCCCAGGACCACCCTTGGCTCAAGCAGCACCCGGGCTGGTTCAACTGGCGCCCGGACGGCACGATCAAATACGCGGAAAACCCGCCGAAAAAGTACCAGGACATCGTCAACGTCGATTTCTACGCCGCCGATGCGATCCCCAGCCTGTGGATCGAACTGCGTGACATCGTGCTCGCTTGGGTCGAGGAGGGCGTGAAGACATTCCGCGTCGATAACCCTCACACCAAGCCGCTGCCATTCTGGCAATGGCTGATCAGCGATGTGCGGTCCAAGTACCCGGAGGTGATCTTCCTCGCCGAAGCATTCACCACACCGGCGATGATGGCGCGCCTGGGCAAGGTCGGTTACTCCCAGAGCTACACCTATTTCACCTGGCGCAACACCAAGGCCGAGCTGAGCGAGTACCTGGCGCAATTGAACGAGTCGCCCTGGCGCGAGTGCTACCGGCCGAACTTCTTCGTCAACACCCCGGACATCAACCCCGCGTTCCTGCATGAGTCCGGGCGCCCGGGTTTCTTGATCCGCGCCGCGCTGGCGAGCATGGGCTCGGGGTTGTGGGGCATGTATTCCGGCTTCGAACTGTGCGAAGCCGCGCCGGTACCGGGCAAGGAAGAGTACCAGGACTCGGAAAAATACGAGATCCGCCCGCGGGACTTCACCGCACCCGGCAACATCATCGCCGAGATCGCCCAACTCAACCGCATCCGCCGGCAAAACCCGGCATTGCACACGCATCTGGGGCTGACGCTCTACAACGCCTGGAACGAGAACATCCTGTACTTCGGCAAGCGCAGCGAAGACGGCAGCAATTTCATCCTGGTGGCGGTCAACCTCGACCCATTCAATGCCCAGGAAGCGCAATTCGAATTGCCGCTGTGGGAGCTGGGCCTGCCGGACGACGCCCACACCCAGGGCGAAGATTTGATGAACGGCCATCGCTGGACGTGGTACGGCAAGACCCAATGGATGCGGCTGGAGCCGCAGATGCCGTTCGGGATCTGGCGCATTACCACGTACTAAGGATCGACATGTGGGCGGGGGCTTGCTCCCGAAAGCGCTATGCCAGCCTATGGATCAAGTGACTGTCCTGCCGCTATCGGGCGCAAGCCCCCGCACATCGACCCGCTTCAGTCCGCAAGAATCCTCGAGTTTTCAGGAGTTTCCAATGGCGAAGAAACCCAAGGCTGCCACCTTTATCAAAGACCCGCTGTGGTACAAGGACGCGGTGATCTATCAGGTTCACGTCAAATCCTATTTCGACTCCAATAACGACGGCATCGGTGACTTTCCCGGGCTGATCGCCAAACTCGACTACATCGCCGACCTCGGTGTGAACACCATCTGGCTCCTGCCGTTCTACCCCTCGCCACGTCGCGACGACGGTTATGACATCGCCGAGTACCGCGGCGTGCACAGCGACTACGGGACCATGGCCGACGCCCGGCGCTTTATCGCCGAAGCCCACCAGCGCGGGCTGCGGGTGATCACCGAACTGGTGATCAACCACACCTCCGACCAGCACCCGTGGTTTCAGCGCGCACGCAAGGCCAAGCCCGGTTCGGCGGCGCGGGACTTCTACGTGTGGTCCGACGACGATCAGAAGTACGACGGTACGCGCGTCATCTTCCTCGATACCGAGAAGTCCAACTGGACCTGGGACCCGGTGGCCGGCCAGTACTTCTGGCACCGTTTCTATTCGCACCAGCCCGACCTCAACTTCGACAATCCGCAAGTGATGAAAGCCGTGCTGTCGGTGATGCGCTTCTGGCTCGACATGGGCATCGACGGCCTGCGCCTGGACGCGATCCCGTACCTGATCGAGCGCGACGGCACCAACAACGAAAACCTGCCGGAGACCCACGACGTCCTCAAGCAGATCCGCGCCGAGATCGACGCTCATTACCCCGACCGCATGCTGCTGGCCGAAGCCAACCAGTGGCCGGAAGACACGCAGATGTACTTCGGTGACAAAAAGGGCGACGACGGCGATGAATGCCACATGGCCTTTCACTTTCCGCTGATGCCGCGCATGTACATGGCGTTGGCCCAGGAGGACCGTTTCCCGATCACCGACATCCTGCGCCAGACCCCGGAAATCCCGGCCAATTGCCAATGGGCGATCTTCCTGCGCAACCACGATGAACTGACCCTGGAAATGGTCACCGACAAAGAACGCGACTACCTGTGGAACTACTACGCCGCCGACCGTCGCGCGCGGATCAACCTGGGCATTCGCCGGCGCCTGGCGCCGCTGATGGAGCGTGACCGGCGTCGCGTCGAACTGCTCAACAGCCTGTTGCTGTCGATGCCCGGCACGCCAACCCTGTATTACGGCGATGAAATCGGCATGGGCGACAACATCTACCTGGGCGACCGCGACGGCGTGCGAACGCCGATGCAGTGGTCCATCGACCGCAACGGCGGCTTTTCCCGCGCCGACCCGGCCAGCCTGGTGCTGCCGCCGATCATGGACGCGCAATACGGCTATCAGTCGGTCAACGTCGAAACCCAGGCCCAGGACCCGCATTCGCTGCTCAACTGGACCCGCCGCATGCTCGCGGTGCGCAAGCAGTCCAAGGCTTTCGGCCGGGGCAGCTTGAAGATGCTCTCGCCGAGCAACCGGCGCATCCTCGCGTATACCCGTGAATTCACCGGGGACGACGGCCGCACCGAGATCATCCTGTGCGTGGCCAACGTCTCGCGCAGCGCCCAGGCGGCCGAGTTGGACCTCTCGGCCTTCGCCGGCATGGTGCCGGTGGAGATGCTCGGCGGTAATGCGTTCCCGCCCATCGGCCAGTTGAATTTCCTGCTGACCCTGGCGCCGTATGGCTTCTATTGGTTCGTGCTGGCGGCGGAAAACCAGATGCCCAGCTGGCATGTGGAACCGGTGCAAAGCATGCCGGACTTCACCACCCTGGTTCTGAAAAAACGCATGGAGGAGCTGCTCGACGCACCGTGTCGCGCCGTCCTGGAGCACACCTCGCTGCCGGCCTGGCTGCCCAAGCGCCGCTGGTTCGCCGGCAAGGACACGGCCATCGACAGCGTGCATATCGCTTACGGCGTGCGGTTCGGCGACCTGCAGCACCCGGTGCTGCTCAGCGAAATCGAGGTGAGTGCCGGGGGGCAGGTCAGCCGTTACCAGTTGCCGTTCGGCTTTCTCGGCGAAGACCAGTTCACCAGCGCCTTGCCGCAACAACTGGCCCTGGCCCGTGTGCGGCGCGTGCGTCAGGTGGGGTTGGTGACCGATGCGTTCAGCCTGGAACACTTTATCCGCGCGGTGATCCAGGCCTTGCAGGCCGGCACCGTGTTGAACAGCAGCGAGGGCGAGCTGCGCTTTGAAGCCACGCCGCAGCTGGCCAGGCTGCCGCTGACCGATGAGTCGCCTGTGCGCTACCTGGCTGCCGAGCAGTCCAACAGCTCGGTGGTGGTGGGCGAGAGCCTGGTGCTCAAGTTGATCCGCAAGGTCAGCGCCGGGGTCCATCCGGAGCTGGAGATGAGCGCCTACCTGACCGCAGCCGGTTACCCGAACATTTCGCCGTTGCTCGGTTCGATGATTCGGCGTGACGGCCAAGGCCAGGACAACCTGTTGATGATTGCCCAGGGCTACCTGAGCAACCAGGGCGACGCCTGGGGCTGGACCCAGAACAACCTGGAGCGCGCGATCCGCGACGAACAGGCCGAAGCGATGTCCGAACAGGAGCAGCATTACAACGCCTTGGGCGAGCTGGCCGACTTTGCCGCTTTGCTCGGGCAGCGCCTGGGTGAAATGCACGGCGTGCTGGCGGCGCCGACGGCCAACCCAGACTTCCAAGCCGAAGTCACCACCGCCAAGGATGCCGAGGCCTGGGCCAAGGACATCGCGGCGCAGATCGAGCGCGCCCTGCAATTGCTCAAACTGCATCAAAACCAATTGAACCCGGCCGATCAGGCGCGGGTCAGTGAATTGTTGGAGCAGAAAAAAGCCATCGGCGCTCAGGTCCGGGCGTTGGCGCAGGCCACGTTGGGCGGCTTGCGCATTCGCGTCCACGGTGACTTGCACCTGGGCCAGGTGCTGGTAGTGAAAGGCGACGCTTACCTGATCGACTTTGAAGGGGAACCGGCGCGGCCGCTGCACGAACGGCGCGGCAAGCACAGCCCGTATAAAGACGTCAGCGGCGTGCTGCGTTCGTTTGATTACGCGGCGGCCATGGCCCTGAATGTGCAAGGTGTGGACCACTCACCCGCAGCGGACGCGGCGCGCCAGCGTGTGACCGAGCGCTACCTGATTGAGGCGCGTCTGGCATTTATCAAGGCTTATCACGCGGCGACGGCTACACTGGCGCATGACTGGCAGGATGCCAAAGGCCAGGACGCAGCGCTGACCTTGTTCAGCCTGGAAAAGGCCGCGTATGAAGTGGCTTATGAAGCGGAAAACCGCCCGACCTGGCTGCCGGTGCCCTTGCAGGGTTTGCACGGTTTGCTCAGCGGGCTCATACCTGGATCGAAATCTGTACGCGGTGGGGAGACGTCATGAGTTTTACGAATAAAGAACCGCTGCAGCCGAAACTGACAGCAATGCCGGCGTCCAACGACGTCGAAGCGCTGGTGCGCGCCGAACACCATGATCCGTTCTCGATTCTCGGGCCCCATGATGACGAGCAGGGCGGCCAGTTTGTCCGTGCGTTCCTGCCCGAGGCCTTGAGTGTCCAGCTGCTGAGTCGCGACACTGGCGAGCCGATCGGCAGCCTCGACGCGACCCAGGTGCCGGGTCTGTTTATCGGGCATTTCAGCAGTCGCCAGGCCTACCTGTTGAAGATCCAATGGGCCGGTGGCGAACAGATCACCGAAGACCCTTACAGTTTCCAGCAACTGCTGCTGGGGGAAATGGACCTGTACCTGTTTGCCGAAGGCAATCACCGTGACCTCAGCAGTTGCCTGGGCGCCCAGTTGACCACGGTCGATGGCGTGCAGGGCGTGCGGTTTGCCGTGTGGGCACCGAACGCCCGGCGCGTGTCGGTGGTCGGTGACTTCAATATCTGGGACGGCCGCCGCCACCCGATGCGCCTGCGCCATCCGGCTGGTGTGTGGGAGATCTTTATCCCACGCTTGCAAGCGGGCGCGGCCTACAAATACGAGATTCTCGGGGCCCACGGCATTTTGCCGCTCAAGGCCGACCCGATGGCCCTGGCCACCCAGATGCCGCCCGACACGGCATCGAAAGTCGCGTCGCCGTTGCAGGTCGACTGGCAGGATCACACGTGGATGCAGGCGCGTGCGCAAAAGCAGAAGCCCACGGCGCCGCTGTCGATTTATGAGTTGCACCTGGGCTCCTGGCAGTGCGAACTGGACGAGGCCGGTGAGGTTTCGCGCCAGTACGGCTGGGGTGAACTGGCCGAGCGGCTGATTCCGTATGTGCAACAGCTGGGCTTTACCCATATCGAGCTGATGCCGATCATGGAACACCCGTTCGGCGGCTCCTGGGGCTATCAAGCGTTGTCCCAGTTCGCGCCGACTGCGCGCTTCGGTTCGCCGCAAGCATTCGCCGAGTTCGTCAATGCCTGTCACCAGGCCGACATCGGCGTGATCCTCGACTGGGTGCCGGCGCATTTTCCCACCGATGCCCACGGCCTCGCGCAATTCGATGGCACGGCGCTGTACGAATACGCCAACCCGCTGGAAGGCTTCCACCAGGATTGGGACACACTGATCTACAACCTGGGTCGCACCGAAGTACATGGCTTTATGCTGGCCTCGGCGCTGCATTGGCTCAAACACTTCCACGTCGATGGCCTGCGCGTCGATGCCGTGGCCTCGATGCTGTATCGCGACTATTCGCGCAAGGCCGGCGAATGGGTGCCCAACCGCCATGGCGGCCGCGAGAACCTCGAAGCCATCGACTTCCTGCGGCACTTGAACGACGTGGTCGCCCTCGAAGCCCCCGGCGCGCTGGTGATCGCCGAAGAATCCACGGCCTGGCCGGGCGTCAGCCAGCCAACCCAACAGGGCGGCCTGGGCTTCAACTACAAGTGGAACATGGGCTGGATGAACGATTCCCTGCATTACATCCAGCAAGACCCGGTGTACCGCGCCCACCATCACAATGAACTGAGTTTTGGCCTGGTGTATGCCTGGTCCGAGCGTTTCATCCTGCCGATCTCCCACGATGAAGTGGTCCACGGCAAGCACTCGCTGATCGACAAGATGCCCGGCGACCGCTGGCAGAAATTCGCCAACCTGCGCGCCTACCTGAGTTTCATGTGGACGCACCCGGGCAAGAAGCTGCTGTTCATGGGCTGCGAGTTCGGCCAATGGCGCGAGTGGAACCACGACCAGCAACTGGACTGGTACCTGCTGCAATACCCCGAACACCGTGGGGTGCAGAAGCTGGTGAGTGACTTGAATCGCCTGTACCGCGAGGAACCGGCCCTGTATGAACAGGACGACGCGCCCCAGGGCTTCCAGTGGCTGATCGGCGACGATGCGATCAACAGCGTCTACGCCTGGCTGCGCTGGAGCAAGGACGGCAGGCCGGTGCTGGTGGTGGCCAACTTCACCCCGGTGCCCCGTGAAGCCTACAAGGTCGGCGTGCCGTTCGCCGGGCGTTGGAGCGAGGTGATCAACAGCGATGCGGACACGTATGCCGGTTCGAATTATGGCAATGGCGGGGGGGTATTCACCGAAGATGAACCGCATCATGGTCAACCGGTGTCGCTGTCGTTGAATCTGCCGCCATTGGGCGTGCTGATTTTGCGTCCGCAAGACAGTTAACGGCGCCAAGGTGCTGGCGTCTATTGTCCGCGCTAGTGGCAGGGTGCCACAATGGCACCTTTGTCGCGGCAGTTGAATCAGGCGGTTTTCATGAATGGCCTTGGGCATGAGCAAGACCAGGATTGCGTTATTGAGGGGCAGGTGCGAACCGACCGTTTGCATCAGCTGTTTCGTCAGTCATTTGCCGCCATTTTCGGCAGTTATTTCGCGGCGGCGATGCTTTGCTGGCTGTGTTGGGACCGTTTTGACCACCAGGTCATGCAGGTATGGCTGGCGGTGCTGGCGGCGTCATCGCTGCTGCGGGTGAAAATGTTCCTCGAGTGGTTTCGCAGCCCCCACAGCGAGCGCACGCCGGAACGCTGGGAGCGCCGTTACTGGCTCACCTTGATACTGTCCGCGAGCATCTGGGGCGCCGGCGCCTTTGCGGTAATGCCCAGCGACGACCGGATGTCCCAAGTACTGGTGATGTTGTTTACCGTGGGCATGTCCGTCAGCGCTGTCTCGTGCTATTCGGCCTATCGCTACATGACCATGGTGTCCATGGGCCTGGTGTTGCTGCCGTGTACGCTGTGGCTGCTGTTTCAGCCGTCATCGATGCAGGTCGGCGTGGCGATTGCGGTGCTGGTGTTTTCCTCGTTTGTGGTCAGTGCCACGCGCAAGTTGTCCGGCGCCCTGGAAAAAGCCTTCCGCCTGACCAGGCAGATGGAACGCGCCCACACTATTTCCGCGCGCGCCGCACAGACCGATGAACTCACCGGGCTGATGAACCGTCGCGCGTTTTTCGAACATGCACAATTGCTGTACGCGCAGTGCCGCCTCAACCGGCAGCCGCTGTGTGCGTTGATGATCGACATGGACCACTTCAAGGAAATCAACGATACCTACGGCCATCAGGCCGGCGACCAGGTATTGCGGCAGATCGGCGGAGTGATCACCGCGTCGTTTCGCCAGGCCGATGTGTACGGCCGCCTGGGGGGCGAGGAGTTTGCGGTGTTGCTGCCCAATACCTCGCTGGAAACCGCCCGGGGTATCGCTGAGCAGTTGATCAAGGCCATCTCCTGCATGGCTTCCGAACCTGTGCAGGGCATGACCGCCAGTCTCGGCGTGGCGTCGACCTGCACCTTGGATGGCGACCTGCACGCGTTGATGAACACCGCCGACAAGGCGCTGTACCGCGCCAAGGCCCTCGGCCGCAATCAAGTGGTCGTGGCGGAGTAGGGCTCAGTCCTTGAACATGGCCTTGGCCAGCACCCGCGCCACCTGGTCGGCGGAGTAGGGCTTGGCGAGAAACTCGAACCCTTCGTAGCCGCTTTCCGCGAGTTCTTCGCTGTAGCCGGAGGTGAGCACCACCGGCAGGTCGGCGCGACGTTGGCGCAGGAGCTTGGCCATCGCCACGCCGGTCATGCCCGGCATCACCACGTCGGAGAAAATCGCGTCGAAAGCCGCAGCATCCGGACCGGCCAGCGCCAGCGCCTGTTCGGCATCGGTCGCCCAAGTGGTCTGGTAACCGAGGTCCTGGAGGATCTGGTTGGCGAAACGGCCTACGTCCAGGTTGTCTTCCACGATCAGGATATTGCGCAGGCTCGTGTCGTGGGGCGGTGCCGGGTCACTAGGGGAGGGCTCGTGGCGGGCGTCCTCCGGCTCGACCTCGGGCAGGTACAGGGTAAACACCGTGCCCTGGCCAAGACGGCTGGCCACGTCGACATTGCCACCGGACTGCTTGGCGAAGCCGAACACCTGTGACAACCCCAGGCCCGTGCCTTTGCCCACGGCCTTGGTGGTAAAGAACGGCTCGAAAATGCGCTCGAACGTTTCCCCCGGAATGCCGCTGCCGGTGTCGGCCAGGGCCACCGTGACAAACGGCTGGCAGGCTTGGGCATCGCCCCGGATGCGCGGCATCGCGTCCACCGTGCCCACGCGCAGGGTCAGGGTGCCCTGGCCGTCCATGGCATCGCGGGCGTTGAGTGCGATATTGATCAGCGCGGTTTCGAACTGGCTCGAGTCGACCCGGACATGGCACGGCCGCTCGGGCAATTGAACCTGCACATGAATGCGCGCACCGGTGACACTCTCGAGCATCTCGCCAATGTCCTTGACCCGCTGCGCTACATCGAAGACTTCCGGGTTCAGCGGTTGGCGGCGCGCGAACGCAAGCAACTGGCTGGTCAACTTGCTGGCGCGCTCGACGGTGTCCGACACTGCGCGCATGTAGCGTTGGCGCCGTTCTTCGGGCAGCCCGGGCTGACGCAAAAAGTCCACCGACGAACGAATGATGGTCAGCAGGTTGTTGAAGTCATGGGCCACGCCGCCGGTCAATTGGCCGATGGCTTCGAGTTTCTGCGATTGACGCAACGCCGCTTCGGCCTGGGCCAGCGCAGCGGTGCGTTCTTCCACGCGCTGCTCGAGGGTGGCGTTCAATTCGGTAAAGGCCGCCAACCCTTCGCGCACGGCGGCATCGGCGCGCACCCGTTCGATGTGCGCCCAGGACCGTTCGGTGACTTCGGCCAACAGCGCCAGGTCATACGGCGACCAGGTCCGCTCTGCTGTGCTGTGAACCGCCATCAAGGCCGTAAGGCGACCGTGTTTGATCAGTGGTATGCAGATCGTGGCGGTGATGCCCAGGGCCTGGAACGCCGCGGCTTCCTGTGCGGGCAGTTCAAGCCGGTTGTTGCCGATCACCAGCGGCTCACCGGCCCGCAGGCACTTGACCGCGGTCTGCCCGAAGGCCTGCAGGCGGTAGTGGCCGACGATGCTGGGCGAGCCGGGAGCCGTCCAGTTGTCACGGATGGTGAAGCCGTCTTCATCGGCGTCCATATCGGCGTAGGCGCAGATGGACACTTGCAGGTGCTGCGCCAGCAGGTGCGTGGTGGCGGTCATGATGGCTTCGGCATCGGTGGCATTGGCGACCGTGCTGCCGATGGTATCCAGCACCGCAAGGCGGCGCGAAAGGAACACCGTGGCGGTGGTTTCGGTCACGGTGTCGAGCATGCCGACGACGTGGCCCCGCGGGTCGCGGATCGGGCTATAGCAGAACGTGAAGTACGCTTGTTCCGGCGCCGCGCCGCGTTCGATCACCAGCGGGAAGTTTTCGATATAGGTCGCATGGCCTTGGAAAGCCGCGTCGGCGATGGGGCTGATGTCGTCCCAGACCTCGCTCCAGATCTCGCTGAACGGACGCCCCAGGGCATAGGGTTTATTGCCCAGTATCGGAATGAACGCGTCGTTATAGAGGGTCGTCAATTGAGGCCCCCACACGATGGCTTGGGGGAAACTTGAAGCAAAGCAAAGCGCCACGGTGGTCTTGAGCACATCCGGCCAGTGTTCCAGCGGACCCAGGGGCGTACTGGCCCAGTCGTGCTGGCGTACCCGCTCGGCCATGTCGCTGCTGCTTTGCAGCCAATTCATCATCGGGTGAACACCTTGTTTGCCACGGTCTGTTTGGATGCCTGATGCGTCAGGCCAATAAGCAACAGACAGAAATGATTGCTGCCGGTTCAGCGCAATTATCCATGAGATGGCACTTTGATGCTTCACCCGCTGGGATAGATCTCATCGCGGGTGTTCACTTACTGTTGTGTTCCGAACACCGCTGTCCAATAAATGCCTGCATCGCTCTTCGGGTCCATGGCGTAGGCGGCGCCCAATTCACGGAATTGCGGGTTCATCAGGTTGGCGCAATGGCCGGGGCTGGCGAGCCAGCCGTCCACCACTTTGCGCGGGGTGTCGAGGCCGGCCGCGATGTTTTCGCCGATGTTCTTCGCGCTGTACCCGGCCAGCTCGGCACGGTCGCCCGGGGTGCGGCCGTCGTGGTCCAGATGGTCGAAGAAATTGCCGTTGGCCATGTTGCGTGTGTGGCTGTTGGCGGCACTGGCCAAGGTGTCGTTCCACGACAGTGGCGTGGTCGCGGTGAACGCCTGGGGACCGCATTGGCGCGGTTGTGTGCGGGCGGCGTTGATCAGGTTCAGCAATTGCCTGCCTTCGGTCTGCCAATCGCCCAGGCCGCTGGACAGCAGCGGGCGGGCGAGCACGATGCGCCAGTCCTGGCCGCTGTTGCTCACGCCGATGTCGACGAATTGCGGGTCCAGCACCACGCGGCAGAAACTCTCGCGCACGGCTTTCATGGCCGCCTGGGCATCCTTGGGCCCGGACAGGCTGATTGCCTGCACGTTGACCATCGGGTACGCCGCGCGGGCCAGGGCCTGCTGCAAGTCGCCGACATTACTGGCCGGCAGCACCAGGCGCGTATCGCTGGCCAGCGGTGGCAGTTCCTGGGAACCTTGGTCGCCGCAGCGTTGCACCTGGCTGCGGTAAGCGTTGATCTGTTGCACCAACTGACTTTCTTCATTCGCCATCGCGCTGGCGCAGAACACCAGGCTGGCGGCCAGCGTCGTCAGACCCATCATCAATGACAGCACGCGCATGGACGTTACCCTTGAACTTGAAAGTGCCCATGATGCGCGATGTAGGGGCGTCCATGCACCCGTTGGTCCGAACTTTTTTCCTCGGGTTTTGAATGCCGGATGTTCACGGCCTTGGTCATACAAGGCAAACGCCACCACCCGCCGCGCCGGCATGGCGAGGCTGATTCACCCTTCATGAGCGAGGATATTCGGCTCACGCCAACTGACGCGCGGGTTGTCGCCGCCATGCCATGGCGCTGGCGAGCAGGATCAATGCGAATGCCGCGGTAAAGGTTGCGTGCAGACCGTCAGCCACGGATTGTGGCGTGGCGTGGGTGACATCGGGAGTGGTCCAGGCAAACATCGCGCCCAATGCCGACGCACCGAAAATCAGCCCCAGGTTGCGTGACAGGTTCAGCAGGCCTGAGATCGTGCCTCGGCGTGCCGCATCGGCTTCGCTCATCACCGCAGTGTTGTTGGCGGCCTGGAACAGGCTGTAGCCCGCCGTCAGCGTAATCAGTGAGGCAAGATAAGTGACCAGCCCGGACGCCAGGCACAGCGACAGGGCGCCACTGCCGCAGACAGCCAGCCCCACGAGTGTCATGACGTGGCTGCCAAAGCGTTCGCTCAGACGACCGGCCGGAATGCCGGTGAGCGCCGCGACACCAGGGCCGACGGCCATTGCCAGGCCCATCCCGGCCGGATCGAGCCCAAGCCCTCGGGACAAGTAGAACGGCCCGACGACAAAGGTGGCCATGATCACCGCCGACACCAACGCACTCATCACCAGGCCGGCGCGCAACGAGGTCGACTGCAATGAGCGCCAAATGCCGGTGCCGCTGGCCAGCGGCGCGGGCGGCTGATCCACCGGCAAGTAGCGCCAGGCGAGGGCGGCCGCGAGCAAGCCCAGCGGCATCCCCACCAGAAACAGCGCGCGCCACCCCCACACACTGAGCAACAGGCCGCCCACGCCGGGGCCCATGGCGGTACCGACGGCTGACATCGTGCCGAGCAAGCCCATGACACGCGCAATGCGCGCTTGGGGGACGGTGTCGCCGACCATCGCTAACGTCATCGCCATCATGATCGCCGCGCCCAAACCTTGCAGGCTGCGCGCCGCAATCAGCCACCGCAGGCCAGGCGCGACACCGCATAACCCGCCGGCCAAGGCGAACAGCAGCAAGCCAGCGATCAACAGCCGCCGTCGCCCCAGCCGATCGCCCAGGCGCCCGGCATTGACGATGACTGCCGTGATCGCCAGCAGGTAGGTGAGCACCACCCATTGCGTCGCGTGAAAGGATGCATTGAAGGCCTGCGCGAGGCTGGGCAGGCCGACATTGGCGATGCTGGTGCCAAGGGCGGCCAGCAACATGGACAGGCACAGGCTGACAAGACCGCCACGGGAAGAGGTATGCATGGAAGATTCCTTGAATGAACGCAACTGTCGCAAATCTACGGCGTGGCCTAACATGGCGGAAGACGCATGAGTTGCACTAAATACCTGCATATAACGCCTGCCATGGAGCGCTGATGCCCGATCTCAATTTGCTGATCACCCTGGATGTATTGCTCGCCGAAGGCAGTGTCGCCCGTGCGGCCAAGCGCCTGCGGTTGAGCCCTTCGGCCATGAGCCGGGCGTTGGCGCGCTTGCGTGCGACCACCGGCGACCCGTTGCTGGTCCGCGCTGGCCGCGGCCTGGTGCCGACGCCCCGGGCGTTGGCACTGCGCGAACAGGTCAGCCAACTGGTGCAGGGCGCCCAGGCGGTGTTGCGCCCGGCACAGGCGCTGGAGATGGCCCACGTGGTCCGCACCTTCACCCTGCGAACCAGCGAGGAGTTTGTCGAAGGCTTCGGTTCGGCGTTGCTCGCCCGCCTCGCCGAGGACGCCCCCGGCGTGCGCCTGCGCTTCGTCAGCAAGACCGACAAGGACACTGCGCAACTGCGCGAAGGCAGCGTCGACCTGGACATCGGCGTGGTCGACCCCACGGCCAGCCCTGAAGTGCTGACCCAGGCGCTGTTTCGCGATCGCCTGATCGGCGTGGTGCGCAGCGGCCATCCCCTGAGCCAAGGCGAGATCAGCGCTGCACGGTTTGCCGAGGGCCGACACCTTTACGTATCGCGGCGCGGCCAGGACCGCGGCCAGATCGACGACGTCCTCGAAGCCCAGGGCCTGACGCGGCAGATCGGCAGCATCGTCGCGAGTTTTTCCAGCGCCATCGCCCTGGCACGCAACACCGACCTGATTGCCTCGGTGCCCGAGCGCTATACCCCAGACCGGCGCGACCTGTTCTGTTTTGCGCTGCCGGTGGCGTTACCCGCGTTTACCGTGGCAATGCTCTGGCACCCACGGTTGGACGCCGATCTGGCCCATCGTTGGTTGCGCGGGTGTTTGCGCGAGGTGTGCGGACGATGACAGTGCGGCCCGTCCCCGGGGCGATGTGCATGCGAGCCGCCAGGCGTGCAGAGCATGGCGGGTATGCCTATCGATCCCGAACCTGCTGCAACAGGTACAATCCCATCTGCCTTGACGCGAAACCCCAGGAATTTGCATGTTCAGCCTTACCCGCTACACCACGCCGTGCCCCGAACCGATCAACAGCCAGATCCTGCAGATGGTGGTCGACAACCTCACCGACATCAGCAGCGTCGCGCTGCCGCCGAGTAACCTGCTCTACAACATTTACCAATATGCCATCGGCTTTGAGGTGCATTTGTACCTGCAGGCGCTGGACGGGTCGAAGGGGATCGCGGTCGAACTGATCGTCGCGACGTCTGCGCAAGACCCGGAAAAAGTCATTGGGTTTTTGCTGTACTTGCCGGTCAAGGACGACCCAGAAGCCTGCGGTGTGGCGTTCATGGCCGTACAGGCAGGCAGCCGACGCCAGGGCGTGGCGCGGGGCATGATGCAAGAGGTGCTGGCACGTTACCCTCACGCCGAACTGGCCTGCGCCGTGGACAAAGTGCCGGCCTTCGCGGCGATGGGCTTTCAGGTGCGCGGCGCGCGCGGCACGCAGGTGCTGATGAACACCCGCGCCTACGCCACCGATGGCTTGATGGGCGTGCTGGATGTGGCCGCTATCTATAGCTCATTGGAAGTGCGGCAGATTCATACCTACCTGCTGCAAAAACATGGCAAGCGCGCCATGGTAGATGCCGAGAAGCAACGCGACCGGCACCTGGATCAACTGGCGCACAAGGTCCGCTTGTTTGTGCAGGAGCGAGGCTGAAAAACGCCTCTCAACGGGCGCTGCGCGCCCCGCGATTGACCATTGCCAGAATGGTCGCCAGCAACTCCTGTTGCGCCTCTTCACGGCTGAGCTCACCGCTGGCCGCCGCATGAGACAAGGCCTCCGCCGCCCCGAGCATGGCCCGCAGCCCCGCCTGGGACACGCTGCCGCCCGGCGCGAAGGGGGCCATGACGTCGCGGCACTTATCGAGAAAGAGTGCTTCGTACTTGCGCTTGAGGCTTTCCAACTCCGGTGAGCTGCTCAGCGCCGCGATCACCCCCGGAATTTCCCGGCCCTGCAACAACACGCAGTCGACATAGGATGAGGCGATCACCCACGCGCGATCTTCCAGGGTCGGGCTGCTGGCTTCGAGAGCGTCGGCGAGCACCTGATTCTGGCGCCCATCGAAATCCTCATACAACGCCGCCAGCAACCCCGCGCGGGTAACGAAATGGTCATAGACCACCGGCTTGGTCACGCCCGCTCGTTCCGCCAGGTGGCCGAGGGTCAGGGCTTCGGTGCCTTCTTCACGCACCAGTTGCCAGGCCACGTCCAACAATTGGCGCAGACGATCTTCACGCGACAGGCGACGACGCGGGGCAGGGGTACCACTGCTTGACATGCTTATATACCAAAAGTAACTTACCAAAGGTAACTTAAGCCCAGCATAAACCCAATGGGAGTCACTGTCATGCACGCACTGATCGTTGTAGCTCATCACGACCCGCAATCCCTCACCCACAGCCTCGCCGCGCAAGTCGCCGCCGGGCTGAGCGCGTCTGGCCATACGTTCGAAATCGCCGACCTTGCCGCCGAAGGCTTCGACCCGCGCTACAACGCTGCCGACCAGCGCGTACATCGCACCCGCGCCGAACCGCCGGCTGACGTCGCCGCCGAACAAGCCCGCATCGACCGCGCCGACGCCCTGGTCTTGGTGTTCCCCATTTACTGGTGGTCGCTGCCAGGCCTGCTCAAGGGGTGGATCGACCGCGTGTTCGTCAACGGCTGGGCGATCGACTACGGCCCCGACACTCCGGTGGTGAAGAAACTGCGGCACTTGCAGGTTCACCTGCTGGCACTCGGTGCTGCCGATCAAAGCGCGTTTGAGCGCCATGGTTATGCCAAGGCCATGCACACGCAGATCGATTACGGGATCTTCGATTACTGTGGCGCGCAGGTGCTGACGTCAGCGTTGTTGCTGGAGTCGGAAAGCGGCCAGGTGCAGGTGCATCTGGATCACGCCAAGGCAGTGGGCCAGGGTCTGTTCGAAACCGAGACGGTCGCCGGATAATTTCGTTGCGAGCAGGGAACCAGAAACCGTTCGACGACCAATCAAGGCGTTCACAATCACTGGAGAGTTGATAATGACTTCAATTTCTGCTGTATCTGGATCCGCGCCGATTGCTCCTCCCATTGACACATCCCAGGGAAAACCCACGCAAGATCAAGTGAGACAAGAGCAGGAAAACAATGCGAACCAAGACAGTCCGTATCCAAATCTATCAAATGGCGACCTGCAAAACTTGACCTTTGACCAACACAATACGCTCGATAAATATCCCAATATGAACTTTCAGCAAGTGGTGGATGCACATGGGAAAGAGTTTCCAAATATATCGCCTAAAGAAGTTCAAGATTTGAACTCCGAGCAAGTGGACAGGCTTATCAAGTATCCCACTATGACTTACCGGGACGTGCTTAATGGGCATGGCATGAAAGGCGGCGATAATTTCATCTGGTAACTACGTTAGTTGCGGCACGCCTCAGGCCTGGAGCAGCAGCTTGGTGGCGATGCACTGAAAGGACCGACTAGAGTCCAAGCAGGTCATGTGCATCCAGCAGCCGGTAGGCAATCTCCGGTCGTTTCTCCAGGCCTCGGCGAATCGCCGCCGGGATCGATTGCCGGGTCTTGCGGCACAGGCCGGGTAGTTCGTCGATGACGATCTGAATCCCGCGCATGCTCTTGACCTCGGTGTGCCCCGGCGCGACCTGCACGCGGATACCCAATAGCGCGTACATGCGCTGCTGCATGTGTTCGAGGTCTTGCAGGCTTTGCAGGTCTTCCAGGCGTTCGATCAGGCGTTTTTCTTCCTGGCGCGTCAGGTTGAGGATGCGCAGGTCGGCGCCTGGGGTTTGCAGCAGCTGTTCGCGGTCACAGACACAGGCGCCGGGCGGGCAGGGTTGGCGAATGTTCATGATCAAGCCCTCCCCATCTCGACGCCGCGGACTCAGTAGCGCAGGGCGACACCCAGGCTGCCCAGTGCCTTCCAGTAGTCAGGATAGGTCTTGGCCACGCAGTCCGGGTCCTGAATACGAATACCCGAGACCTTCAGCCCGGCCAGGGCGAAACACATGGCGATGCGGTGATCGGCGTGGGTGTCGATCAGTGCAGTGCAGGCCGTGCCTGCCAGTGCCGGATCGCTGGCCACCAGCAGGTCATCGCCTTCGATGCGGGCCAGGCCTGGGCGGATCTGGTTGAGGCCGTCGTGCAGCGCCTGCACGCGGTCACATTCCTTGACCCGCAGGTTGGCCAGTTCGGTGAAGCGCACCGGGCTGTTGTTGAATGCGGCCAGTACGGCAAGCGTCGGGATCGCGTCCTGCATCTGCGAACCCACCACTGTGGCCTGCATGTTCGGGAACTGCGCGATCAGCGCCTGGGCCTTGGCGTCCGGCTGGGTGAAGTCGTGTGCGGCGACACCGATATCGATGTGCCCGCCGGTCAGCACTTCAGCCGCCCACAGGTAGGTGGCGGCGGAGGCGTCCGGTTCGATCAGGTAGTCATGGGCGGTGTAGCCGCTGGGAGCGACGCGCCAGGTGGTGTCGTCGACCACCTCGACCTGCGCGCCGAATGCACGCATGCAGTCGAGGGTCAGGTCCACATAGCCGCGGGCGCCGATGTCCTTGCCGGTCAGCGCCACTTCAATCGGCGCTGCGCCGCAGGCCGCGAGCATCAGCAAGGCCGATACGTATTGGCTGGACAGACCGCCGTCGATCTCAAAGCGCGTGGCCTGGACCTTGCCCACGCCATGCACGGTAACCGGCGGGCAACCGGTCGGGCTGTCGACCTGGATGCCGTTCTGACCGAGGGTGGCGAGCAGCGGGCCGATCGGGCGTTTGCGCATGTAGTCGTCGCCGTCCAGCACCACGGTGCCTTGCACGGTGGCGACGGCGGCGGTGAGAAAACGCATCGCGGTACCGGCATTGCCGAGGAACAGCGGCTGCGCAGGCAATTGCAGCTGGCCTTGGCCCGTGACCACGAAGGTGGTGTCGTCCGGCTCGTCGATGATCACGCCCATCTGGCGCAGGGCCACCGACATGTGCCGGGTGTCATCGCTCTTCAATGCGCCGCTGAGGCGGCTGGTGCCCTTGGCCAGGGCGGCGAGCAACAGCGCGCGGTTGGTAATGGATTTGGAGCCGGGGGGCGCGACCTTGCCATTGAGGGGGAAAGTGGGCGGTGTAACGGTCACGGTTTTCTGCGAACTCAAGGTACAAGGCTCCTGATTCAAGGCAAGGTGGCACGGAGTGGCCGACGGGCGGACCCGAATAATCGGGCATAGACGTCACGCTTGTCGAGGCTTAGCGCTGGGCGAGCGAGTAATCATGCAGCGCCCGCGCCGCCGGTTCGATCTCGCTGACGCGCTGCTGATGCGCCTGTACATCGAGGTCCGCCGGCAGTTCGAAGTTGTCCTGTTCGGCGCACCAGGAGATTTTCTCCAGCAGTGCGGCCTGTTCGGCGGGCAGTTCAGGCCAGTTGCCGATAGCGGCGCCACGGATATAGCCAAAGCACCATTCTTCGGCGAGGGTCAGGGTCTGGCCCTGATGCTCCGTGTCGTCGAAGCGCGCCCGGAAACCTTTGGCGTCGGTGGCCAGTTGGGCGGCGCGGGCGTTCATGTGGCGAACGCACAGTTCGAGGAACTGCTTGGCTTCTTCGGCACTTTCCCACTGCGGGTTCTGCCCGCCCCAGATCGCCGGGAACCACTCGGCGATATCCACCGGTGCCGGGCTGGACACCAGTGCGCAGAAGTAACCATCGAGTTCGGCGAGGTTCAGCACCGAGTGGTCGTCACCGTACTTGAGCAGGGTTTCTTCGATCAGGTCGAAATCGGCGGGGGCCAGAGGTTGGGTGAGCATGGGGCGTATCCTTTAAACGTCGAGCGCCGCTGCGGCAGCGGCTTAAAGCGCGAAGGATGGCGCCTGAGGCGGTTTTTATCCAGCCTTTTCCAAGGCCGACGGCCCGTCCCGGATGAATTTTAGCAGTCCCGTTTTTGGCTGATGCGCCGTGGCTCACCCTTGTTATAGTTCGGCTCTTATTACTCGCCAGTCAGGGATCACTGCCATGTCCGAATACCAAGCCTTCGTCGTCGAGCTCATTGGCAGCGTTGCCCATGTGCAGATCAACCGCCCGGAAAAGATCAACGCCATGAACGCGGCGTTCTGGACCGAGATCATCGATATCTTCCGCTGGGTCGACGACACCGACGCCGTGCGCGCCGTGGTGCTCAGCGGTGCCGGCAAACATTTCTCGTCCGGCATCGACCTGATGATGCTGGCCTCGGTGGCCAATGATTTTGGCAAGGACGTGGGCCGTAATGCACGCCTGTTGCGGCGCAAGATCCTCGAACTGCAAGCCTCGTTCAACGCCGTCGACACCTGCCGCAAGCCGGTGTTGGCCGCGATCCAGGGCTACTGCATCGGCGGTGCCATCGACCTGATCAGCGCCTGCGACATGCGTTACGCCGCCGAGGATGCGCAGTTTTCCATCAAGGAAATCGACATCGGCATGGCGGCCGACGTCGGCACCCTGCAGCGCCTGCCGCGCATCATCGGCGATGGCATGCTGCGCGAGCTGGCCTACACCGGTCGCCAGTTCGGCGCCGAGGAAGCGCGCAGCATCGGCCTGGTCAATCGCGTGTATCCCGATCAGGAAAGCCTGTTGGCCGGCGTACTGGACATCGCCCGGGAAATCGCCGCCAAATCGCCGATTGCCGTGACCGGCACCAAGGCCATGATCAGCTACATGCGTGACCATACAGTCAATGACGGTCTGGAATACGTTGCCACCTGGAACGCGGCTATGTTGCAATCCAACGACTTGCGCGTGGCCATCGCGGCCCATATGAGCAAGCAGAAACCCGAATTCGTGGATTGACTGATATGACCCCAGGCTGGATTACCACCACACTGCTGGACAACCAAACCCCCGGCGGCTGGGCCGTCGCGCGCAGCCGCGAGGGTTTTTTACACGACACCAATGGCGCGCTGTTCCCGCGGGAATGGCTCAAGCGCCAGGACCTGGCGGTGTTCGCCGAACACGGTATCGGCCATCTTGACGGCGAGCCGGTGTACCTGCTCGAACTCAATGCCGCCAGCGACGTACCTGGATGCAGTTGGCAAGGCCTGCGCGGCTTCATGCTGCAAGGCGATCACCGGCTGTACAAAGTGCTGGCCTATGCCGCGCAGATCGGCACCTGGGCGCGGGAACACCGTTTTTGTGGCAGTTGCGGCCAGGCCATGGTCCAGGTGCCTCGGGAGCGGGCGATGTTCTGCGAGGCTTGTGACCTGCGCAGCTACCCGCGCATCTCGCCGAGCATGATTGTGCTGGTGACCCGTGGCGACGAGATCCTGCTGGCGCGGTCGCCGCGCTTTGTCCCCGGGGTCTACAGCACGCTGGCGGGGTTTGCCGAGCCGGGTGAGTCGGCCGAAGACTGCCTGATCCGCGAAGTTCACGAAGAAGTGCAGCTGGAAGTCCGCAATATCCAGTACGTGGGCAGCCAGTGCTGGCCGTTTCCCCATTCGATGATGCTGGGCTTCCATGCCGAGTACGCCGGTGGCGATATCGTGCCCCAGGCCGATGAGATCGAGGACGCGCAGTGGTTCAACATCCACGACTTGCCGCCGTTGCCGGCGTCACGCTCGATTGCGCGTTACCTGATCGACCTCTACGTGGCCCGCCGCTTAGGCCACGCTGAACCAGTGCTGCCAGGCTAGGCGCACCGTCAGGCCGAGGACCACGGTGATAAACACCGGGCGAATGAATTTGGCGCCGCCGCTGATTGCGCTGCGTGCGCCAAAGAACGCGCCCACCATCACCGACACGCCCATGGCCAGCCCGACGATCCAGTCCACCGAACCGTTGATGATAAACACCGACAGCGCCGCCGCGTTGCTGACGAAGTTCATGCTGCGCGCCACGCCGCTGGCTTTGACCAGGTCGATGGGGTGCAGCAGCATCGTGCTCACCGTCCAGAACGCGCCGGTGCCGGGGCCGGCCACGCCGTCGTAGAAGCCCAGGCCGAAGCCTTGGGTGGCCTGCCATTTCTTCTTGATCGGTGCGTCGCCCTCCAGCGGCGCCTTGGGCGTGCCGCCGAACAACAGGTACAGGCCACAACCGAAGACGATCACCGGGAGCATCTTGTTCAGGGTTTCGGCGGGCAGGTAGTGGGCGACGATGGCGCCGGCCAGGGCGCCGATAAACGTACCGACGATGGCATGTACCCACTGGCGCGGGTGAAACAGCTTGCGTCGGTAAAAGGTGAAACTGGCGGTGGCCGAGCCGAAGGTGGAGCTGAGTTTGTTGGTGCCCAGTACCAAATGGGGCGGCATGCCGGCGGTGAGCAGGGCCGGGGTGGTGAGCAAGCCGCCACCGCCGGCGATGGCGTCGATGAAGCCGGCGATGAACGCAACGACGGCCAGGATGGCGAGGGTAGTGAGGTCTACGCTGAGTTCGAAGGGCATGGGCAGGGCTTATGGTTGGCAGGGCGCTATGCGAAAGGCGGCCATCTTACCTGCCCGATGTACGCAAATCCAAATGTGGGAGGGCGCAAGCCTCCTCCCACATTCAAACGGTGCCGGCCTGGCTATTTGTGGGTGCCCAGCCACTCCAGCGCGGTGCGCCAGATGCAGATCCCGAGGAAGTACGCCGACATCAGCGACCACAACCCAAACGTCCACGGGTTGGTGTTCGGGTAATCCACCACCATCAAGAAGCTGCACAGCAACCAGAGCGTGGTCACCGCGATGTTGATCGGCATGAACCGCTTGACCCGGAACGGGTGCAGGAACTTCATCGGCGTCACGGTCAGCAGCGCCAGGCCAATCACCGTGAGCAACGTCACCCACGCGTCGGGCTGGATGATATACACGCAGAGGGCCACCACGTTCCAGGCGGCGGGGAAGCCGACGAAGTAGTTGTCCTTGCTTTTCATGTTCACGTTGCAGAAGCAGAACAGCGACGACACCAGGATCACCGACACCGTGAACAGGTGGGTAAAGTCCGGCAGGTCGATATAGCGGTAGATAAACAGTGCCGGGATAAACACATAGGTCAGGTAATCGATCACCAAGTCCAGCACCGAGCCGTCAAAGCTGGGCAGTACCGTGCTGACATTCACGCGGCGGGCCAGGGAACCGTCGACGCCATCGACCACCAGTGCCAGGCCCAGCCACAGCAGGCACGCCTTGGGTGAGTTCTCCAGCAAGGCCAGCGTGGCCAGGAAGGCCAACACCACTCCGGTGGCAGTGAAGCCGTGGGCGCCCCAGGCTTTCAGTCTGGCTACATGCAGGGTCGATATCACGGGCGGTTCTCCAAAGGGTGAAACGGGGCAGCCGACGCTGTGGCAGCGTCGAGTCTGGCCAGGGGATGCAGGTATCGACCGGGAAGGGGAGGATAAGGTTCACCACCCCGGTGATTGCCTAGCGTAGCAAGCGTCGGACGTTTCGGCATCAGCCTTGGAGGAACACCAAGGCTTTCAAGCCGCTTTGCCGATCGATATCCGGGAATTCCGGCGGGTTTTCCAGCCGCTCGACAAAGCGCAGGCCCGGTGCTTCGCGGGTCACGCCGTCGATCAGGAAGTCCTCGCCGAACGCCGGGTCATTCATGCACGCCAGCACCGTGCCTTGTGGCGTGAGCAAATCCGGCAGGCGGCGCAGCACGCGCTGGTAATCCTTGGTCAGCAGGAAACTGCCTTTCTGGAAGGACGGCGGGTCGATGATCACCAGATCATAGGGGCCGCTGTGGATGACCTTGGCCCAGGACTTGAACAAGTCGTGGCCAAGAAAGGTAACGCGGCTCAGGTCATGCCCATTCAGGCGATGGTTGTCGCGACCCCGGCTCAGGGCGCCGCGGGCCATGTCCAGGTTCACCACATGCTCGGCGCCGCCTTCGATGGCCGCCACGGAAAACCCGCAGGTGTAGGCGAACAGGTTGAGTACCCGCAGCCCCTTGGCCTGTTCGCGCACCCAGTTGCGGCCGTAGCGCATGTCGAGAAACAGCCCGCTGTTCTGTTTTTTACCGAGGTCGATCAGGTAGCGCAGGCCGCCTTCGGTAATCGTCAGCTCATCGATCGCATCGCCCACCAGCCATTCGGTGGTGCTTTGCGGCAGGTAGCGGTGCTGCAGGGCTACCGTGTGGGCGCCGGACTGCGCCCATTCGAACTGAACCAGCAGCTGTTTCAGCGCGTCCAGGTGCGCCGCCTCCGGCTCCTTGAACAGCGCGACCAGCACCACGCCCTGCAGCCAGTCCACGGTCAGTTGCTCCAGGCCCGGCCAGCAACGGCCGCGCCCGTGGAACAGGCGCCGGGTTTCGGTCGGTGGCGTGGCCAGGGCGGTCAGCAGGTGGGCGTGCAGTGTGGCGAGGGCGTCGGGGTTCATCGTTGAGCGTCGTTCGTTGAGCGGGCGGCATTTTAAACACAATGGCGAGGTTTCGGGGGGTTAGAGCACAACGTGCTGGGAAACGTCTGATTGGCAGCGATTCATGCTCAAAATATGCTTTGGCACGCCTGACATCAGGCAAAAAATCCTCAGTCATCGACATAAACTGGAAAAAAAGCCTGGAGGTGCCCATGAACGGTTTTGCGAGCGCAGTGAATCACACCACAACGGATCAGCTCGCCGGTGATCAAATCGAGCAGGACGAGTGGCGCGACGCCCTGGCCTCGCTGGTGGCCAACGCCGGCCCCGCGCGGGCGCGGCAGATCCTCGACGTGCTGGCCCGTGAAGGCGGCGCCCCGCACATCGACTGGAAACCCCGTCACGGCACTCCGTATATCAATAGCATCAGCGTCGAGCAGCAGCCGGCGTTTCCCGGCGACCTGGCCACCGAAGAGCGCCTGGCCTCGCTGGTGCGCTGGAACGCCCTGGCCATGGTGGTGCGCGCCAACCAGGCGTATGGCGAACTCGGCGGTCATATCGCCAGCTACGCCAGCGCGGCGGATTTGTTCGAAGTGGGCTTCAATCACTTTTTCCGTGCCCGCCACGAGGGCTTTGGCGGCGACCTGGTGTTCTACCAGCCGCATTCCGCGCCGGGCATTTATGCGCGGGCGTTCCTGGAGGGGCGCCTGAGCGAGCAGGACCTGGCGCACTACCGGCAGGAAATCGGCGGGGCCAAGGTCGGCGCGCGCGGTTTGTCGAGTTACCCGCACCCGTGGTTGATGCCGGACTTCTGGCAATTTCCCACCGGCTCCATGGGCATCGGCCCGATCAGCTCGATTTTCCAGGCGCGCTTTATGCGCTACCTGCAGCACCGCGGCTTGCAGGACACCACCGAGCGCCACGTCTGGGGCGTATTCGGCGACGGCGAAATGGACGAGCCGGAAAGCATGTCGGCCCTGACCCTGGCCGCCCGCGAAGGCCTGGACAACCTGACCTGGGTGGTCAACTGCAACCTGCAACGCCTCGACGGCCCGGTGCGTGGCAATGGGCGGATCATCGATGAACTGGAGGCGTTGTTCGGCGGCGCCGGCTGGAACGTGATCAAGCTGGTGTGGGGCTCGGACTGGGACGCCTTGCTCGCCAAGGACAGCGACGGCGCCCTGGTCAATACGCTGTCGCAGACCGTGGACGGGCAGTTCCAGACCTTCGCCGCCAAGGACGGCGCCTACAACCGCGAGCACTTCTTCGGCCAGAGCGCGTCCCTGGCCAGGCTGGTCGAGGGCATGAGCGACGAACAGATCGACCGCCTCAAGCGCGGCGGCCACGACATGGTCAAGATCCACGCCGCCTACCACGCGGCGCGGCGGGTCAAGGGCAAGCCCACGGTGATCCTGGCCCAGACCAAAAAAGGCTTCGGCATGGGCGAAGCCGGGCAGGGCAAGATGACCACCCACCAGCAGAAGAAACTCGATCGCGAGGCGCTGATCGCCTTCCGCAATCGTTTCCAGTTGCCGCTGACAGATGAGCAGACCGAGTCGTTGAGTTTCTTCAAACCGGCCGCTGACAGCCTGGAGTTGCGCTATCTGCATCAACGGCGCAACGCCCTGGGCGGCTATGTGCCCAGTCGTTGCCAGGCCGCAGCGCCGGTCAGTGTGCCGCCTCTGGCCGGTTACGCCGGCTTCGCCACGGCTGCCGCGGGTAAGGAAATGTCCACCACCATGGCCTTCGTGCGTATGCTCACCAACCTGCTCAAGGACAAGCACCTGGGGCCACGCATCGTGCCGATCGTCGCCGACGAGGCGCGTACCTTCGGCATGGCCAACCTGTTCAAGCAGATCGGCATCTACTCCAGCGTCGGCCAACGCTACGAGCCGGAAGATATCGGCTCGATCCTCAGCTACCGCGAAGCCACCGACGGGCAGATCCTCGAAGAGGGCATCAGCGAAGCCAGCGCCATCAGCTCCTGGGTCGCGGCGGCCACCAGCTATTCAGTGCATGGCCTGCGCATGTTGCCGTTCTACATCTATTACTCGATGTTCGGCTTTCAGCGCGTGGGCGACCTGATCTGGGCCGCCGCCGACCAGCGCGCCCGTGGCTTCCTGCTGGGCGCCACTGCCGGCCGCACCACCCTCGGCGGCGAGGGCCTGCAGCATCAGGACGGCAGCAGCCACCTGAGCGCCGCCAGCGTCCCCAACTGCCGTGCCTACGACCCGGCGTTCGCCGGGGAATTCGCAGTGATCCTCGACCACGGCATGCGCCAGATGCTGGAGCACGATGTCGACGAGTTCTACTACGTGACCCTGATGAACGAAAACTACCCGCAGCCGAGCCTGCCCGAGGGGGTGGAAGCGGCGATCATCAAAGGTATGTACCGCTTGCAGGGCGCGCCTGACGCCCAGGTGCGCCTGCTCGGTTCGGGTACGCTGGTGCGTGAAGCCCAGGCGGCTGCGCAGCTATTGGCGGACGATTGGCAGGTGGCGAGTGAGGTCTACAGCGTGACCAGCTTCAGCGAACTGGCACGGCAGGCGCGGGAGGTGGAGCGTTGGAATCGCTTGCATCCGCAGGCGATCCAGCGCGTCAGTCATGTGAATGATTGCTTGCCCAAGGGCGCCCCGGTGGTTGCGGTGTCGGACTACGTGCGGGCGGTGCCGCAGATGATTGCTTCGTATCTGGATTCCCCCTACACCGTGCTCGGCACCGACGGTTTCGGGCGCAGCGATACGCGGGCGGCGTTGCGGGATTTTTTTGAGGTGGATCGCCATCACCTCGTGCTGGCCGCGCTGACGGCATTGGCGGATCAGGGCAGTCTGGCGCGCAAGGTGTGCCAGCAGGCGATTGAACGCTATGGCCTCCAGGCGGAGCGTGCAGCGTCCTGGACCTAAATGTGGGAGGGGGCTTGCCCCCGATTGCGCCGGGTCAGTGACATATAAGCTGACTGACACACTGCTATCGGGAGCAAGCCCCCTCCCACATTTAGAGCGTGGCGATCAGGGCTGGCCCAAAGGCCTCTTTCAAGAACACGGGGGCGATATACCGCTGGTAATGCGCCTCGGACAGCAGGAAAAACTCGCGATCAATTCCATCGCGCAAATCCGCCAGGCTGTGCTCGCGAAATTCCGGCAGCAACACCAGGCCATATGCGTCCAGCCTGGTAATCACCCGCGCACCCCGGGCAATCAACTGGTAGGCCCAGCAGTACGGCGACTGGTGCGGCATAAAGCGAATCTTGCGGCTTTCCAGTTGCTGGCGCAGGCGCTGTGGGTCGAACACGTCCAGCTTGGAGGCCATCACCTGCACCAGCAGTTGCTCAAGGCGCAGCCACACCGCCTGTTTTTCCTCGGCGTTGTAGCCATTCCACTGGATGACTTCATGGTGATAACGCTTGCAGCCGCGGCAGATCAGATCACCGTAAACGGTGGAGCACAGGCCGACGCAGGGGGTCTTGATGGTTTGATTGGGCATAAAAAAACATCGACAGGTGAAACAACACGGCCCCTGAAGGGGCCGTTTTTTTCAATCAATCCCAGCTCAACGCACCGCCAGTCTGGTACTCGATCACACGGGTCTCAA
>NZ_JALJRR010000018.1:0-120136 GCF_024519615.1 Pseudomonas sp. Pse79
CAACCACACCACCCGTTGATCAGTATTGCAAAAATGGGGGTGACCATAGATTTTTATGCCGGGTTCAAGTCGGTCCTGGTCGCCGGCGCACTCAGACCCGCAGTTCCGCCTGGCCTGTGCCTTCCAGTGCGAGCAGATACTGCTTGGCCGCAAGCCCGCCGGCAAACCCGGTCAAGCCGCCCGATGCGCCAATGACTCGATGGCACGGCGCAATGATCGAGATCGGATTACGCCCATTGGCCGCGCCCACGGCGCGCACGGCTTTCGGGTTGCCGATCTGCTGGGCGATCTGGCTGTAGCTGCGGGTTTCGCCGAAGGGGATGGTCAGCAGTGCCTGCCAGACTTGTTTCTGAAAGTCGGTGCCGGTGAAGTCCAGCTCCAGCTCGAACCGATGACGGGCTCCGGCGAAATATTCCTGCAACTGGCGCTCGGTTTCCAACAGCACGGGGTTGTCTTTTACTTCGTGCAATTCCCCCAGGCGTACACGGTTCGCGCGCTCTGTTTCCCATAGGATGGCGCTGAGTTTGCCGTGGCGGGACACCAGGGTCAGTTCGCCGACGGGGGAGGGCATGAGTGTGTATTCGTAGGCCATCAACGGGCTCCTCGAAGAACGGACGTAAAAGGGTACAGCGCTACGGTAGTTCCATCGGCCTGGAGGCAAACTACGTTTCTTGCGGTCAAATTCCGCCGGAACGAGTCTGTCGGCGGCATTCAGATGCCGCTATCGATCCAGTTGCAGCACCTTGAGCGCTGCGGACGCGAGGAACCCCGAACGGCTTTTTTCCTCGGGATGGTGCAGTACGTATTCATCGATACGATTGAGCAAATAGCCTGGCAGGGTGATGTTGAGTTTCTGCGCCTTGCCCAGGTATTTGGTGACATCGATGTCCACCACTGCCCACATGCAACCGGCGTACTTGGGGTTGGCTGCATGCAGGGTGACTTTCTGCGCGCTGGGAATCGGCGCACCGTCTTCGGCGAGAATTTCGAAGTGGCCTTCAATCGCTTCACGGGCCATGGCCATGGCGTCGTCCAAGTCGTCACCGGCGGAGTAGCAACCAGGAATGTCCGGGACTTCCACGCCCCAGGCATGGTCTTCGTCACCAGTAGAAATTGCGATGGGGTACAGCATGTTCGTTGTCCTCCAAGGACAGTTAACTCAGCAGAGCCTGTTTCAACATGCTTTTGGCGGGCTTGTCCAACAAGTCCTTTTTCGGATGAGGAATTGTCACCAGCCCCGGTTTCGTCGGGTGCTTGAAGGGGTGATGGCTACCTCTGACGCGCACCAGATACCAGCCGTCGGCGACGATATGGCCTATTAAATATCGGCTATCCACAGCACCTCCTTGTGGTGTGTGTTGGTGGTGGCTATAACCACTGAAGATAAATTATCAACACTCTACCTACCCGCGGTCGGTGAGCGATAGTTCGGTGGGGGGCGAATCAAGCGTATGAGCGCGCAGGACGGGCGTCGGTCAGAGGTATTACTGGGGTTTTCGCAGGAGTGACGCTTCTCCGATGACGGAGAGAAACGCATCAACCAATGCACTCGGTCTTTCAGTCGGGGTCAGCACCAACAACCGCGCACATGCATCCACCTCCACCAACGGCCTGTACGTCACGCCCTTGTTCATCAAGCTCTGCGTGCAGGCCGGCACCAAGGCCACCCCTTGCCCGGCGGCCACCAGGGCGATGATCGAGGTGATCTGGCGCCCCGTTGGCCCCGCGCGCAGGGGCACGCCATGCTGGCGATAAAGCTGCTCGACGGTCTGGTTCAGTCCTGACCCATAGTCCGCGGGAAACAGTATCACCGGGTACGCGCAGAGCTGCGCCAGGCTGACGGTTGCCTGCTCGGCCAGCGGGCTGTCGCTGGATACCGCCGCCACCAGCCGCTCTTCGCCCAGCGACAGCGCCTGCACGTGGTCGTTTTGCGGTAACAGCCGGCTCAAGCCGATATCCAGCCGCCCATCGGCGACCTGCGCGCCGAGGCTGCCGGAGGCGCATTCCACCAGGGTCAATTGCACATCCGGGAAGCGTTGCGCGAAAGCCTGGATCGCCTGGCTGAACAGATCCGACAGGGCGATTGAACTGACATACCCCAACGCCAATTGCCCGGCCGTTCCGGCCGCGAGTTTGCCGGCGATGACGTGGGCCAATTCGACCTGTTCCAGCACACCCCGGGCATAGGGCAAAAACGCCCGGCCCTGGGCGGTGAGGGCGACCGTGCGGCTGGTGCGATCGAACAGTTTGAAACCCAGCTCTGCCTCCAGCGCGGAAATCTGCCGGGTCAATGGCGGCTGGGCCAGGTGCAGACGCAGGGCGGCGCGGCCGAAATGCAATTCTTCGGCGACCATCAGAAAGTAACGCAGCTTGCGTAGGTCGAGCATCCTGATCCTTGGGTATCAATCGGTGCGAATTCGGTATTGGTTTAAGCCCCGCCCGCCATTCTATAAAGACCTTTCAAAATAAAACGAGAGGTTTCATGAACGCGCGCCTGCATTGTGCCCGCCTTGCCCTGTTCCTGTGTGGCTGCGCGGCGTTTCTCAACCTGTATGCGACCCAGAGCATCCTGCAGACGTTTGCCGCGCACTTTCAGATCAGCGCCAGGACGGCGGGCTGGAGCATCACCGTGACCACGCTGGCGGTGGCGATCACCGCACCTTTCGTCAGCCGCCTGACCGCACGCCTGGAGCCGCGCAGCGTGATCAGCACGGCCGCGCTGCTGCTGGCGCTGCCGACGTTGATGACTGCCTATGCCGATAGCTTCGCCGAAGTGCTGATGTGGCGCTTTGTCGAAGGCATGTTGATTCCGGTGGTATTCGCCACCAGCGTGGCCTATATCGGCGAGCGCTGGCGTGGTGGGACGGTCACTGAAGTCACCAGCCTGTATGTTGCGGGCACCGTGTTGGGAGGGTTCGCGGGGCGGTTCGTCACCGGTGTGATGACCGAGTACGTGGGCTGGCGCGAAGCCTTTGAGCTGCTGGCCGTGTTGAGCCTGATGGTGGGCGGGTTTATCCAGTTTCTGCTGCCCGCCGGTCGGCCGCGAGCGATGCAGGTTGAAGCGTTTTCGTCGGGGCTGTTTCGCAAACCCTTGGTCGCGGCGTATGCCGTAGGTTTTTGCGTGCTGTTTTCCCAGGTTGCGGCGTTTACCTACGCAGGTTTGTACCTTGGCCTACCGCCTTTTAACTTGGGGCCTGCGGCCTTGGGAACGCTGTACATGGTGTTCTTGCTGGCCCTGGTTGTGATCCCCATCGCCGGGCGCCTGAGCAAAGCCCGCCCACCCGCCGAACTGCTGAGTGTCGCGGCGGTGCTTGGCATCAGCGGCTCGGCGCTGACCCTGATGCCGTCGCTGTGGTGCATCGTGATCGGGCTGGCGCTCAGTTCTACCAGTGTGTTTCTGGCCCAGGCTGCCGCCAATGCGTTCATTACCGGCAGCGCTCGCGACAACAAGGCGGGGGCCGTGGGGGTCTATCTCACCGCGTACTACCTGGGCGGCAGTTGCGGGGCCGTCGTCCCGGCGCTGATCTGGGAGCGCTGGGGCTGGGCCGGGTGTGTGGCGCTGATCATCGTGTTCCAACTGCTGACGTTGCTGATCGCCTTGACTGGCTGGAAGCCCCTTAAACCTCAATTGATCCGCACACCATGAACGACACCGTCGCTTTGCCTGCTGCTGAAACATCCACCCGCCGCCGCGCGCTCATCGCCGGCTGCAGCGCCCATGCCGTACACGATGGCCTCACCGATGTGATCTACGTTCTGCTGCCTATCTGGCAAGCGCAATTCGCCTTGTCCTACGTCCAGATCGGCCTGTTGCGCGGCGCCTATTCCGGGATGATGGCCGTGTTCCAACTGATGGCCAGCCGCGCCGCCACACGCTGGGGGCGTACTCCGATGCTGGTGGGCGGCACCGTGCTGGCGGGTGTCGCTTACCTGTTGGCCGGGCAAGCCAGCGGGTTGACCGTGCTGTTGTTGGCGCTGCTGCTTGGCGGCCTGGGCGCCAGCACCCAGCACCCGCTGGCTTCCTCGATGATCACGGACGCGTATGAGGAGGGTGGTGGCGTCAAGCAAGCGCTGGCCCACTACAACTTTTCCGGCGACATCGGCAAAACCCTGATTCCCGGCCTGGTTGGCCTGTTGCTCACGCTGATCAGTTGGCGGGCCAGCGCCACACTGTTGGGGCTGCTCGGCCTGGCGGCGGCGGGGTTGCTGTGGTGGCTGATCCCCGGTCAGCCACACGCAGCCGCATCCACAACCAAGCCCCAGCCTTGCACCGCAACAGGCTCCGCCGCCGGCCTGCGCGCATTGATCCTTACCGGCACTATCGACAGCGCCGTGCGAATGGGTTTTCTCACCTTCCTGCCGTTCCTGCTGCAAGCCAAAGGCGCGGGCACGGCCGGTATCGGCCTGGCGTTGACGCTGCTGTTCATCGGCGGTGCATTCGGCAAACTGTTCTGCGGCTATCTCGGCGTGCGTATCGGCATGATGAAAACCGTCTGGCTGACGGAAACCAGCACGGCGCTGCTGATCGTCGCCGCGCTGTATCTGCCGCTGGTTGGGCTGATGCTGATGTTGCCGGTGTTGGGGCTGGTGCTCAATGGCACCTCGTCGGTGCTGTACGGCGCCGTGCCGGACCTGGTCAGCCCCGGCAAACGGGAACGGGCCTTTGCGCTGTTCTACACCGGCACCATTGGCGGCGGAGCGCTGGCGCCGGTGCTGATGGGGGGCGTAGGCGATGCGCTGGGCGTGCCGGTGGCGGTGATGGTGTTGGCGGGGATGTTGCTGGTGACGTTGCCGTTGGTGTGGGAGGTGCGAAGGAGTTTAAGAAACGAGGTTTAAGCGGGTTTGGCTTACGGCCGTCGGTGCTTGTTCGCCTTGCCCCTCGCTGTCTTTATTTGGAAGGGCGTAGGGCTTTATCTATCACAGCGAGGGTTTGTTTTTCTGTTTGCCGAACTTAGGCGTACCCAACACGCGATTCAGCTCTCCTGCAACGGCGATCAATTGCTGTTCCAGCGCCTCCACTTCGGATTGACTGATTCCGCTGTTGATGACCTGAAGTGTCTTCAGCGGTTTTTTAGGCGTGGGCGCCAGATCATGAACATCCTGAGAAATCAGCGCTTGCCGAAGAATGTTGTTGATGACGGTCTGGTAACCCGTACCGGCGTTTTCAGCCCTTTCGCGAGCCGCCTTGATCACTGAGTCGTCGAGCATGATGGTGATCCGGGTTTTGCCTTTACTGCTGGCGACAGCGCCGCGTTTAGTGGTGCTGAGGTCGTATTCGTCTTTCATGATTCAAGCCTCCAGATACTTCCGGTCGTTCATTTCTGGATGCGAGTCTTGCGCTGATAGGTCTCACAAAGTTCGGGTCCCGATAGGTATAGGCGACCACCAATATTCTTCCTTTCGCGTCCTTCCCGATGATGCACCAGCGATACTCGTCATGGTCATGGGTTTGCCATACCAATGCTGATTCGTCATAAAACACCGGTTCCGTATCCGCCCGGCTCAAGCCGTTGTGCTTGCTTTATTGAGTGTGTTTTTCGCGGCGTCATATTGAATTCTGAAGGTTTTAATTATGCATATTTTATATGTATATAAAAGCGGTTGTCGGGACCGCTGATCTTCAGATCTATGGACGTTTGAATCTGTCCGTCGACGTTGACTTGGAGTGTGGGGAGCAGAGAATTAGCGTGTAGGAGGTGTTACTGACAGAAGCGGCACAGGATCGCGTGCGGTAGGTTTCCCTTTCCAGGCCACCCATACCAAGGGGAAGGCCAGCCAAAGAATGAAATGCACCCTAGAAGGACTGGGCCAACGTAAACGGAATACGCAACGCACCGATGGGGCCTTCACGTGTACCGCACATTTCATCGTGGACGCAGTGCTGCACCAGCACACAAGGAAACGCCGGAACCCGTTGCAACAGGTCGCGCAAATGCGTGGTGGAGCCGATACGCATCGGTTTCGCATCCTCGTCCAGCAGCGTCATCGCCGTATGCTCGAGCCTGACGCGTGCGATGTAGAAACCGCCCTCCAGCGACAGCAGCTCCAGCTCGCGTATCTCACCCTTTACGGCCAGTTCGGTCAGCATTTGCATATTCATGATTCAGCCTCGCAGTGGGTCGTTCATTGGCGACGAAAGAACAGCGTGACCTGGCCCCATTCGACGCCAAACTTGGACATGCTCGACCGGTTGATCAACGTGTCTTCGTCCATCAAGTACATCCAGTCGTCAAAACTGACTTCGTAGACCGAGCCATCCACCGCCAGGTTGAGGCGGTAGCGCCAACGCAATGCGTTGCCGGCCACCTCGCCAATCGCCTCGCCAACCACATCCCCCGCGCGCCCGCGCCAGCGCCCAGGGCCATCCGGTGTTAACGTCCACACCCGCTGCTGGCGCGTGCCATCGCTGTAGAGAAAACGCTCGTCGAGAATCAACGCATCGCCCTCGCGTCGGCTGGCGATATCCACCTCAAAGCGCTTGGTCACTTCCCCCGAACGCTTCTGGAATATGCCCCAGGCCTTGACGGGTTTGCTGAAGAAACGCTCCAGGTCCAACTGCGGTTGCTGGTCGGCGTAGTGGTCGACCTCTACGTTGCCGCAGCTGCACAGGCTCAATACCAGAAGCAGTGAAACCAGTAGGCGTGCCATGGACCGGCTCCTTGATCGAGTGGGGCGGGGTGCTGAGGTTCAAGGACTGATAGTTGTACAAAAATATTGTTTTGTACATGTTTTGCGGTGTTTATTTTGAAGGCTTCCGAGGCTTTGAAGCGCCCGACTCTATATTTCACCCATAAAAACCGGCCACCAAGGACCGGTTTTTTACATCCCCCGTCAAAACCATCCTGACGCGAGACCAATATCTGAGTGGAGCGGGTGAAGGGAATCGAACCCTTAATGGACAAGGAGGTACGAAGGTTGTGTAGGTGTGTAGGTAGGCGAGCTGCGTTCTCAGCCAGCAGCGGTCACCCCACTGTGGCCTGAGGAGCCTCTAGTCCCTCTAAGCGCTGAGCCACTCTTCAACCTTGTCACGGGTCGGGATGCCTCCTGAGTGAACAACCTTTCCATCAATCACAACACTCGGGGTGGACATGACCCCGTAGCTGACGATCTGTTGCATGTCTTCGATTTTTTCCAGCTTTACGGGGATGCCTTTCGCACTCGCCACTTGTTCGATGATGGCGACTGTCGATTTGCATTTTGCACAACCGGTGCCCAGAACCTTGATGTCTTTCATAAAAACCTCGGTAGGTGGATTACAAAGCGAAGTTGAAGACGTAACCAACGATGAGAATGCCGACGGCGACGACCCCAATGAAGGTGGCTATCAGGCGAACTTTAAGCACCTTGCGCAAAATCACCATCTCCGGAAGAGATAGAGCGATGACACTCATCATGAAGGCCAGCACAGTGCCCAGTGCCGCGCCCTTTGCGAGTAGTGCCTGCACAATGGGGATGATGCCTGCCGCATTGGTATACATGGGGATGCCGATAAGAACCGCGAGCGGAACCGACCACCAGGCTTCCTTGCCCATGAAACTGGCCATGAAATCCTCTGGCACATACCCGTGAATGCCCGCGCCAATGGCAATACCGGCGAGGATGTAAGGCCAGACTTTTCCGACGATTTCACGCACGCTGCCAAACCCGGCACTTATCCGCTCATACAGGGGCATGCGGGTGTCCCCGGCAGTTGCCTGGATCCTCGGCATGTCACGAACCCAATCTTCCAGATAGGCCTCCATTTTCAGGCGGCCAATGACCCAGCCAGCCACAATCGCAATAAACAACCCTAGGCTGAGATACAGCAACGCAACTTTCCAGCCGAACAAGCCAAGCAGCAGTGTCAGCGCGACCTCATTCACCATGGGCGCAGAAATGAGGAAGGAGAACGTTACCCCCAGGGGCACGCCAGCTTGAACAAAACCTATAAAAAGAGGAACGGCTGAGCACGAGCAAAATGGGGTAAACACACCGAGCGAGGCCGCCATGACATTGGCCGTGCCCTCGCTTCGCCCTGCCAATATTGCGCGGGTGCGTTCAGGCGTGAAGTGGGAGTTGAGCATGCCCATCAAGAACACGATGCCAGTCAACAGCATCAACACTTTGGGCGTGTCGTAGAAAAAAAACTGTAAGGCGCCTCCAAGGTGGCTATTTCGATCAACCGGAAGCGCTGCGACCAAAACCTCTGAAACAGGTATCAGGGCTTCATACAATCCGAACCAGACAAGCGCTGCAACCGCTAAAAACAGGCGGGGATTGCGCTCCGGCCAGCGCACGATCATTTCATTCATGTCCTCTACTCCTGGGGTGTAGGCGCACTAGGCCACGGACGGCTCGTCAAGATAGGTCGCGATCTCATTGACTGTGCTGCGTGCTGTGCGTGTTACACCGATCAGTGTGGCGGAAGCCGAACCTGTCCACTCGCCATAGCCCACCAGCCATAGTCTTGGTTCCAGGATCGAGTGAGTGCCGTCGACCTCAACACGACCTTCAGTGTCGATCACCCCCAACGAATCAAGATGCTGAAGTGCGGGCCTGAATCCGGTACACCAGATCACCACGTCCACTGCAGATTCGGAGCCGTCGGCCCACATCACACCGTCGCGAGTGAAGCGTTCAAAAGGGCGTACAGACTTGAGAACTTCACGCTCACGGGCGTCTACAACTGGCGGCACCATGACAATGTCTCCCAACCCGCCGACGGGCTGATCAATGACACGCCCCTCCTGCTGAGCTTTCAAGCGCTGAGTGGCACGTTCGAATAGCACCCGCCCATCCACTTCATCAGGCAAAAACACCGGCTCGGTAGGAGTCACCCAAGTGGTCTCAGCGACCTTGGAGACTTCTGCCAAAATCTGCGCTCCTGAATTGCCACCACCCACCACCAAAACCTTCTTGCCAGCAAACGCTTGTGCATCGACATAGTTCGCGGAATGCAATTGCCGACCGGCGAATAACTCGGCATCAGGGTAGTGAGGGATATACGGATTGCTCCAAGTGCCGGTAGCGCTGATTACAATCTTGGCATCCCAATACTTGGCGTCAGAACGCACTCGTAAGCCAGACTCTATACGCTCTACAGAAACGGCCCGAACCGGGCGCTCAACCGGGAATTGATAGCGCTGCTCATATTGGCTGAGATAGTCGATCACATGATTTCGCGTTGGATACCCTTCCTGCGCAGGAGGCATCATCCAGCCTGGGATCGAACTCCAAGTGGACGGGGAGAATAAACGCAGCGAGTTCCAGCCATGCCGCCATGCACCACCGGGCTCTTCCTCGGCGTCGAGGATGACGAACGAAAGTTGAGTTCGGCGCAGGAAATACGCTACCGCCAAGGCTGACTGCCCCCCACCGATAATGACTACATCTCGTTGGTCGCTGGGCGAAGGAGCCATGGGAAAACCTTGAGTCGATGTTGGGCGGTAGACAGTATAGCGAACCAAGTTTGAACCCAACTGATCTAGCTCATATGTTGAGGATGCTAAAGCTGCCATTGGCCAGCCGGCAATTAGGCCTCATGCAAACGGTGAGCGCGGATTGGCCACCGCCAATGACCACTGCATCAAATTTCGAGTTTTGATTCACCAGCATCCCTCCAGGCCCATCTGCTTCACATTGGTTTAAACCCTGCGGCCATTCTCATCAATGACGACTTGTCCGTCTTCTTTGACGAAGCTGCCGCGCTGCTCTTGCGGCAGAAGGTCGAGGACTGCCTCTGAAGGCCGACACAAGCGTGTACCCAAGGTCGTCACGACGATGGGGCGATTGATCAGAATGGGGTGAGCCATCATGGCATCGATGAGCTGATCATCACTAAGTGACGTATCACCGAGTCCCAGCTCCTCGTAGGGAGTGCCTTTGATACGAAGCAGGGCCCGCACCTCGATACCCATATCCTTGATCAACCTGACAAGCGTGGTGCGGTCAGGTGGGGTCTGTAGGTACTCGATAACAGTCGGCTCTTCTCCGCTGTTGCGGATCAGCTCCAAGGTGTTGCGAGAGGTGCCACATTGCGGGTTGTGGTAGATCGTTATCTGACTCATACAGTTTCCTCGCGGTGACGTTAAATGGAGCGCTGGTTGACGCGCTTGGACAGCTCTTCAGCGGACTCTTTACGCTCGGAGTAGCGATCAACCAAGTAGTCCTGGCGACCCCGCAACAGCAGCGTGAACTTCATTAGCTCTTCCATCACGTCCACCAGTCGGTCGTAGTACGAGGACGGCTTCATGCGGCCTACCTCGTCGAACTCGGTGAACGCCTTGGCCACCGAAGATTGGTTTGGGATGGTGAACATCCGCATCCATCGACCCAGTACGCGCAACTGATTGACCACGTTGAAAGATTGCGAGCCGCCGCAGACCTGCATCACAGCAAGGGTTTTGCCTTGCGTAGGTCGTACAGCGCCAATCGCCAGCGGAACCCAGTCAATTTGGGCTTTGAATACTGCACTCATCGAGCCGTGACGCTCAGGGGAGCACCACACCTGCCCCTCAGACCATTGCATCAGCTCGCGCAGCTCAGCGACCTTGGGATGTGTATCGGGAGCGTCATCCGGCAGCGGCAGACCCGATGGGTCAAAGATCTTGGTTTCAGCGCCAAACTCATTCAGCAGGCGTGCCGCCTCTTGCGTGACTAACCGGCTGAAAGAGCGCTCTCGCGTCGATCCGTACAAAAGCAGAATTCGAGGCTTATGGAGTGACGGTGTACGCGGCTCCAGTTGCTCCAACGACGGAATGTCGATCAGGTCGGTGTGTACGTTCGGCAATGTATCTTGCATATAAACTCCTACCACGGCGCCGGCTAGGACGCCGCCTCGGTTGATCTTTAAAGCGAACCGATGCGGTTCAGTTCAGCTTTCAGTTGGTCAGGGCTCATGGTCTTGAGCGGCAGTGCAAGAAACGCACTCACGCGTTCGTGAATTTTGGCCAGTGTGGCTTCAAACGTTGCGGTGATCTCGGCTTCCGACCCGCTAGCCTCAGACGGGTCGGCCAGCCCCCAATGCGCCTTCAAAGCTGGCCCAAAGAAGATTGGGCATGCTTCACCCGCTGCCCGGTCGCAGACAGTGATCACGATGTCTGGAGGCGAGCCTTCAAAAGCATCCGAAGCCTTGCTGCTCAAGCCCACCGTGGAAATACCCGCCGCCTCCAGCGTTTGCAATGCCCGTTGATTCACCCGGCCACTGGGAAAGCTTCCTGAGCTGACGGCTTCTACACCCTCGGGTGCCAAGTGGTTGAAAAGCGCCTCGGACAGAATGCTGCGGCAGCTGTTGTGGGTGCACATGAACAAGACTTTCATCAGATGATTCCTTGATTCAGAAACTGAGGCGCAGTGCCAGGGCGGACAATGTGGCGACGAGGATGGGCACGGTCAGCACGATCCCGGTCTTGAAGTAGTAACCCCAACTGATCGTTATGTTTTTCCGGGCCAGCACGTGCAGCCACAACAGAGTGGCCAAGCTCCCAATTGGGGTGATCTTCGGGCCCAGGTCGCAGCCGATGATATTGGCGTAAACCATCGCTTGCTGGACTACACCATCGACTTCGGCGGCATGAATGGATAAGGCGCCTACCAGAACGGTGGGCATGTTGTTCATGATCGATGACAGCAACGCTGTTAGCAGCCCTGTACCCAGGGATGCGCCCCAAACGCCATAACCGGCGAACACGTTCAGGATTTGCGCGATGTGGTCGGTCAGGCCGGCGTTCTTCAGGCCATAAACAACCAGGTACATACCCAAAGAAAAAATCACCACCTGCCATGGCGCCTCTTTGAGCACCTTGCTTGTGTTGATGGCGTGACCACGAGCCGCGATGACATAGAGAATGAATGCACAGACCGCTGCAATGGCGCTGATTGGTACCCCCAATGGCTCAATGACAAAGAAGCCGATCAGGAGTAGTGCCAGCACCCACCAGCCGGCTACAAAAGTGGCCCGGTCGTGGATTGCCTCGTCCGGATTGTCCAGTTGGTTGAGGTCATAGGTCTTTGGTAAATCTTTGCGGAAAAACCACAGCAGCATGGCTAATGTCGCCGCCACGCTGACGATGTTTACCGGCACCATGATCGAAGCATATTCGTTGAAGCCGATATCGAAGTAGTCGGCAGAAACGATGTTGACCAGGTTGGAAACCACCAGCGGTAAGCTCGCCGTATCGGCGATAAAACCGGCGGCCATGACGAATGCCAAAGTAGCCGCAGGAGAAAAACGCAACGCCAGCAACATCGCGATCACAATGGGTGTGAGGATCAATGCTGCTCCGTCATTGGCGAACAGGGCCGACACCGCTGCGCCCAGCAGGACGATAAATGCGAACAGCTTGCGGGTGCTCCCGCCTCCCCATCGGGCCACATGCAGCGCAGCCCATTTGAAAAAGCCTGCCTCATCAAGCAGCAAACTGATGATGATGACCGCAATGAAAGTCCCGGTAGCATTCCAGACGATGCGCCAGACCTCGGGTATGTCTGCAAGAGTAACGACGCCTGCCAGCAACGCCACGATGGCACCCAACGTGGCACTCCAACCAACTCCGAGCCCCTTGGGCTGCCAGATGACGAGTACGATGGTGGCGATAAATATCAATACGGCAATCAGCATTTCGTTAATCCGGTTGGGCGTGAATCAACTGCACACGGCCTGATTGATCGGACGGTCGTTCATAGCGCACAGGCGTTTAGTCTCGGTTTCCAGCCATTGCTGATTGGCGTCTACGACTTCTTTCAAAACCGCAGTTACCCACGCAGGCAAATCGGGATTCAGGCGGTAGTACACCCACTGACCCTGGCGACGATCCATCAGCAAGCCTGCTGAACGAAGCAGCGCCAAGTGACGAGAAATTTTGGGCTGATTCATCTCAAGAGCGGCTGTCAGCTCGCAGACACATAACTCGCCTTCACTCACGACGAGCATCGTAATTTTGGTTCGGGTGTCGTCTGCCAGGCACTTGAATAGCGTGATGGGGTTCATGGGGTCTGTCATAGATCCTCCAAGTGTTTGGTCTTAAGCAAAACGAAGAGCTTGATTCGCTCGTGGATGTCGTGGAGCGTGTGGCGAAATGCGCCGGGATCATCGCTATTTACTGGGTCAGGAAAGTCCCAGGCAATGACTTCACCTGCACTGGGCATTGGTAGGCACTCGCTTGCGGATTTATCACAAAGAGTGATTACGTAATCGAATCGATCAGCTTGAAACTCGCTGATGGACTTGCTGCGCAGGCCCGTTGCATCGACTCCAACTGCCTCCAATGCTTGAGTCGTGCGCGGATCAACCTCAGACGGTTCGGATCCTGCGCTGAAGGCCTCGAAGCGCGGGTCGGTGTGCCGCAGCAAAGCCTCTGCAAGCAGGGAGCGGGCTGAGTTGGCAACGCATACGAAAAGCACTTTGATCGCAGGGCTCATGGTTGAACTCGATGTATATGGAAAATCGAATATACGCTTTAGCGAATATTCGGTAAAGCGAATATGATGAATGCTGCTTCGGCTTGAGCCGTAACAGTCCATGTAAAGCGGCATAAAGGAGATAAAAGCATGGAGAGGAAGATGATGATCCAGTCCACGGAGATAGCCAGAGAGCAATGGCAACGCTTTCGCGCTGCGTTGGAATCTGCTGACCTTCCAGCAGACGATATTGATCTTCCAGGCCGAACCTTTTTTGAGTTCACACGATGGCTTTGGTCTGATGCGCGGCGTAGGTAATCTATGATTTCCTGCCTCATGCAGGTCTCACTGCCTAGCGCGTATTCACTGTGTCCGATAGTTGACCGTTTGGCGTGCGTTTTCAGAGTTTCTTTATTCACAACCTAATGTGATCGCGGATGGTCGTTCATTGGCACGGAGGGGAGGGGCTGTGCGATTGGAAAGTAGGCCGGGATGGAGGGAATGCTGATCAGGGATGAGGGGAGGGGCAATCCATATTTGCTGGGGCGTGGTGCTGTGTTGTGGAGCGGGTAGAGGGAATCGAACCCTCAACTAAAGCTTGGGAAGCTTTCGTTTTGCCACTAAACTATACCCGCATTACACATATTTCTTTGCTCACAAAACGGGGTGTCCTATTAGAACCCTCGTTATCAGCTTGGGAAGCTGGAGTAATGCCATTATACGACACCCGCTCAGAGCGGCTGACTTTGTACCAGATGTGCGCCGCGATTTGAAGTTTTTCTTTGAGAAATGTGCAGGTTGCGCGTGTTTGCGTAGGCAACGAGCCGACCGACTGTAGGCGCGGGCATGCTCGCTCCTACAGTCGGCTGTGTTTCAGAGCGCAAAGGCATGCTGCGCCTGGCCCTGGTGATAGCGCAATCGGCTGGTCTGCCGCGTGGGCTTCAGAAAGCCGACCACGGCGTCGCGGCTGTCGCGGCAGGCTGCTTTGTGCTCCATGTCCAGAAAATGCCCGGTCGCCTGGATCGTGCTGAAGCTGCTGTTTGGCACGTATTGCCCGAACTGCTGGGCATCCTCGGCGCTGGTGTATTCGTCCCATTCACCGTTCATGAACAGCACCGGCACGGTGATCTGGCGCGCGGCCTTGAGGTAGCACAGCCGGTCGCTGTTGAGTACGTGGCTGATGTGGAAGTGCATCTGCCCGTATTCATGCTCGGCCAGGCTGCTGACGTGGCGGTAGTTGAAGCGCTTGAACAGCGACGGCAGGTGTTTGCCGATGGTGCTGTTGACCAGGTGGCCGACGCGGTCGCGGTCAAGCTTGCCGAGGTAGTCGACGCCGCGTTCGAGGTAGTCGCGCATGGGCGCGTTGATCACCGGCGAGAACGAGCTGATCACCGCCTTTTCCACGCGGCGCGGGCGCTGGGCGAGGGCGACGAGGGTGGCGGCGCCGCCCCAGGAGAAGGACAACACGTGTTCGGCGGCGAAGTGGTCGATGAGTTCCAGGAGGATCTGGCCTTCGACTTCCTTCGTCAGCATCTGCTCATGGCGGTTATGGATTTTGGAGCGACCGGCGTAGGGCTGGTCGTACAAAACCACGTTGAACTGCGGGTACAGGCTTTTCACGGTTTGGGCGAAGGAGGCCGTGGTGGCCATGGAGCCGTTGACCAGGATGATGGTCTTTTCAGCCGCGTCCGCGCGATAGAACTCCGTGTAAACCCGATACTGACCCTGTATATCCAACACAGCGATTTCTGGCCTCATGTCGTAAGACTCCTGGCAAGCGGGTAGGGCGCGCAGATCACTCTGCACGAGCTTTGTGACAGGTAGGCATACGCCTTGAAGATGAGCGCCCATGTCGCGCCGATGACGGCTGGCCGACGGGTGTTACCAGGGCGGGTTGTTTGCCGGGAAGGCCCGTGGATCAAGCGCGGGCGCGGCAAGGTGTTTCTTGGAGGTTATAGGCGACTCGCCAGTCATCTTTTGGCTGACGTTTTGATTCAAGCAGTCGGTTCGGGATGTCGCAAGTCGCAGGGATGGGTTTTAGCCATCACCGGCCGAACGGTCGTCAGACCTGGCGGATTTCATCGGCGCTCAACGCTCGATACTCACCGGGCGCCAGCGCGTCATCCAACGCCAGCGGCCCCATGCGTTCCCGATGCAAGCGCAGCACCTTGTTGTCGAAGTGCCCGAACATGCGCTTCACCTGGTGATAGCGACCTTCGATGATGCTCAAGCGTGCCAGGCGAGGCGCCAACAGCTCCAGCTGGGCCGGTTGAGTCGTCAGGTCTTCAAACGCGAAATACACGCCCGCCGCGAAGGTGGCGGCGTATTCCGCGCCGATCGGTTGTTCGGTCTCCACCAGGTAGACCTTGGGCAGTTTGGTGGTCGGTTGCGTCAGGCGCCGCGACCACTGGCCGTCGTTGGTGATCAGCATCAGCCCGGTGGTGTTGAAGTCCAGGCGGCCGGCGATGTGCAGCTCGTCCTTGTCCGGTTCGTCCAGCCAATCCAGCACGGTCGGGTGCTGGGGATCGCAGGTGGCGCTGACGCAGCCCTGGGGTTTGTGCAGCATGAAATAGCGCGCCGGTTTACCCGCCTGCAGCACCTCATCGTCCACGCACACCCGGCTGAATTCGCGCACCTCGTGGTGAGGATCGCTGACGGGCCCGCCATCGACGCTCACCCGCCGTTCCACCAACAGCAGGCGCACTTGCTGGCGATTGAAACGCGGCAGGTTGCTGAGGAATCGATCAACCCGCATTACAACGGCTCAGCCCCGCGCAACTGTGCATCGACCTGGGCACAGCGCGGGCACAGGCAGGCCTGGTTGCGCAATGCATCGGGCAGGGCTTCGAGCACCGCCGGGTCGATGGTGACGCTGTAGCACCAGCAGGTCTGGTCGGCGGTGCGCGGGTCGGCCAGGGTGCAGTCGTTGCGGGCGCCGCAGGCGGGGCAGAGGGTGGCTGTGGTCATCGTTCGGTTCAGGCTGGATCGGGCAGGGCGCCGAAGGTCCCTGCACGATACAGCGCCGCTCAGTCCCGTTCCAGCACCACGACCCGCTGGCCGGCGCCAATCGCGCTGCCGGGCTGCACGGTGATTTCCCGCACCACTGCGGCGAACGGCGCCGGCAGCGCAATCTCCATTTTCATCGACTCCAGCACCACCAGCACATCGCCGGCCGCAACGCGTTCGCCCACCGCCACCCGGACCTGCCACAGATTGCCCGCGATATGGCTGTCGATGCTGTGCTCGTTGGCCTTCAGCGGCGTGTCCTGCGCGAGCGGCGCTGGCGCTTCCTCGCTGTCGAAGTGCGCCTGGCCGCTGGCGATCCAGCGTTCGCGCTCGGCATTGAACGCCTGTTGCTGGTGCTCACGAAACGCATCGATACCGGTGGCTTCACGCGCCAGAAAATCCTGGTAGTCCGCCAGGTTCAACACGCTGTCCTCGATGTGCAACGCAAAGCGCCCCAGCGGAAAGTCCCGACGAATCTTTACCAGTTCTTCGGCACTCACCGGGTAGAAGCGGATCTGGTCGAAAAACCGCAGCAGCCACGGTTTGCCGTCGAAGGCCGCGACTTCGCGATAGCGGTTCCACATCTGCAACGTGCGCCCGACGAACTGATAACCGCCGGGGCCTTCCATGCCGTACACGCACAAATACGCGCCGCCGATGCCCACCGAGTTCTCGGCGGTCCAGGTGCGGGCCGGGTTGTATTTGGTGGTCACCAGGCGATGACGCGGGTCCAGCGGCGTGGCCACCGGGGCGCCGAGGTAGACATCGCCCAGGCCCATCACCAGATAGCTCGCTTCGAACACGGTGTGGCGCACCGCGTCGAGGTCGGCGAGGGCGTTGATGCGGCGGATGAACTCCAGGTTGCTCGGGCACCACGGCGCGTCCTTGCGCACGGTGGTCATGTATTTGTCGATGGCCAACTGGCACGCCGGGTCATCCCAGGACAGCGGCAGGTGGACGATGCGCGAAGGCACTTGCAGGTTGGGCGTGGCGCACACGGCCGTCCATTCGCCGCTGATCAGCGCCAGCAGGTCGGCCAGGGGCAATTGTTCCGGCTGGTAGTGGACCTGCAGCGAGCGGATGCCCGGCGTCAGGTCGATCACGCCGTGCCGTGCGTGGGTTTCGAGGGCCTGCATCAGCGCGTGGGCGCGAAAGCGCAGCACCAGGTCGAGCTCGGGCGCGCCGATTTCCAGCAGCAGGTGGGTGTCGCCGGCCAATCGGGCAACCAGACGCGTATCTTCCTGGCCGATATCCAACACCACAGGCGACGCGGGCCAATGTGGGCGCGGGCTTGCTCGCGATGGCATCGCCTCGGTGTTGCTGTGAGCGCGCGTCGCCTGCATCGCGGGCAAGCCTGGCTCCGGCATTTGATCCCATTTCAGCGCGAGATCGCGGGCGGTCTCGAGGCTCACCGCTTCGAAGCGCAGCTTGTCGCCGGCCTTGAGTTGCCCGAGTTGCCACAGGTCGGCTTCGATCACCGTCACCGGGCACACGAACCCACCCAGGCTCGGCCCGTCCGGCCCGAGGATCACCGGCATGTCCCCGGTGAAATCCACCGCGCCGATCGCATAAGGGTTGTCGTGGATATTCGACGGATGCAGCCCGGCCTCGCCGCCATCGGTACGCGCCCACAACGGCTTGGGGCCGATCAACCGCACGCCGGTGCGGCTGGAGTTGAAATGCACTTCCCACTGTGTGGTGAAGAAGGTGTCGATGTACTCGGGCCGGAAGTATTCCGGCGCGCCATGGGGGCCGTAAATCACCCGTAGCGTGCGGACCTGCGCCAGCGGTTGCGCGACCAGTTGCCGGCCTGCGGTGACGTCGACCAGCGGCAACAGATGCAGCACGTCGCCCGCGCGCAACGCGCGCCCGCCATGCCCGCCGAACTGGCCCAGGGTGAAGGTGCTTTGGCTGCCCAGGTAGTCCGGCACTTGCAGCCCGCCGCGCAGGCACAGGTAACTGCGCGCGCCGGCCCCGGCGAGGGTGCCGAGGTTCAACAGCGATCCGGCTTCGATCCGCAGCGCGGTGTTCATCGGCACGGGGTGATCGTCCAGCAGCAGCGGAATATCCGCCCCGGTCACCGCCACCACGGCGGCGCAGTTGAAGCGCAACAGCGGCCCGCTCATGGTGATCTCCAAGGCTGCCGCGCCTTCGCGATTGCCCAGCAGACGATTGCCCAGGCGCAGCGCGCGGCTGTCCATCGGCCCCGATGGCGGTACGCCCACGGCCCAATAACCGAGGCGTCCGGGATAGTCCTGCACGCTGGTTTGCGTGCCCGCGCTGAGCACTTCGAACGTGTGGGCAACGTAGACCAGATCTTCCAGGCAGCGCGTCCACGGATGGCCACCGGCAAAGGGCGCGGCCAGCAGGATCTGGCGCAGGTAATCGCGGTTGGTTTCCACGCCGTAGAGCTGGCTGTCGCTCAAGGCGCGATGCAAATCCAGGCGCGCCTGTTCGCGGGTGGGCGCCCAGGTGATGAGCTTGGCGATCATCGGGTCGAAGTACGGCGGGATCTCACAACCGGCTTCAACCCAAGTGTCGATGCGCAAGCCTTCGGCCTGCGGAAAATCCACGCAGGTCAACAGCCCCGGGCTCGGCTGGAAATCGCGGCCTGGATCTTCCGCATACAAGCGTGCCTGGATCGCATGGCCCTGGGGCTTCAACGCCAACTCACTCAATGGCCGCATCTCTCCCGCCGCCAGTTGCACCATCCAGCGCACCAGGTCCACGCCCCACACCTGTTCGGTGACGCCGTGTTCCACCTGCAACCGCGTGTTCACTTCCAGGAAGTAGAAGCGACTGTCTGCGCTATCGAAGATGAATTCCACGGTGCCGGCGCTGCGGTAGTTGACCGCCTTGGCCAGGGTGATGGCGGCCGAGCACAGGGCCTCGGCCATGCCTTCGGGCAGGTTCGGCGCCGGGGTTTCTTCGAGGACTTTCTGGTTGCGCCGCTGCACCGAACAATCGCGCACGCCAAGGGCGATCACCTCGCCCGCGCCGTCGCCGAACACCTGCACCTCCAGGTGGCGAGCGTGCTCGATGTACTTCTCGATAAACACGCCGGCATCGCTGAAGTTGTTCTGGCCCAGGCGCTTGACGGCGTCGAAGCACTCGTTCAACTCCGCGGCGTGGCGGCATACGCGCATGCCGATGCCGCCGCCGCCGGCGGTGCTCTTGAGCATGACCGGGTAGCCCACGCGGTCGGCGGCGAGCATGGCGGCGTCGAGGTTGTCGAGCAGTTCGCTGCCTTCGAGCAAGGGGAGGTGGTGTTGCTTGGCCAGCGCCCGTGCGGTGTGCTTGAGGCCGAATACGCGCAGCTGGTGCGGGGTCGGCCCGATAAAGGCGATGCCGGCGTTTTCGCAGGCTTGCGCGAAGGCGGCGTTTTCCGAGAGAAAGCCGTAGCCGGGATGAATCGCCGTGGCGCCGCTGGCCTTGGCGATGGCGAGGATTTTGTCCACCGCCAGGTAGGTGCCGGCCGCGGCGCCTTCACCGAGGCTGTAGGCTTCGTCGGCGTGTTGGATGTGCAGGCTGGCCGCATCGGCTTCGGCGTACACGGCGACGCCCTTTACATGCAGCTCGCGCAAGGTGCGCAGGATGCGGCAGGCGATGGCGCCACGGTTGGCGATCAAGAGTTTTTCGAACATGGCAAAACCCTGCGGGCCGTCCCGCAAAGTGAAGGAGCACTGCGGTCGTCCGCAGTGCGTGTCGTGAGTGTGGGAGGGGCTCCCGATGGTGGTGAGCCAGTGGGTGCGTGTTTGGCTGACTTGCCGCCATCGGGGGCAAGCCCCCTCCCACAGGGTTCAGCGGTTTTGAAGACACTGCCCGGCTCGGGCCTGGCAGAGTGCAAATAACCAACTGCGCAAGCGCTTGAGTGTCAGTTCCATACGAGTAACTCCGCAGGCGTCGGGTTGTAGGCGTTGCACGGGTTGTTCAATTGCGGGCAGTTGGAGATCAGCACGATCACGTCCATCTCGGCGCGCAGGTCGACGTACTTGCCGGGGGCGGAAATGCCGTCTTCGAAGGTCAACCCGCCGTCGGCCGTGACCGGCACATTCATGAAGAAATTGATGTTCGGGCCAATGTCGCGTTTGCCCAGGCGACCGTCATGGACGCAGGCCCGCAGGTAGTTGTCGCGGCAGCTGTGCATGTAGCGTTTTTCCAGGGCGTAGCGCACGGTGTTGCTCTCTTGGGCGCAGGCGCCGCCGAGGGTGTCGTGGCGCCCGCAGGTGTCTGCGACGAGGGTCAGCATCGGCTGGCCGAGGTTGGAATAGAGCACGCTGCCGGCGCCCAGGTACACGCTGTTCTGGCGGCGCAAGGTGCGTTGCACGTCGTAGCGCTCGCGCGGGTTTTTCACGCTGAAGAACAGCGTGTCGACCGCCTGGTTGCCCTCCAGGTCAAGGATGCGCAGGGTCTGTCCGGCCTTGACCTCCATCAGCCACGGCTCGCCGGCGGGAATGGTGGCGCGGTACACCGCCGTGTCGGGTTGTTTCAGTGCGATAGACATGGCAGCTCCTCAGGCGAACAGACGGTCGGTGTTGATAAAACCGCGCGCGTTTTCCGGGCGCGAGGTGCGGCAGTGTTCGGCGACGCTTGGGTCGGCGTTCATCCAGCTCAGTTTCAGCGGTTGCGGGGCGTAGTCGGGGTTGGGGTCCATCGGATGCTGCAGCGCGGTGAGCACCACCAGGGTGTCCATCGGCGCGTAGAGTTCGATGTAGTCGCCCGCCTTGGAATTGCCCGGTACGAAGTGCAGGCCACCGTTGTCGTCCACGCTGACTTTGCTGAACAGGTTGAGGGTCATCAGCAGGTCGGACAGCCCCAGGCCCCACTTGCCCAATTCCACCAGCAGGTTGTCGGTGCCGTTGCGATAGAAACCGTTGCGCAGTTCCTGATAGCGCCCCTGGCCGTACTTCTCGGCCACCTCGGCCGCGCACAGCACGCCGCCGATGCTGTCACTCCAGCCGCAGGTGTCGGCGGTAATGGCGGCCAGCACGCGGCCCATGTCCGAGTACAGGCAATGGCCGCGGGTGAGCTTGGCGGTGTGTTGGCATTTGAGGCTGTCGGGCAGGTTCAGGCGTTCGGTTTTTTCGTTCGCGTTGAGCAGGGTCAGGCTGACGTTGGCGCCACCGCGCAGGTCGGTGAGGCGCAGCAGTTGACCGCGCTTGAGCACGAAGGAGCGGTGGCCGCCGCCGGGCAGTATTTCTTCGGCGAACGGCGGGAACAGTTGAGTCGAATCGGTCATTTGGAAGTCGCTCCAAGTTCGGCGGCGAGCGCCTTGCGCCGCTCGCCGTTCAAAGGGATGTCGTAGGTGATACGGGCGCCATAGGCGCCGGGGGCGTGGGGGTCGACGCGGACCTTGTCGAACACCAGCAGGCGCGTGCCGAGGCTGAAGCCTTCGCTGAGGTCGTGGGTGACCATGAACACCGTCAGCCGGGTTTCGCGCCACAGCTCCAGCAGCAACTGGTGCATGTCTTTGCGGATGCCCGGGTCGAGGGCGCCGAAGGGTTCGTCCAGCAGCAAGACGCGCGGTTTCATGATCAGGGCCTGGGCGATGGCCAGGCGTTGTTGCATGCCGCCGGAGAGCTGCGCCGGGTACTTGTCCAACGCGTGGCCGAGGCCGACTTTGTGCAACAGCGCGGCGGCCTGTTCGCGCGCGGCTTTTTTGGCTTTGCCGAACAGCCGTCCGAGCAACGGCGCGCGCGGCAGCTCGAGGCCGAGGGCGACGTTGTCGAGCACGCTCAGGTGCGGGAACACCGAGTAGCGCTGGAACACCACGCCACGGCTGGCATCCGGTTCGCCGGCCAGCGGTTGGCCGTCGAGCAGGATGTGGCCCTTGCTCGCGGTTTCCTGGCCCAGCAGCAGGCGCAGAAACGTCGATTTGCCGCAGCCGGAGGTGCCGACCAGGGTGCAGAATTCGCCCTCGGCGACCTGCAGATTCAAACCCTCCAGCACCACCTGATCGCCGTAGCGCTGCCACACATTGTTGACGCTGATAAAGCTCATGCCCGCGCTCCTTCATACCAGGGGAACGCGCGCCGGGTCAGGGCCTTGAGGCCCCAGTCCATCAGCCAGGCGAGCAGAGTGATCCACACCACGTAGGGCAGGATCACGTCCATCGCCAGGTAGCGGCGCACCAGGAAGATCCGGTAGCCCAGGCCGTCGGTGGAGGCGATGGCTTCGGCGGCGATCAGGAACAACCACGCCGAGCCCAGCATCAGCCGCAGTGAGATCAGCAGGCGCGGCAACAGTTGTGGCAACACCACGCGCAGCATCAGGGTCCAGGTCGACGCGCCGAGGGTCTGTGCCTTCACCAGCAGTTCCACAGGAATTTCGCGTGCGCGCTGTTCCAGGTCGCGGGCCAGGCACGGGGTGACGCCGATGACGATGAGCATCACCTTGGACAATTCCCCCAGGCCGAACACGATGAACAGGATCGGCAGGATCGCCAGCGGCGGCACCATCGACAGTACCGTCAGCAACGGCGACAACGGCGCGCCGAACAATGGCAACGTCCCGGCGGCGGTGCCCAGGCACAGGCCGGCGAGGGCACTGATGCCCAGGCCGAGCGCGAGGCGGCGCAGGCTCGACGCGCTGTCCTGCCACAGCACGTATTCGCCGGTGCGGCTGTCGGCGCTCAATGCCAGGCGCTTGACCGCCTCGAGCATTTGCCCGGCACTGGGCAGCAGTTTGTCGTTGGGGTTATCCGCCAGGCGCTCGGCCGAGCCCACGAAGTAGGCGAACAGCAGCAGGGCGAACGGCAGCAGCACCAACAACAGGCGGCTGGAGCGGTCCGGATGACGGTTGATCAGGCGCATGGCCGGGTCCTCTTACAACGTGCCGTCGGCGGCCATCTGCACGTAGCGGGGGTCGAACTGCAGCTTGAGGTTGGCCTTGTCGCCGCTGGTCACGCCATTGGCGAAGCTCATGCCCACGGCGCTGGTGTCCTTGGCCCCTTCGCCGAGCAGGCCGTGTTCAAACGAGAACTCGGCGACCTTGCGCATGGTCGCTGGCAACTGCGTGCTGGTGGCGAAGGCCAGGGCTTCCTTGGGCGTGGCGAACAACTTGGTGGTGTCCAGTTGCGACTGGAACCCCTTGAGGTCGGTGCCCGAGGCCTTGGCCATGTGTTCCAGGGCTTCGCTGCTGGCGGCGCCTTTGGCGTTCATCAGGGCGACCACTTCGAACCAGGCGCCGGTGAGGGCTTTGCCCAGGGCCGGGTTGTCTTTGAGGGTCTGGGTGTTGACCACCATCATGTCCATGATTTCGCCGGGCACTTTGCTGGAGTCGAACACCTGGGTGACGCCGGGTTTGGCGTTGATCGCAGAGAGCATCGGGTTCCAGGTCGTCACCGCTTGCACCTGGTCGGTGTTGAAGGCAGCGGCGATGTCGGCGTCGGAGGTGTTGACCACTTTCAGGTCTTTTTCGGTGAGGTCGGCCGACTCCAGCGCGCGGGCCAGCAGGTAGTGCGACACCGACAGTTCCACCAGGTTGACGTTCATGCCCTTGAGGTCGGCGACGGTCTTGCCGCTGCCTTTGATCACCACGCCATCGTTGCCGTTGGAGAAGTCGCTGACCACCAGCGCGGTGCTGTCGACGCCACCGGCGGCGGGGATGGTCAGGGCGTCCATGTTGGTCATGGTGCAGCCGTCGAACTGGCCGGCGGTGTACTGGTTGATGGACTCGACGTAGTCATTGAGTTGCACCACGTCGATGGTGATGCCGTACTTCTTGGCCCACTTGTCGAGGATGCCTTGGCTGCCGGCGTACTCCCACGGCATCCAGCCGGCATAGATCGTCCAGCACACGCTGAAGTGGTCTTTGACGGCGGCCTGGGTCTGGACGCTCAGCACAGCAGCAAAGGCGGCGGCGAGCAGGGCGGGTAAACGGATTGAGGGCATGGGGCTTCTCCAGTTGATCGAGGGCGAGCAGGAGCAACGCGGCACCGTGAACGGTGGCTTGTCTCCCGGGCTTTTATCCCGCCGTGTAACCTCAACTGGAGGTCGCCGACTCTCGGACCAGCCACTCGCGTTTCGCGAGCCGGAACCCTAGTCAGCCATTGCAAATTGTGGTGCCGCGAACCTGTGATGAATCCTGCACGCAAGAGGCTAAGCGAGAGTCATGCCAAGTAGGGCGCGGGCGTGTAGGTCGCGGGTTTGCGCGCAACGCCCGACGCTCGAGTGCGTGCGGCTGCGTTGCACTGGTGCGCCGTCGCACTGCAATGAGGCATTCGGTTCGTCCGAAACAGATGTTTCAGTCTGTGTCGAAATCGCACCAGTTTCGCTTTTTGATGTCAGATATTTCGTCATTCAGCAAAAGTTGAATGCCGCCCCCCAGCGTCGCTGGCGGTGCTCTTTCGCGGTCCAGGAGGCCGCCATGTATCGACGACTGCTTCTTATCGCTGTGCTCGGTCTGTCCCTTTCTGCGTGCGTGCCCTATTACGATGGAGGCCCAGGTTATTACCGTTCCGAGGTCTATACCGCGCCCGCGCCGGTGTATTACTACGGCGGCGGCCCGGCGTATCAATATCGGCGTGACTATTACCCGGCGCCGCGTTACTACGCGCCGGCGCCGCGTTATTACCAGCCGGTGCCACGTTATTACCAGCCGGCGCCCCGCATGGGTTACCGGGCTTATCCAAACCAGGGTTGGGGGGATCGCTGGGGCAATGGCGGGCACGGTCGCGGTGGCGATCGTGGCGCTGGTCGCGGCGGTCATCGTTGACCGCTCTTGAAGGCAAGCGGCGCAGGCAGCGCCGCTTTTTCGTAGCATTTAGCAGTACTGTCAGATTTAACAGCTATCGTTTGGGTTTCTAGTGCATTCAACTGGGAGCGGCCGTTGCGCCTCTTTGACCGCCCAGTGAGCGAAGGAACCCCCGATGATCAGACAGTTGATGTGCGTTTTACTCCTCATGGTCGGCGGCGTTGCACACGTGCAAGCGAACCAAGGCTGCCCTTATCCCTCGGCAATCAAGTATGTCGATGGCTACTTCCAGGCGACGGTAGGAACACTCGTCTGGCAAAGCCCGAAGATCGGCTATCGGGACTTTGTCGACCAATTCATTGGCGCCATTTTTACCCCGGGCAAGGCACAGGATCGGGAAAACGGCTATGTAGACAAGTGCAGCTACCTGACCGGTGACGGTCAGAGAGTGGACTTGCGGTACGGCAAATCGGCAGAGGTGGAGACGATGTCGCTGACCGGTACTTTGCATTGGCACCTTGCCAGCGACCCCTTCGGCCTGCCGGTGTATATCTGCCAGGACAGTCAGCCGGACAATTGCGCATTCACGGTTAAAAAGCCAAAAAACTGACTGTCAAAAGTAGGAAAAATCCGCGAGCGGATGGCGGCCTTCCCAGGCTTTGTTGAAATGCGCCTGCACCACGGCCTGCGGAATGGCATTGATATCCGGCCAATGCCAATGAGGCTGCTGGTCTTTGTCGATCAACCGCGCGCGGACCCCTTCGCTGAATTCCGGGTGGCGGCAGCAATTGAGGCTCAAGGTGTATTCCATCTGGAACACCTCGGCCAGCGACAGGTGGCGGGCGCGCTGGAGCTGTTCCCACACCAGGTGCGCGGTCAGCGGGCAGCCTTCGCTGAGGGTCTTGCCGGCGCGGCTGAGCAACGGGTCGGCGTGCTCGCGCAACGGGCTCAAGGCCCGCCAGGCACTGCGCACGTCACTGACATCCAGCCACTCATCGATCTGCGCCCGGCGTGGTAGCCATTGCGCTTCGGGTTGCTGGTCGATGGCTTCCTGGGCCAAGGCCTTGAGCAGGCTGTTGAGCTGCATCGCGGTCTGTTCCTGCCAGTTCAGTTGCAACAGGCCTTCGAGCAGTTCGTCTTGTTGGTCGTCGCGCATGAAGCGGTCGGCCAGGCCCAAATCGAGCGCGTCGCGGCCGTTGATGTGCGCGCCGGTCAGGCCAAGGAACAACCCCAGTTTGCCCGGCATGCGTGACAGGAACCAACTGGCGCCCACATCCGGATACAGGCCGATACTGATCTCGGGCATGGCCAAGCGGCTGCTGGGGGTGACGATACGCACCGAGGCGCTTTGCAGCAGGCCCATGCCGCCGCCCAGCACATAGCCGTGGCCCCAGCAGATCAACGGTTTGGGGTAGGTGTGCAGGCGATAGTCGAGGCGATATTCCGCGGCAAAAAACTGCGCGGCCAGCTCCGGCACGACGCCGGGTTGTTCACGGCAGGCCATGGCCAGGCTGCGCACTTCGCCGCCGGCGCAAAATGCCTTGGGGCCCTTGCCGCGCAACAGCACGCAGACGATGTTCGGGTCTTTGACCCAGGCGTCCAGGCGATCGCCCAGGGCCAGGATCATCGGCAGGGAGAGGGCGTTGAGGGCCTTTTCGGCGTCCAGGCTGGCGATGCCGATGCGCGCGCCGCCGCTGCCGGTCAGCTCTTCGAAGTGCAGGTTCATCGTGACCTCAATCGGGAAGGTGAAGGTTGAGTATGATCCCTTCATGGGAAAGTGCCGGTTGTGTGTCAGATCAATTGACAAGCGGGGTCGGCTTTCCTAGGGTTCGCCTCATTCTTTTTTACAAGACCAGTCAATCATGAGCGAAGGCGACCGTATCAAACTCGAACCCAGCTGGAAACACGCCCTGCGCGATGAGTTCGAGCAGCCCTACATGGCCCAGTTGCGTGAGTTCCTGCGCCAGGAACACGCGGCCGGCAAGGAGATCTACCCGCCTGGCCCGCTGATCTTCAACGCGCTCAATTCCACGCCGCTGGACAAGGTCAAGGTGGTGATCCTCGGCCAGGACCCCTACCACGGCCCCGGCCAGGCCCACGGTCTGTGTTTCTCGGTGCAACCGGGCGTGCCGGCGCCGCCGTCGCTGGTCAATATCTATAAAGAGCTCAAGCGCGACCTGAATATCGACATCCCCAACCACGGTTGCCTGCAAAGCTGGGCCGACCAGGGCGTATTGCTGCTCAATACCACCATGACCGTGGAACGCGCCAACGCCAACGCCCATGCGGGCAAGGGCTGGCAGTTTTTTACCGATCGGATCATCGAAGTCGTCAGCGAGCACCAGCCGCACCTGGTGTTCCTGCTGTGGGGCGCGCATGCGCAGAGCAAGCAGAAGCTGATCGATGCGACCAAGCATCTGGTGCTGACGTCGGTCCACCCGTCGCCGTTGTCGGCGTATCGCGGCTTTCTGGGCTGCGGGCATTTCAGCCGCACCAACAAGTTTCTTGAGCAGAATGGCGAGACGCCGATTGAGTGGCGGTTGCCGGCGCTATAAGCCCGACTGCGTCGTCTCACAACCTGACTTGCGACACCGTGGCGTTGCCAATATTCGCCACGTATGCGGTCCTACCGTTGGGCGCCACGACGATCCCGCGCGGTTTGTTGAAGCCTTGGATCGAGCCGGTTATCGCCTGAGTACGGGTATTGAGGACACTCACCCGGTCGCCGTCGGTTTCCGTGACGTAGGCGAATTCGAGCATCGTGTGAAACGCCACCTGATAGGGGCTCAGCAAACCGCCCAGTACGGTGCTGGCCTGTGTGGTGGAAGTGTCGCCGATATACAGTTCACCACGGTCACGGTAGGTGATGTAGACGCGTGCGTTGAAGCGAGCGTGGGCAATGGTGGTGGGTTCGCCGGCAACGGTAGGGGTTTGGGTAACGATTCTGTTGGTGCCCAGGTTGATGCTGGTCCATCCATCGAAATCCGAGGCAACGTGCGAGCGAGCGTTGCCGGGTGCTATTGCAATTTCCCGGGGCAAGCCCACTGCGGTGGCGGCAATGCGCTGATGGTTGGCGGTATTGATCACCACCACCTCCGAAGCGCCATGGTCAGCCACATACAGGCGCACACCAGTAGAGTTCAGCGCCATGCCATTGACGGTTGTGAACCCCTTGATGTGATCAATGACGGTATCGGTCGATGTGTCGATCACCCTGATCGGCGTATCGCCTGCCTGGCTATTATCGCTGACATAGAGGCGTTGCTCGGCGGGATGCATGGCGAGCCAAATCGGCGAGCCCACATCGATAATCGTGGTCAGAACGCTGAAGCTCGCCGTGTCGATGACCGTAATACCCTGGGGGAGGGTAGCGCTGGCAACATACAGGCGCGTGCCGTCTGTGTTGAGCACAAGCCGATTGGGGGAGCCCTGCACAGCCACCGTGTTGATGATGGCTGCGGGCTCGTCGATGATTAAAGGGGGAGGTGGCACCATGATCACAATCCTCAGGGGCGCTCTTGCGCACCATTGATTGAAGGCTTGGACGTGTGAATGCCGCTAGCTGTAAAGGTTGACAGTTCGGATGAGCGGTAGTGATCTATGAAGGGTTCCTTCTTGAAGGTAATCAGGTTTGGCGGTTCCAATGCCTGAACAGCGGCTCCGCCAGAAACAACACGAACAACAAGCGCATCACCTGCATTGCCGTCACCAACGGCACCGACAGTTGCAGGGTTTCCGCGGTCAAGCTCATCTCGGCAATACCGCCTGGCATCATGCCCAGGGTCAATGAGCGCAGGTCCAGTTGGGTCATCGTACTCAAGCCCACGGCGGCCAGCGTCGCCAGCAGCATGGTCAAGGCGGTGCCGATCAAGGTGCGCGCCATGAACGACGGCGCACTGCGGAAGAACTGACGATTGAAGTGGCAGCCCAACCCGCTGCCGATCAGCCACTGACCGATCTGGCTGCCGCCGTCGGGCAGGCCGATGTGCAGGTCCCACGCCACACTGGCGGTGGCACTGACCAACAGGGGCCCGAACAGCCACGGGTTCGGCTGACGCAAGCGCTGCCAGCCCCAGGCCACCAGCGCACCGGCGGGAAACAGCAGCGCCAGCCAGGCCCAGCTCACCGGGGCGGGATGAAACTGCGGCGCGCCACCGTCCAGCACGTACTTGAAGATCGCCGGTACGCACAGCACCACCACCAACACCCGCAGGCTTTGCCCCGCCGCGACCCGGCTGAGCACCGCGCCATTGCGTGCGCCGAGGTTGACCATCTCGCCGGAACCGCCTGGCATGCTGGCGAAAAACGCGGTGGCGCGGTCTTCGCCGCTGCGGCGCATCAACCACACGCCGACCACGCTCGACAGGCTGGTGACCAGCGCGCCGAAGAAGATCAAACCGAAGTGGCTCATCACCTGTTCGATCACTAGCGGAGTGAAGTGCAGGCCGATGCCGATGCCCACCACCCATTGGCCGCCTTTGCGCCCGCCGGGAATCTCCGCCAACTGCCACGGCGTGAGGCAACGCACGAGGATGATCGCCAGTAGCGAACCGACCATATACGGCAACGGCCAGCCGATCTGGCTGGCCAGGTAACCGCCGGCCAGGCCGACCAGCGGTGTTCCCCACCAGTGTTTAAAGCTGGCCTCAGACATCGGCCACGGCACGACGCTGCAACGCACGTTTGCGGTAGATGCGCGCCAGCGGTAACAGCAGCATCACGGCGGTCAATACCCAGACACCGAAGGTGATCGGGCTGGACCACAGGATCTCCAGCGCACCGTTGGAGATCGACAGCGCGCGGCGCAGGTTCTGCTCCATCAGGCCGCCGAGGATAAAGCCCAGCAACACCGGCGACAGCGGGAAGTCGAGCTTGCGCAGGATGTAGCCGAAGATGCCGATACCGATCATCAGGAACAGATCGAACGTGGTGGCGTGAACCGCGTACACGCCGATCGCGGTAATGATCGCGATCACCGGCACCAGCGCCCAGTTCGGCACGGCGAGGATGCGCGTGAAGATGCGGATCATCGGGATGTTGAGGATCACCAGCATGATGTTGGCGATGAACAACGAGGCGATCAGGCCCCAGACGATATCCGGTTGCTGTTGGAACAACAGCGGGCCCGGCGTGATGTTGTACAGCGACAGGGCGCCGATCATCACCGCGGTGGTGCCCGAACCCGGCACGCCCAGGGTCAGCATCGGCACCAGCGCACCGCAGGCGGAGGCGCCGATGGCGGTTTCCGGAGCCGCCAGACCGCGCATGTCACCCTGCCCGAATTTACCGCTGGCCCCGGCCAGGCGTTTCTCGGTCATGTAGGCCACGGCTGACGCCAACGTCGCGCCAGCGCCGGGCAATACGCCCATGATGAAACCGAGCAGGCCGCACCGGATGTTCACCGCAAATACCGACGAGGCTTCCTTCAGGTTAAACATCATCCGCCCGGTGGCTTTCACCGCTTCCTGGCCACGGTGGGTTTTTTCCAGCAGCAACAGGATCTCGCTGATGGAGAACAGGCCCAGCACCAACACCACGAACTGGATGCCGTCGGTCAGGTGGATGTTATCGCCAGTAAAGCGGTACACGCCGCTGTTGGCGTCGATGCCCACCGCCGACAGGAACAGGCCGATCAGCGCCGCGACAAAGGTCTTCAGCGGTTTATCGCCGGCCATGCCGCCGAGGCAGACAATCGCGAACACCATCAGTACGAAATATTCCGCCGGGCCGAAGGCAATCGCCCACTTGGCCAGCAGCGGGGCAAACAGCACCATGCCGCAGGTGGCGATAAACGCGCCGATGAACGAACTCCACGCCGACAACGACAAGGCCACACCGGCCAGGCCTTTGCGGGCCATCGGGTAACCGTCGAGGGTGGTCATCACGGTGGAGGCTTCGCCCGGGATGTTCAGCAGGATCGAGCTGATACGCCCACCGTATTCGCAGCCCAGGTACACGGCCGCCAGCAGGATCAACGCCGACTCCGGCGGCAGGCCCAGGGCGAACGCGATGGGGATCAGCAGCGCCACGCCGTTGATCGGGCCCAGGCCCGGCAGCAGGCCGACCACGGTGCCGATCAAGGTGCCGCACAGCGCGGTCACCAGGTTGTAGGGGGACAGTGCCACGCCGAAGCCCTGGCCCAAATAGCCGAAAGTATCCATATCAGTTCTCCAGAACGTCGAGCAGGCCGAGGGGCAGCGGAACATCCATGGCTTTATCGAACAGCAGATAAAGGCCGACGCTCATCAAGGTGATGATCACCGCACCGGGCAACCAGCGGCCGCCATACAGCCGTGCCATCGGAATGCCGATCAACATGCTGCTGAGAATGAAACCGAGGGATTCGAAGGTGGCGGCAAACACGATCAACAGCGCCACGCAGATGCCGATCTTGATCAGGGTGGCGCGGTCCAGCGCGGGTTCTTCCTCAGTGTGTTTGGTCGGCTGCGGGCGAAACAGCATGTAGATCAGCGCCAGGCTCATCAGCCCAAGCATCAGCAGCGGGTAGGCCCGAGGCCCCACGGGTTCGTAGGAAAACGACGCCTGGTAGGGCCAGGCCATCAAGGCCAGGCCCGCGCAGGCCAGCAGCAGCGCGGCGGCGAATATGCGTTGTAAGAGCATGTTGAACTCCTGGGCCACGCCCCTGGTTCAGCAGGGCGTGGCCGTGCGACAGAGGGGCGATTACTGGATCAGGCCGAACTCTTTGGCCAGCACTTTGTAGTCCGCTACCTGCTTCTTCACGTAGGTGTCCAGCTCCGGGCCGGTCATGGCGAACGGGAACAGCTCGCGCTGGTCACGCAGCTTGGCGAAGTCTTCGGAGGCCAGCAGTTTGTCGAAGGCGTCTTTCCACCAGGCGTAGTCGGCATCGCTGACTTTTGGCCCAAGGTAGAAACCGCGCACCACTGGCCAGACGATGTCGTAGCCTTGCTCTCTGGCGGTCGGAATATCCTTCATTTCCGGCTCGTCCAGGCGCGCTTCGGAGAACACCGCGAGCAAGCGCATGTCTCCACTCTGGATATGGGGCATGGAATCGGAGATGTCGGTACTGCCCACCTGGATGTGGTTGCCCATCAGCGCGGTGACAATTTCACCGCCACCTTCCAGCGCCACATAGCGCAGGTCGCGCGGGTTGATCCCGGCGGCCTTGGCGATCAGCGCGGTTTGCATCCAGTCCTGGCTACCTACGGTGCCGCCGGAACCGATGACCACTTTGCTCGGATCTTTCTTCAGCGCCTGCACCAGGTCGTCGAGATTTTTGTAAGGCGAATCGCTTTTCACCGCGATGGCGCCGTAGCTGGTGCCGACCGCCGCCAGCCAACGCACGGCGCTTTCATCGAAGCGCCCGAACTTGCCCTGGGCCAGGTTCAACAGCGAGCCGCTGGACCAGGCCACCAGGGTGCCGCCGTCTGCAGGGCGCTGTGCGACCACGGCGTTGTAGGCCACTGCGCCCACGCCGCCGGGCATGTAGGTCACGCGCATCGGCTTGCTCAGCAGCTTCTGGTTGACCAGCGCGCTTTGCGCCAGTTTGCAGGTCAGGTCAAAACCACCGCCAGGGGAGGCCGGGGCGATGCATTCCGGGCGCTTGGGTTCGTCGGCGGCCAGCAGTTGGCCGGCGAACAGCATGCAGCCGGCGGCGAGGGCGAATTTACGCAATGAAAGGGTCATGGTTATCTCCATCGTTGTTGTTATGAGTGGCTATTACCAGGCACTGCTTACCAGAGCGCGACGCTGTAACTGACCAGCAGGCGTACTTCATCCGCATCACGCGCTGAATAGTTGGAACGATACGTCGCATTGCGCAGGCGCACGGCGACATCCTTGAACGTGCCGCTTTGCACCACGTACTTGATCTCGCTGTTGCGTTCCCACTCCTTGCCGGTCTCGCCGTTCTTGAGCTTGATATGGTCACCCGACAGGTAACGGCTCATGAAACTCAGGCCGGGAATCCCCAGCTTGGCGAAGTCATAGTCGTAGCGTGCCTGCCAGGAGCGTTCCTCAGCGCCGGCAAAGTCGTTGATCTGCACGAAGTTGACCAGGTACGGGTCGCTGCCATCCACATACGGAAACGCGCTGTCGCCGGACATGTGCTGGTAGCCGGCGCTGAGCTTATGGCCATTGAGGGCATAGCTGAACAGGCCGTTGAGGGAGGTGTTGTCGATCTTGCCGCCGCGGGCGGCGCCGGTGTCGTCGCTGATCGCCAGGCGCAGATCGGTGGCGAAGGTGCCAGGGCCCATCGGGCGCGCAGCCACCAGGCCGAGGAAGTGCTGGCGGTACACGTCGTCGAGTTGGGCGAAGTGATAGCTGCCGGTGATCTTGTCGGCGAACTTGTAGTCCACGCCGCCGAAATTGAAGTGCTTGCCGGTGGCGCCGCTGAGGAAACGGCTGTTCTTGTTGTTGAGGGCGATGTCCTCGTAGTTGGTGTCGTCGCGGTCCTTGGCCTTGTCGAGACGGCCACCGGTGAACACCAGGTTCTTGAACTCTTTCGAGGTGATCAGGCCACCGTTGAAGGTTTGCGGCAGGATGCGGCCGTCGTTGGGCTTGAGGATCGGCAGTTCGGGGATCAGCGCGCCGACTTTCAGTTCGGTGGCGGAGATCTTCACTTTGCCGGTCAGGCCCAGCTTGGAATACTCGTTGGCGGCGCGGCCATCGTCGTGGGTGGGCAGCAGGCCGGTGCCGGTGCGGTCGGGGCTGGAGTCGAGCTTGACGCCGAGCATGCCCAGCGCATCCACGCCAAAGCCGACGGTGCCGTCGGTGTAGCCCGATTGCAGGTTGAGCATGAAGCCCTGGGCCCATTCGTCGCGCTTGGATTGCTGGGCGCTGGTGCCGTCGCGAAAGTCGCGGTTGAAGTACATGTTGCGGGTTTCCAGGGTCGCGCTGCTGTCTTCGAAGAAGGCGGCTTGGGCAAGCGGCGAAAAGCCGGCAAGGGTGGCGGCGCTGGCAAGGGCGGTTTGGGTCAGGCGGGAAAAACGCACAGGCGTGCAAGCCTGGGGCTGTGTCGACAGCATCGTTGAGTACTCCGTTATTGTTCTTATTTGACGAAAACGCTTCGAGGCGTTTTTCGGGTGCTACGGATCAGGCAGCTCGGCGGGCATGGCCTACCGTGGCTGGATGCTAAAGGGTGAAGCTTTCACTAACCTTTCAGTTGCCTTTCATTGTTTTCGGGCTTCACAGCCCAGGCGGCGCCTGTAAACTGCCTCGCAGAGCGTGGCGCCGACCACCCCCGAATGAGGTAGAAATCCATGCGTGTCCTCCTGGTTGAAGACCATTTGCAACTGGCCGAAAGTGTCGCCCAGGCGCTCAAGAGCACGGGTCTGACCGTCGATGTGCTGCACGACGGAGTGGCCGCGGACCTGGCCTTGGGCAGTGAGGAATACGCCGCGGCGATCCTCGATGTGGGCTTGCCGCGCATGGACGGTTTCGAGGTGTTGGCGCGCTTGCGGGCGCGTGGGAAAAATCTGCCGGTGCTGATGCTGACGGCGCGCAGTGATGTGAAAGACCGTGTGCATGGCCTGAACCTGGGCGCCGACGATTACCTGGCCAAGCCGTTCGAGCTGACGGAACTGGAGGCGCGGGTCAAGGCGCTGTTGCGGCGCAGCGTGCTCGGCGGCGAGCGCCAGCAGGCCTGCGGCGTGCTGGTCTACGACCTCGACACCCGCCGCTTCACGGTCGGCGGCGAGCTGCTGACCCTCACGTCCCGCGAGCAAGCTGTGCTTGAAGCGCTGATCGCGCGCCCGGGCCGGGTGATGAGCAAGGAGCAACTGGCCGCCCAGGTGTTCGGCCTCGACGAAGAGGCCAGCCCGGATGCGATCGAAATCTACATACACCGCCTGCGCAAGAAACTCGACGGCCAGCCCATCGCCATCGTCACCTTCCGTGGCCTCGGCTACCTGCTGGAAGCGCGCGATGCATAAGCCCAGCAGTCTGCGCTGGCGGCTGCTGTGGAACCTCGCGCTGTTGCTGGTGCTGTTGATGGTCGCCAGCGGCATGAGCGCCTACTGGAACGGCCGCGAAGCCGCCGACACCGCCTATGACCGCACCTTGCTGGCCTCGGCACGCACGATTGCCGCCGGCCTGACCGAGGTCGACGGCAGCTTGAGCGCGAATGTGCCGTATGTGGCCCTGGACACCTTTGCCTACGACAGCGCCGGGCGGATTTATTACCAGGTCAATGACATCGACCAGAAGCTGATTTCCGGTTACGAAAACCTCCCCGGCCCGCCGCCTGGCACGCCGCGCACCGATGATTACCCGGCATTGGCACGGTTTTACAACGCTACGTACCAGGGCCAGGCCGTGCGCGTGGTGAGCCTGCTCAAGGCGGTTTCCGAACCGAACATGAACGGCATGGCGGAAATCCGCGTGGCCGAGACCGATGAAGCCCGCGTCAGCATGGCCCGTAGCCTGATGGCCGATACCTTGCTGCGCCTGGGCATGCTCGCCATCGGCGCGCTATTGCTGGTGTGGTTTGCCGTGAGCGCGGCGTTGCGCCCGCTGGAGCGCTTGCGCACGGCGGTGGAAGAGCGCCAGCCCGACGATCTGCGGCCGTTGCCGCTGGTCGAGGTGCAGCTCGAGTTCGGCCCGCTGGTGCGTTCCATCAACCATTTCACCGAACGCCTGCGGGGCCAGTTCGAGCGCCAGGCACAGTTTATCGCCGATGCGGCCCACGAACTGCGCACGCCGCTGGCCGCGCTCAAGGCGCGCCTGGAACTCGGCCTGCGCGCCGAAGACCCGGCCACCTGGCGCAGCACCCTGGAAACCGCCGCGCAAGGCACCGACCGCCTGACCCATCTGGCCAATCAATTGTTGTCCTTGGCGCGCATCGAAAACGGCGCACGGGCGATTGCCGAAGGCGGGGCGCAATTGCTCGACCTCAGCCAGTTGGCCCGCGAACTGGGCATGGCCATGGCGCCGTTGGCCCATGCGCGTGGGGTCGCGCTGGCGCTGGAAGCCGACGAGCCGGTGTGGCTGCGCGGCGAACCGACGCTGCTCAACGAGCTGTTGAGTAACCTGGTGGATAACGCCCTGGCGCATACGCCGCCTGGCGGCAATGTGATCCTGCGCGTGACGGCACCGGCGGTGCTGGAAGTGGAAGATGATGGCCCGGGCATTCCGCTGGACGAGCGCGACCGCGTGTTCGAACGCTTCTATCGCCGCAGTCAGCAGGGCCTGGGCTCCGGTCTGGGCCTGGCGATTGTCGGCGAAATCTGTCGCGCGCATCTGGCCCAGATCAGTCTGCATGATGGTGAACCGACGGGCTTGAAAGTGCGCGTCAGTTTTGTCGCCGGTTGATCAGTAGAACATCGACCGCGCTTCATCCAGTTCCGCACGCACGCTGTCGCTGTAAAGGTCCAGGCGCAGTTTCTTGACTGCCGGCAGGTTGGTGATCGGTACATCCGCCAGTGGATGCGCGGTGCCGCGATGGCAATACAGCACGGCGACTTGCACCAGGTCGATATAGTCGAGGCTGGCGGAGTCGCGTTCCAGGTCCAGGTATTGGCCCGGCAGCTTGACCAGCATCTCCGGGAAGTCCCAGCCACGCAGGAGTTTGTCGCCGAGCATTGGGTGGCTTTTCTCGATCATATGGTTGAGGCTGACCGGGTCAGAGAGCAACTCGTAATGGTCTTCGGCATAGGTCAGGATCGGCAGCACACCGATCTGGTGCACCAGGCCTCCGAGCGCTGCCTGGTCCGGCTTGAGCTGGCTGTGGCTGCGGCACAGCGCGTAGCTGACGCCCGCCACTTCCAGGCTGCGGCGCCAGACGTCGCGCATTTTCTGTTCGATCACTTCGGAACGGGCGTGGAAGATCTGCTCCATCACCAGGCCGATCGCCAGGTTGCTGCTGTAGTTGGTGCCCAGCCGGGTGATGGCGGTGTGCAGGTCGGTGACTTCCTGCGTCGCCCGCAACAGCGGGCTGTTGACCACTTTGATCAAGCGCGCCGACAGCGCGGTGTCGCGACCGATCACTTTGCTCAAGTGGCTGATGCCGATTTCCGGGTCTTCGGCGGCCTGACGAATGCTCAGGGCCACTTCCGGTAATGTCGGCAGAACCAGGTCATCGTTGTCGATGGCCGCAATCAAAGCCTGTTGGACTTTTTCCGCCAGCTCGTTCATTCATGCTCTCTAAGGTGTTGCAAAGGGGTGCGACGATCAGTGCTGGATCTCTCGATCACGATCCAATTGGTAGGGCAGGTCAAGTAGTTGCAAACCGGGACCTTCGAGGGTGCCTAAATGCACATCACCACTCTCGGCTGCTTCGGCTTGCAGAACCGCCAGAAGTTCCACCATTTGGTCAGCTTTTGCCGCGATCACCACTTCGCCGATCGAGCTGTTGTGGCTGGGAGAAAACAGCGGCGTGCCGGGCTCGGGCAATTCAGCGGCATTCAGGCTCAGGCGGTACAGGCGACGCTTGAGTTTGCCCAGGTATTGCATGCGCGCGACGATTTCCTGGCCGGTGTAGCAGCCTTTCTTGAAACTGACGCCGCCCACGGCCTGCAGGTTGAGCATCTGCGGGATAAACAGCTCGCGGGTCTGCGGCATGACCTGGCCGATACCGGCGCGCACCTGGCCCAGCAGCCAGTCATTCAAGTCAGTCGTTTGCAACTGCGCGGCCAATTGGCTGCGCACAGCTTCGGCTTGCTCGGCGGGCGCCCAGAGTTCGACGCGACCAGGGGATACGCGGATGGCGATCAATTGTTCGCTGCGGACGACGCTGTCGGTCGCGGCCGGCAGCTCCAGGCCCAGGCTCGCCAGGGCCTGATCCGCGTTCGCCAGGCCAAAACGTGCCCAGGCGGCGCTTTCGTCGGTGAGTTTGGATTTGGAGAACACCGCGTATTTCTTCAGGTCGGCCAGTTGCGGTTCCAGCAGCTCGGTGGCCATGGCCAAGAGCACGCCATCACCTTGCAGCAGGATGCGAAAGCTCGACTGCATGCGCCCTTTTTGCGTGCAGCGCGCGCCGAGGCTGGCCTGGGTGTCGCTCAGGTAGTTGAGGTTGCAGGTGAGTTGGCCCTGCAGGAACTTGGCAGCGTCGGCGCCGCGGACGGCGAGAACGCCTTCGTGGGTCAGTGGGCAGAAGAAAGCAGAGTCGGCCATGGGTCATCGCAGGTCAAAAAGTCTAGGTGCATCATAGAGGGGCGCCCGACAAATGGATAGTTTCTGTAGGGGGCGACCAAAGCCGACTGTTCCGCTGCCTTGGGGCCTGTATACTTGCAATCTATTTGAGGAGCGTTCCATGGTCGAAGATGTAGAACTCAATCGCCTCTACTGGCACAGCCGTCGCGGCATGCTTGAGCTGGACGTGTTGCTGGTGCCATTCGTCAGAGAGGTTTACTCGACCCTTAACGAGGCGGATCGCAACTGTTACGTGCGCCTGCTGGAATGCGAAGACCAGGACATGTTCGGCTGGTTCATGGAACGCTCCGAATCGGAAGACCCGGAGCTGCAGCGCATGGTTCGGATGATCCTGGATCGTGTCCAGCCCAAGTAATCCCGCCTTTGAATGCCGCTGGCAGGCCTCGCGGCTGTTGCTGGCGGCCTATCTCCTGGCCCAGTCGTCCGCACTGGGTGCGCTGCTGCTTGTCGATTTGCCTTATTCAAGCCTTGGCCTGTTGCTGTGCCTGGCTCACGCCGCCTGGGTTATCCCGCGCCATATCCGGCTGACTCACCGTTCGTCGATTCGCGGCCTGCGCCGTGACGAAAGCGGGTGGCAGTTGTGGAGCGAAGCGCGCGGCTGGCACCGCGTGCAACTGCGTCCCGACAGCCTGGCGTTGCCGTTGATCGTGGTGCTGCGCTATCGGGTGCAGGGCGAATGGGCGGTGCGGTCGATCTGTGTGCCCAAGGATTCGCAGGCCGCCGATGTACACCGGCGCCTGCGGGTTCGCCTGAAGTTCAGTCGGCGTAGGTGGTTGGCACCAGAATAGTATCGCGGGCCTCGGGCAGCATCTGCGGGTAGTCGAGGGTGTAATGCAGGCCCCGGCTTTCCTTGCGCTCCATGGCCGAGCGGATCATCAGCTCCGCCACTTGGGCCAGGTTGCGCAATTCGATCAGGTCGCGGCTGACTTTGTAGTTGCTGTAGAACTCGTCGATCTCATCCAGCAACAGTCGCACGCGGTGTTGTGCGCGTTGCAGGCGTTTGTTGGTCCGCACGATCCCTACGTAGTCCCACATGAAGCGTCGCAGTTCGTCCCAGTTGTGGGCGATGATCACGTCTTCGTCCGAATCGGTCACCTGGCTCGCGTCCCAGCGGGGCAGGGCGGCCGGGACGGGGATCTGCGGCAGTTGTTCAAGGATGTCCGCCGCCGCCGAACGCGCATAGACAAAACATTCGAGCAGCGAGTTGCTGGCCATGCGGTTGGCGCCGTGCAGGCCGGTGAAGCTGGTTTCGCCGATCGCGTACAGGCCGGGCACGTCGGTGCGCCCGTGTTGGTCGACCATCACGCCGCCGCAGGTGTAGTGCGCGGCCGGCACCACCGGGATCGGGCCTTTGGTGATGTCGATATTGAAGGCCAGGCAGCGCTCGTAGACCGTCGGGAAGTGAGTCTTGATGAACGCTTCAGGCTTGTGGCTGATGTCCAGGTAGACGCAGTCGATGCCCAGGCGCTTCATTTCATGGTCGATGGCGCGGGCGACGATATCGCGCGGGGCCAGTTCGGCGCGCGGGTCGAAGCGTTGCATGAAGCGCTCGCCATTCGGCAGTTTCAGGTGCGCGCCTTCGCCGCGCAGGGCTTCGGTGATCAGGAAGCTCTTGGCCAGCGGGTGATACAGGCAGGTGGGGTGGAACTGGTTGAATTCCAGGTTGGCCACCCGGCAGCCCGAGCGCCAGGCCATGGCGATGCCGTCGCCACAGGCGCCGTCGGGGTTGCTGGTATAGAGGTAGACCTTGGCCGCGCCGCCCGAGGCGAGAATGGTGAAGCGCGCGCCGTAGGTGTCGACTTCGCCGCTGTTGCGGTTGAGTACATAGGCGCCGAGGCAGCGCTCGCCCGACAGGCCCAGGCGTTTCTCGGTGATCAGGTCGACGGCGACCCGTTGCTCAAGCAGTTCGATGTTCGGGCGTTGGCGGGCTTGTTCGAGCAGGGTCCTGAAGATCGCGGCCCCGGTGGCGTCGGCGGCGTGGATGATGCGGCGATGGCTGTGCCCGCCTTCGCGGGTCAGGTGGAACTCGAAGCCGCCGTCATCGCTGCCGGCGTGATCGTCACGGGTAAACGGCACGCCCTGGTCGATCAGCCATTGAATGGCTTCGCGGCTATGTTCGACGGTAAAGCGCACCGCATCTTCGTGGCACAGGCCGCCGCCGGCGTTGAGGGTGTCTTCGACGTGGGACTGCACCGTGTCGGTGTCGTCCAGCACGGCGGCAACACCGCCCTGGGCCCAGAATGTCGAGCCATTGGCCAGGTCGCCTTTGCTCAGCACCGCAATGCGCAGGTGGCTGGGGAGGGTCAGCGCAAGGCTCAGGCCGGCTGCGCCGCTGCCGATCACCAGGACATCGTGTTGAAACTGTTGGCTCATTTGAAGGATTCCGCAAAAAGCGATCCACAGGGGCTGGCGCAAACAGGACGCCTGGATCGGCGAATCAAAGGGTCACACGGGCTACTAGTATATAGAGGGGGGGAGCGGCACAATAGCCGCGCATTCGTGGCAATGTGAAATTACGGTGCACGGCCAAGGTAAATGGACCGGTTATTGAAGTGGGAACTTTTTGCATAAGCCCCGACTCAATAGCAGGTTGCCCGAAAGCTGGGAAAACGTTGAGTTTATTGGCCCGTCGGGAGCATTGGACGCGTCAGGAAACCGGCGACAAGATTATTCGCGCAGCCGGCATTGCCCGCGCTGCGTTTTTCGTGTGTGCCAAATCAGTGCATGCCGGAAACTTGCTTGGAGGGGAGAACTTTTGCGGAAAGTCCGAGTCTATGTTTGCAAGCCTGATCGTTCAGTTATGCAAGCCTCCTTCAAGTACAACGAGGAGTGTTCATGCTAACCCAGGAAGAGGATCAGCAGCTGGTCGAGCGCGTTCAACGCGGCGACAAGCGAGCTTTTGATCTGCTAGTGCTGAAATACCAGCACAAAATTCTCGGGTTGATCGTGCGGTTTGTGCACGACACCCATGAAGCGCAGGACGTTGCACAGGAAGCCTTTATCAAGGCATACCGTGCGCTGGGCAATTTCCGCGGTGACAGCGCGTTTTACACGTGGCTCTACCGCATCGCCATCAACACGGCGAAGAACTATCTGGTGTCTCGCGGACGCCGCCCACCAGATAGTGATGTCAGTTCGGAAGATGCAGAATTTTACGATGGTGATCACGGCCTCAAAGATCTCGAGTCGCCGGAGCGTGCATTGCTGCGCGACGAGATCGAAGGCACCGTTCATCGCACTATTCAGCAACTGCCAGAAGATTTACGGACGGCGTTAACTTTACGTGAATTCGATGGTCTGAGTTATGAAGACATTGCGAGCGTCATGCAGTGTCCGGTGGGGACTGTAAGGTCACGGATTTTCCGGGCCCGGGAAGCCATCGATAAAGCCTTGCAACCGTTGTTGCAGGAAAACTAAAGACAGCGGCGACAGCCAAGAGAGGAACCGCCATGAGTCGTGATGCCCTGCAGGAATCGCTGTCCGCAGTGATGGATAACGAAGCGGATGAACTGGAACTTCGTCGGGTGCTCAATGCATTCGGTGATGCCGAAACCCGTGATACCTGGTCTCGTTACCAAGTCGCTCGGGCGGTGATGCACAAGGATCTTCTAATCCCTCGTCTGGATATTGCTGCGGCCGTTTCTGCTGCACTGGCTGATGAAGCCGTTCCGGCAAAAGCTGCGCGGGGGCCATGGCGTAGCCTGGGTCGCCTGGCAGTGGCCGCTTCGGTGACTGTTGCCGTTCTGGCTGGTGTTCGCCTGTACAACCAGGACGAAATCGCCGGTGCCGAACTGGCCCAGCAGACTCAGCAACCGATCATGGCTGGCCCGCAAGTCAAGGGCCCCGCCGTACTGGCAGGCTACAAGGAAAGCTCCGACACTACCGGCCCGATGGCGAACGGTGTGCTTCAAGGGCAATCCGGCTGGCAGGATCAGCGTCTTCCAGGCTACCTGCGCCAACACGCACAGGAATCGGCCTTGAAAGGCACTGAAAGCGCTCTGCCTTATGCTCGCGCGGCAAGCCTGGAAAACCGTTGAACCGTTGAGGAGCACTATGCGCGCCATACCGCTCCTTACGCTTTTGCTCAGTGGTTGGTTTGCACTCCCCGCCCACGCCGATGATGCCCAAGACTGGTTGACTCGACTTGGGCGTGCTGAGCAACAGCAAAGCTTCCAAGGTACGTTCGTCTACGAGCGTAACGGCAATTTTTCTACCCACGACATCTGGCATCGTGTCCAGGACGGTCAGGTTCGCGAGCGGCTTTTGCAGCTCGACGGTTCGGCTCAAGAAGTCGTGCGGGTAGACGGTCGGACGCAATGCGTCAGCGGCACTCTTGTCGCCGGCCTCGGCAATTCGCGTGATGCCCCTTCACGTGCGCTTGATCCGCAAAAAATCGCGCAATTCTATGAACTGGCCGTCATCGGTAAATCTCGCGTGGCCGGTCGAAATGCGGTGATTGTGTCGATCACTCCGCGTGACCAATACCGCTATGGTTTTGAGTTGCACCTGGACCGCGAAACCGCGTTGCCCCTTAAATCCCTGCTGGTGAACGATCAGGGGCAGTTGCTGGAGCGTTTCCAGTTCACGCGATTGAACACCTCGGTCACGCCGGATGATCGCGACTTGCAACCCACTGGCGATTGCACGCCTATTGCAGTGGCCACGGCTAAAGCGCCCGAGGTGCAACCTGCCCAGGACTGGCATCTGGAATGGTTGCCGCCGGGTTTCCAGTTGACCAGCAGCAATGCGCGCAAAGACACCCAGACCAAAGCGACGGTCGACAGTCGGATGTATGAAGATGGGCTGGCGCGGTTTTCGGTATTTCTTGAGCCGATCGGCGAATCCGGCGTTACCGAAACCCGTACCCAGTTGGGCCCGACGGTGGCGGTGTCGCGTCGGCTGAATACGGTGGATGGCGAAATGATGGTCACGGTAGTGGGCGAAATCCCCATGGGCACCGCCGAGCGCATCGCGCTGTCGGTGCGCGGTGAAAAAAAACCAGCCGCCAAGCCGTGAATCGTTAATCTTATGTTCATCCTGGCCTTTCACCCTACGTCCATGCGAGGTTGGCTGCCGAGCGTCATGAAATGTCCGGTCCAGCATTTTCACTTGCAAAAATCTCTCATATTTTTTATAGGTCAGGGCTTGTCGGCGCTGACCATGTTTTGTTCGCGGAACGGAGATGTCGGTCACAGTTTCCGGCGTTTCCAGAACCCTGTCGCCCAACCCTGCTCGTCGTAACGGGAGCTGTATGTCGATACCACGCTTGAAGTCCTATTTATCCATAGTCGCCACATTGTTGGTGTTGGGTCAGGCCGTGCCCGCGCAAGCGGTCGAGCTGCCTGATTTCACCCAATTGGTCGAGCAGGCCTCGCCTGCCGTGGTGAACATCAGTACCACGCAAAAACTGCCCGAGCGCAAAGTCTCCGACCAGCAGATGCCGGACCTGGAAGGCCTGCCGCCGATGCTGCGCGAGTTCTTCGAGCGTGGCATGCCGCAACAACGCGCGCCCCGTGGCGGTGGCGGTGGCCAGCGTGAAGCGCAGTCCCTGGGCTCAGGCTTCATCATCTCGCCCGATGGCTACATCCTGACCAACAACCATGTGATTGCCGACGCTGACGAGATCCTCGTCCGTCTGGCTGACCGCAGCGAGTTGAAAGCCAAGCTGGTCGGCACTGACCCACGTTCCGACGTGGCGTTGCTGAAGATCGACGGCAAGGACCTGCCTGTGCTGAAACTGGGCAAGTCCCAGGACCTGAAGGCCGGGCAATGGGTCGTGGCGATCGGTTCGCCGTTTGGCTTTGACCACACCGTGACCCAAGGCATCGTCAGCGCCATCGGCCGCAGCCTGCCCAACGAAAACTACGTGCCGTTCATCCAGACCGACGTACCGATCAACCCGGGTAACTCCGGTGGCCCGCTGTTCAACCTGAACGGCGAGGTGGTCGGCATCAACTCGCAGATCTACACGCGCTCCGGTGGCTTCATGGGCGTGTCGTTCGCCATCCCGATCGACGTGGCCATGGACGTTTCCAACCAACTCAAAAGCGGCGGCAAAGTCAGCCGTGGCTGGTTGGGCGTGGTGATCCAGGAAGTGAACAAGGACCTGGCCGAGTCCTTCGGCCTCGACAAGCCGGCCGGTGCGCTGGTCGCTCAGATCCAAGACGACGGCCCGGCAGCCAAGGGCGGCCTGCAAGTCGGCGACGTGATTCTGAGCATGAACGGCCAGCCGATCGTCATGTCGGCAGACCTGCCGCATTTGGTGGGCGCGCTCAAGGCGGGCAGCAAAGCCAAGCTGGAAGTGATCCGTGAAGGCAAACGCCAGAACGTTGAACTGACCGTCGGCGCCATTCCGGAAGAAGGCGCGACCCTTGATGCCCTCGGTAGCGCCAAGCCGGGCGCCGAGCGCAGCAGCAATCGCCTGGGTATTGCCGTGGCCGAGCTGACGGACGAGCAGAAGAAGGCCTTCGACCTGAAAAGCGGCGTGGTGATCAAGGAAGTGCAGGACGGTCCTGCCGCGTTGATCGGCCTGCAGCCAGGCGATGTGATCACTCACCTGAACAATCAGGCCATCGACAGCACCAAGCAGTTCACCGACATCGCCAAGGCGCTGCCGAAGAACCGTTCGGTCTCGATGCGCGTCCTGCGTCAGGGCCGTGCCAGCTTCATTACCTTCAAGCTGGCTGAGTAACACCGGCGCATCAAAAAGCCCCGCCTTCGTTTAACGAGGACGGGGCTTTTTTGTGGGCGGTGGGTTTAGCCCATCATTCCTTTCACCAAGCGTTCCTGTTCGATCAGCTCACGCTGGCGTGCGTCGATACGTGACGACAGTGGGAAGTTGCTGCCGGCACGGCGCTTGGCGAAGTCCAGTTGTTGAATGGCTTGCTGGAAGTCGCCGACCAGGGCGAAGTACTCGGCGCGCGCCTGGTGCAGGCCGATGATATTGCCGGACAAGCCGCGCGTTTCGGCGACCTGGTACCACACGTCCGGATCGTCCGGGCGCGACTTGAGCAAACCGTCCAGGGCCTTTTCCGCATCGGCGGTGCGGTTCTGTTTGAGTAAAAGGTCCACTCGCACCTGGTTCAGCGGATAGTTGCCGGGGTACTGGGTGAGCATCCGGTCAGTGCGTTGCTGGGCATCCGGCAAGCGGTTGTTGGTGATGTCCAGTTCGATCTGCGCCAGGTTGTAGGTAATGTCGTTGGGCGACTTGGCCAACAGCGGGGCCAGGTTTTCCCGGGCTTCCTTGAGCTTGGTCCCCTTGATTTGGGCGATGGCCAGACCATAGCGCGCCACGTCGCTTTTCGGGTTTTCGTCCAGTTGGGCCTGGAAGCGCTTGGCGGCGAGGCCTGGCGTGTCTTCGTATTTCAACTGCACCCGTGCGCGAATCAATTGATAACGCAGGCTGTCTTCGGTGCCGCCGAGCTTGGCCTGTTCGGCACGGTTGCGGGTGTCGGCGATGCGCGATTCGGTCACCGGGTGAGTCAGCAGGAATTCCGGCGGCTTGGCGTCGAAGCGGTATTGACGCATCAGGCGCTCGAACATGGTCGGCATGGAGCGTGGGTCGTAACCGGCTTTCTCCAGGTTGAGGATGCCGATGCGGTCGGCTTCTTGTTCATTCTGGCGCGAGAACCGCCGTTGTTCCTGGATCGCCGCGGCCTGGGTGCCGGCAATTGCAGCAATGCCGGCGTCGCCCGCACCGGCTGCGGCGGCAATGATGCCGCCGAGCATCGCGGCCATCATCGGGATCTGCATGCGCTGTTGCGCTTCGACGCCGCGGGCGAAGTGGCGCTGGGACAAGTGAGCCAGTTCGTGGGCCAGCACCGAGGCGTATTCACCTTCGGTCTGGGCGTTGAGGAACAGCCCGCCGTTGACCCCGACGATACCGCCAGGCGCGGCAAAGGCGTTGAGCTGCGGGCTGTCGATCAGGATGAATTCCAGGCGGCGGTCATTGACCTGGCTGGTCTCCACCAGTTTGTACACGCTGGATTCGACGTAATCCTTGAGCTGCGGATCGTTGAGCTGCGCGACCTGGCCGCGTAAGTAGGCAAGCCAGGCGCGGCCCAGTTGGTATTCCTGTTGTGGCGAGACAATGGCTGAGCTGGCGTCGCCAAGTGACGGCAGGTCGTCGGCAAAGGCCGGGGAGGCCAGCAGGCAGGCCAGCGTCAGCAGGGTGGGGCGCAAAAAAGTCATGCACAGAGCCTTTCGACAAAGAGCTTACTGTAGCCGGACACTGAGCGTCGGACCAGATATTCTAAGCAACCTGAACGCTTGCCCGGAGTAAAACCATGACCGACGCTGTAGCCTTTGATGCCGAACTCGATGCCAGCGGCCTCAATTGCCCGTTGCCTTTGCTCAAGGCCAAACTCGAACTCAATCGATTGGCCAGCGGCGCGGTGCTCAAAGTCATCGCCACGGATGCCGGTTCCCAGCGTGATTTCCGCACCTTTGCCAGGCTGGCCGGTCATACCCTGGTGCATGAAGAAGACGCCGCCGGTGTCTACCGTTATTGGTTGCGCAAGGCCTGAAGCGTCCGTTTCCCACCACCCGAGGTTGATTGATGTTCAAAGTGTTACGAGACTGGATTCAGCGCTACTTCTCCGACGAGGAAGCCGTGGTGCTGGCGGTCCTGCTGTTCCTGGCCTTTACCGCCGTCCTCACCCTGGGCGGCATGCTCGCCCCGGTGCTGGCGGGGATGGTGCTGGCCTACCTGATGCAGGGGTTGGTCACCACCCTGGAGCGTCTGCGCTTACCGGGCGCGGCGGCAGTGGGGCTGGTATTTGCTTTGTTCATGGGGCTGTTGCTGGTATTTATCGTGGTGGTCGTGCCACTGCTGTGGCACCAGTTGATCACCCTGTTCAATGAGTTGCCCGGCATGCTCGCCAAATGGCAGTCGCTATTGCTGCTGTTGCCGGAGCGCTACCCGCATCTGGTGTCGGATGAGCAGGTATTGCAAGCCATCGAAGTGGCGCGCGGCGAGATCGGAAAGTTCGGGCAGTGGGCGGTGACCTTTTCCCTGTCCAGCCTGCCGTTGCTGGTCAACATCATGATCTACCTGGTGCTGGTGCCGATCCTGGTGTTTTTCTTCCTCAAGGACCGCGCGATGATCGGCCGCTGGGTAAGTGGCTATCTGCCGCGTGAGCGTGCGCTGATCACCCGGGTGGCCGAGGAGATGAACCGGCAGATCGCCAACTACATTCGCGGCAAGGTGATCGAGATCATCATCTGTGGCGGCGTGACCTACATCGCCTTTATTGCCCTGGACCTGAACTACGCGGCGCTGCTTGCATTGCTGGTGGGCATTTCAGTGGTGGTGCCGTATGTCGGCGCGGTGGTGGTGACGGTGCCGGTCACGTTGATCGCCTTGTTCCAGTGGGGCTGGAGCGACCAGTTTATCTACCTGATGGCGGTGTACGGCATCATCCAGACCCTGGACGGCAACGTACTGGTGCCGCTGCTGTTCTCGGAGGCGGTCAACCTGCATCCGGTGGCGATCATCTGCGCGGTATTGTTGTTCGGCGGGTTGTGGGGGTTCTGGGGCGTGTTCTTTGCGATCCCTCTGGCGACGCTGTTCAAGGCGGTGCTGGATGCATGGCCGCGGCAGGAACCGGTGGTGGCGCCCTTACTCTGAAGCGAGGGGAGGGCGCGTGCGCCCTCTCCCGATGATGCTCACGCGTTATGCAAAGCCTGGGCGGCCGCCAGCACGGCGTCCACATGCCCTGGCACTTTCACGCCACGCCATTCCTGGCGCAGCACGCCATCCTTGTCGATCAGGAAGGTGCTGCGATCCACGCCCAGGTATTCCTTGCCATACAGCTTCTTCAGCTTGATCACATCAAACAGCTGGCAAACCGCTTCGTCCTTGTCGCTGATCAGCTCGAACGGGAATTCCTGCTTGCCCTTGAAGTTCTCATGGGACTTCACGCTGTCGCGCGACACGCCAAACACTTCGGTGTTGGCTGCCTTGAACGCCGCGTACTGGTCACGGAAACCCTGGCCTTCGGTGGTGCAACCCGGGGTGCTGTCCTTCGGGTAGAAGTAGATCACCACTTGCTTGCCCTTGAGGGCTGCGAGGCTGAAGGTCTGGCCGCTGGTGGCCTGGGCTTCGAAATCGGCTACGGGTTTGTCGATGACTACCGCCATGGGGGCTTCCTTACATTGGGTTCTGTGGGCGCCACGGCTCGATCAAGGCGTCGAGGTTCAGGGCATCGGCGAAGTCCAGGAACTGGTCGCGCAGCCAACTGATCTGCACGCCGGCCGGCAAGGTCACGGTAAACGTGGCGTTGAGCATGGTGCCGCCGGTTTGCGGTGCCTGGTAGGTGTCGCAGGTGAGGTTTTCCAGCTCGACGTTATGGTCGATGAAAAACTGGCACAACTCGTTGACGATGTCCGAGCGGTAGGCCGAGCTGACATACGCCACATAAGGCAGGGCCTGCGGGCGGTTTTCCAGCGCGGCGCTGCGTACCACATTGACGGTGAAGTCGTGCTTCTTGGCCAGGCCCGGCAGGCCGGTCTCCAGGCGTGCCAGGGCGTCCCAGGTGCCGGAAATCTGCAGCACCAGCGCACTGCACTCGCCATGGCGGGTGAGGCGGGAGGTGACGACGGCGCAGCGGTTTTCATGGCTGGCGCGGCACAGGACGTTGGTCAGCTCCATGGGGTTGGCGCCGAGGGCACTGATAACAAGGAATTGTTCGCGAACTGTGGGGGTGGACATGCAGCCTTCCTAAAACGATGAGCGGTCGATACGGTGAGGGCTGTATCGATCAAAGCATGAAGGGTAGCGAAAAGCGTCGCCAAGGGATAGGAGGTGGCGTTTTCATTGCGTGATCGGCGGGTTTTTACCCCGTCTCGACCCGCACTTTCGCGCAATGATGGCAATGCCCGTCGTTTAGTTGCGCCAGAACGCATCCTCAGGCGGTACTTCGCTTGTACAAGCATCTTGGCGCCAGTACCATTACGGCTCTCTTTTTCCGGCAGGAGCGGTTGCATGATTGCGGGCAGTATGGTGGCACTGGTCACACCCATGGATGCACAAGGTCGTCTCGACTGGGATAGCCTGGGCAAACTGGTGGACTTCCACCTGCAAGAGGGCACCAACGCCATTGTGGCGGTCGGCACCACAGGTGAGTCGGCCACTCTCGACGTGGAAGAACACATCCAGGTCATCGAGTTCGTGGTCAAGCGTGTCGCGGGCCGTATCGCCGTGATCGCCGGTACGGGCGCCAACTCGACGCGTGAAGCGATCGAGCTGACCAGGAACGCCAAGAAAGCCGGCGCCGACGCCTGCCTGCTGGTGACCCCGTACTACAACAAGCCGACCCAGGAAGGCCTGTACCAGCACTTCCGCACCATTGCCGAAGCGGTCGATATCCCGCAGATCCTCTATAACGTGCCAGGTCGCACCGCGTGCGACATGAAGGCCGAGACCGTGATCCGCCTGTCCACCGTGCCGAACATCATCGGCATCAAGGAAGCCACCGGCGACCTGCAGCGCGCCAAGGACATCCTGGCAGGCGTGAGCAGCGACTTCCTGGTGTATTCCGGCGACGATGCCACTGCTGTCGAGCTGATCCTGCTGGGCGGCAAGGGCAACATCTCGGTGACCGCCAACGTGGCCCCGCGTGCCATGAGCGACATGTGCGCCGCCGCCCTCGCCGGCGATGCCGTGACCGCGCGTGCGATTCACGAGAAGCTGATGCCGCTCAACAAGACACTGTTTATCGAATCCAACCCTATTCCCGTGAAATGGGCGCTGTTCGAGATGGGCATGATGCCGGACGGTATCCGTCTGCCGCTCACCCGCCTCAGCGAAGCCTGTCACGAACCGCTGCGACAGGCCCTGCGCCAGTCCGGCGTCCTGGTTTAATTGAGGAAGCACTACGCATGAAGCGATTGGCCGGACTTTCCGCACTTGCCTTGATTATCTCCAGCACCAGCGGCTGCGGTTGGATCTGGGGCCCGGAAGGCTACTTCCGTGACCGCGGCAGCGATTACCTGGAAGCACAAGCAACCAAACCGATGCAATTGCCGCCGGACGTCAACGTCGCCAAGCGCCTTGACCCGTTGCTGCCGATTCCGCGCAATGTCGCCGACGACACTGCCAAGGGTGAGTACGTGGTGCCGCGTCCACAGCCGATCTCGGCCGTGGCGAATACCAGCGACTACAGCCTGCAGAAGAGCGGCGATTCGCGTTGGATCGTGGCACAGCGCCCACCTGCCGAAGTCTGGCCGGTGGCGGTGCAGTTCTTCCAGGACAATGGCTTTCGCATCGACGAGCAGCGCCCGCAGACCGGTGAGTTCACCACGGCGTGGCAGCAAGGCAGCGAGCTGTCCGCCAGCATGGCCAAGCGTTTGCAGTCTGGCGGTATCGCCGCTGACAGCGAAGCCCGTGTACGTGTACGCATCGAGCCTGGCGTGCAGCGCAATACCAGTGAAGTCTATGTGGTCAGCGCCGAGCGTCCTGCCGGCAGCACATCCAACGTCGAGTTCACCAACCGCTCGGTCAACACCGGCGTCGACGCCGCACTGGTCGACGAGATGCTGGCCAGCATGAGCCGTATTTCCGAGAAGGGCGGTTCGATCTCCCTGCTCGCCGCACGCGATTACGATACCCCGAGCCGCGTCAGCCTCACCGAAGACGGCAGCGGCAACGTGGTGCTGAACCTGGGTGAAGACCTGGATCGTGCCTGGGCCAGTGTCGGTCGCGCGTTGGAACAAGGCCCTTGGCGTGTTGAAGACATCAACCGCAGCCTGGGCCTGTACTACATCAACGTGGCGGAAAAAGCCGAGAAGAAAGACGCCGAGCCAGGTTTCTTCAGCAAATTGTTCGGCAGCGCGCCGACCAAGGAAGAGATCGAAACCCGCGCCGAGCGTTATCAGATTCGTTTGAGCAAGGTTGGCGACAGCGTGCAAGTCACCGTCGAGAAGAACATCAACACCGTTGCGCCAGCTGAAACAGCGCGCAAAGTGTTGGGCGTGATTCAGGACAACCTGGGCTGATCCGATGCGTTTTGCCGTTCTCGGCAGCGGTAGCCAAGGGAACGGCACGCTGGTCGCTCAAGACGACACGTATGTGCTGGTGGATTGTGGTTTCTCGTTAAGGGAAACCGAGCGGCGCCTGCTGCGCCTGGGGGTTCACCCCTCGCAGCTGAGCGCGATTCTGGTGACCCACGAACATGCCGACCATGTGCATGGCGTGGGTTTGCTGTCTCGGCGCTACAATCTTCCGGTGTACCTGAGTCGCGGCACCTTGCGCGGGATGCGCAAACCCATTGAACCCGCAGGCTTCCTGGCCGGTGGCGAGCAACTGCAGATCGGTGCCTTGTGCATCGATGTGATTGCCGTGGCGCATGACGCCCAGGAGCCGACGCAGTATGTATTCAGTGGCGGCGAGCGACGTTTCGGCGTACTCACCGACCTGGGTTCCTACTGCGCCAAGGTGCTGGACGGTTACCGGGATCTCGATGCATTGATGATCGAGTCCAACCACTGCCGAGACCTGTTGGCTCGCGGTCATTACCCGTACTTTCTCAAGCAACGGGTGGGCGGCGAACTCGGGCATTTGAACAACCACCAGGCGGCGTACCTGGTGTATGAGTTGGGCTGGCAAGACCTGCAACACCTGGTCCTGGCCCACCTGAGCAGCAAGAACAACCTGCCGCAGCTGGCCCGGCAATGTTTTGTCGATACCCTTGGGTGCGACCCGGACTGGCTGCAACTGGCCGATCAAGATTCAGGGCTCGACTGGCGACACATCGCCTAGCCCACCTCACTCAAAGCGGAGCCCATCATGGAAAAACGTGAAGAACTCTACCGCGGCAAAGCCAAGTCGGTATACAAGACCGACGACGCCAACCGCCTGATCCTGCTGTTTCGCAACGACACTTCGGCGTTCGACGGCAAGCGCATCGAACAACTGGATCGCAAGGGCATGGTGAACAACAAGTTCAACGCGTTCATCATGCAGAAACTCGAAGCGGCCGGCATTCCGACCCAATTCGACAAACTGCTGAGCGACAACGAGTGCCTGGTCAAGAAGCTGGACATGATCCCGGTCGAATGCGTCGTGCGTAACTACGCCGCCGGCAGCCTGGTCAAGCGCCTGGGCGTGGAGGAGGGCCTCAAGCTCAACCCTTACACCTTCGAGCTGTTCCTGAAGGACGACGCCAAGGGCGACCCGTTCATCAACGAATCCCACGTCGTGGCGTTCGGCTGGGGCACCGCCGAGCAACTGGCGCGCATGAAGGAACTGTCCCTCAAGGTCAACGACGTGCTGAGCAAGCTGTTCGACGACGCCGGCCTCTTGCTGGTCGACTTCAAGCTTGAATTCGGCGTGTTCCACGACGGCTCCATCGTCCTGGGCGACGAATTCAGCCCGGACGGCTGCCGCCTGTGGGACAAAGACACCAAGAAGAAGATGGACAAGGACCGCTTCCGCCAAGGCCTCGGTGACGTGATCGAAGCCTACGAAGAAGTCGCCAAGCGCCTCGGCGTACCGCTGTAATCGACGCAAGCATCTGATAGCACGGAAAAAAATCGCTTCGGCGCTTTGCTTTCCAGAGACAGGCTGTTATGATGCGCGCCGTTGGAGAGATGCCAGAGTGGCCGAATGGGACGGATTCGAAATCCGTTGTACCTTCACCGGTACCTAGGGTTCGAATCCCTATCTCTCCGCCATTATTGAATACGACTAAGCCCCTGAAATGGTTGAACATTTCAGGGGCTTTTTCGTTGTTGGAGTTTGGTTTAGGGCAATTCTCAAGGCTCGCCCAGCAGCCTTCCATCACTCATAAGGATTTGGTGATGCGATACCCGCTACCGCGCCTTGTTGCGCGGCTCTCCCGCCGCTGCCTACTCAAGCAATGTGGTGGTCTCCGTAGAAGGCGCAGCAGGCGTTATTCAGTACGCCGAAGCGCGCACGTACCTGCAGCTTTTGGATCGGGGTGAAAAAAACCATGAACTCCCCCGAAAGCGAATATCACTTCGAGCTGAAAGATGCTTACTTTGTTCGAGTCCGTGTTGATGCTGCCAAACGCGCACCGATTCTCTTTCGAATGTCTTGCCAAAACTGGGGGGGTGCCCCGTGGTACGCCGGGCTCGCGGGATCTACTCGTGGGAGCCGGTCCCGATCACATGGCACGCGAGGTGGAAGCCGCATTGGCCTGGTTGCAACATCAAGGTGAGTAGGGCCAGCGGTTAGCCAAATTGGCGAGCCTGCGCTATCTACCGGAACGGGAGCTGTCCGTTGCTGAGCAGATGCGGCAGCTGGGACTGGAGCCATCGGCGGATAGGACTTATCGCAACTGGGCCCAGCGACTGCATGATCGAATGATTGCTGAGTTATCGAGACGCTCTGAGAGACGCGGTACTTGACCAGCTGTCAGCCGATAGTGCGTCAAAGCTTTATCACTGTGTCGTTGTGGAAGCACACTTGAAACGCCTACTTTGTAGGTTTTCTGTTAGAGAGTAAAAAGATCTCAGGTTGGTTGCTTGCATCTCCGTATAGGACGGATCCCCATCGCTATCGAGTTATAAAAGTTGGACGAGTGATGTCATATTTTGTTGAGGTTGACCAAATAAGAGAGCGCCTTTAGATCCTTCGGGATTTCAGTCGCTGTAAATAGTTTTGCAGGTTCAAAGCTAATGAAACCCAATGCTTCTTTGGCGACCTGACTTTTGTCTCCTGCTAGTAAAGCACTGGCCAACGAAAAAGTGCTTTCGATGTTAAGGCTGATGTTGAAGCTGGAAGCAACTCTTCGTAGTAGGCCTTTCGTAGCTGAGGCATTGACGTTGGTTATGGATTTTTTGAGGTTTGCTATTGCTGTCGCTAAACCTCTCTCGGTGTCTGGCTGAGAAAGAATCAGTTGGTAGATGTTGTCCAGATGATTTCGAAATTCTAATAGTTCATCTTTTCTCTTGTCTTTGTAGTTTAATATGTCATCGAAAGATGATTCTGGGCTTGGAATCGGTAGGCATTCATAAATTTTTATTTCGATCCCTGGGTTCTTCGTAAGCTGGTTCTCGCTCGGAGAGAGCTTGTGATTCGCCAGGCTCCACTGCCCAGGTTGGACACTATGGCGTATCTTCAGGGCATTTTCGATTAGGTTTAGTTTTGTGTGCTTTGGTTGAAATGTAGAGCCCTCGTCGTGCAGCGTGTGTTCTAAGATTCCGGCGCTCTCGAGAAATTTATCGTCAGGTGTTGATTCAAAACCTATTCTGGTAGTTTTTGGGATGTCAATTTTGTCAAAGTAAAGTAAGTATTTTTTAAAGGTGTCAGGGTGAATGGTTCCTAAGTAGCTAATATTTTTATGTGTGTCGAGATCTAGTGAGGGTGCTATAACTATCCCTCTCATGTTGTTTTCAATAGTCATGTTGTGTGTGCTTTATAAGTTGGGTCTGATTTTAAGTTAAATTATCAGGGGTTGCTGATTGAGTCTAGTGAAGGCTTTTAAAAGTTCTAATTGATAACGTTTCGCACGCATCAAATTTCCCCGGCGATGAGCGAGAGTAAACCCAGGCTCTATAGCTACCACTGGCAAAATACTCGACTCGGCTGGCTCCGGGATCATCCACTTTGTGCTGAATGCTCTCGTCGCGGTCGCACCGGCGCCGCAGTGATCGTGGACCCTTTGATCCCCGCCACGGCGACGTACATCTCTTCTGTGGCCGCGACGGCTTCTCCAACGACCCGATCATGGCGGGTGTCTGACTGCAAAATTTTTTTATGATTTCAGTTTGGCGTTTCTGAGTGTGGGGGAGTATCAGGACACGGCAAACAGATGAAACGCACTTGTGTGAGTCCCACCGTGGGACTAGGATCATTCTATGAGAATCATCGCGATCAGCCAGCTCAAGACTTTTTGGCAGAAATATCCGGATTCAGAGCAATCCCTCCTTGCCTGGATTGACGAGGTCAAGAAAGCGAACTGGCAGACGCCCGCAGACATCAAAGGCCAATTTCGCCATGCGAGCGTTCTCAAGAGTCGCCGGGTCGTGTTCAACATCAAGGGCAATGACTACCGGCTAGTGGTCGCTGTGGCCTACCGCTACAGCGCTCTCTATATCAAATTTGTCGGCACACATAAGCAGTACGACGCCGTTGACGCAGATACTGTTGAAATGGAGTAACCCATGAACATTCGACCCATTCATACCGAACAGGATTACCAAGAAGCGCTGAAGGCTGTCTCGCCGCTGTTCGATAATGAGCCAGAGCCAGGGACTCCTGAAGGGGATTACCTAGAGGTAATGATTACGCTGATCGAAGCTTATGAAGCGAAACACTTCCCGGTTGACCTGCCCAACCCGGTGGATGCCATACGTTTCAGGATGGAGCAGTCCGGTTTGTCAGCGACAGACCTTGTGCCTGCCATCGGGCGCAAGAATCGGGTTTATGAGGTTCTGAACGGGAAGCGAGCTCTTACGCTGCCGATGATTTGGAAACTGCATGAGATGTTTGGGATTCCGGCGGAGAGTTTGATTAAGCCGGTAAAAGCTCTGTAGTACTGAGCTAGTTTGATTTGCTGAAAAATCCGGGCTTCTGATAAGAGTGCCGGATTTTTTTGCCTGCCGTTCATGGCTGACCGACATCGGTGGCCGCAAGGGCTTCTTCAACAACCCGATCATGGCGGGCGTCTGACCGTGAAACGCTGGAAACCCGGACGGCTGCGCGCCGCCTTGCAGCAGTGGCTCGGCGTGCCCATTGGCTTGGCTGAAAGGGCCTTCTGGCAAGAGTGGTTCAGCACCTCCAGCATGGCAAAGCCGTGTCGGTCGATTCCGCCATGCGGCTGGACAGCATCTTCGGAGCTTCGCTGTCAGCGGAAGAGGCCGCAGCGAAGGTCTTCGCCAAACGTACTATGAGCCTGCTCGTAGTCTAGAAAAGGCATTAGATAGGTTTCGGGGTGTGATCAATCAAGCGAGGCGACTCTAACGGTGTAATGTAAGAGTCGCAAAGCTATTCAGCTGGATGGGTTATTTTTTGAAAATTTGTTTTTTGGGCGGATGAATTTTTTCGTGGAGTTTTTTTGCAACATCTGATCTGGATATTCGCACCAATATACAGAACACGGAGAAAATCGAAATTGCGACGATTGCCAGAAGAAGCCCTCGTTGCCCCTTGAGCCCATTGTTTACATGCTCACGGTATTTGTCCTCGCCAAAGAGCGAGCAGATGATGTTGATGTTTTTTTCTGAGAACTCGTGATTGATAAATTTTTTAAGTGATTCCGGTGACTGGCACTCTTTCTCTGTTAGCGTTGGGTTGGATTTGAAAAATCTGAATTTAGCATCGCCCTCGGATAGGTAAAATGACGGAGCTTCCGGAGCGTCTTTCAATGAAACCATCAGGTATTTTGCGTTCGTAAGTGGTACTGAAATGCTGATAATTACGAAGAAAAAGAAGAGTAGCGCAAAAAACGCACATTGAGCTTTTTTCGAAAACAGGGTCTCTTTAAATTTTAGGCTGTTAAAGTTTTTCCAGTCTATATATTTTCTTGCTCGTGCAACATCTCTATGGCAGAAGCCATTTTTCTTGATCCATTCCTCGGCGAGTTTGGTGTCAGCCAAGTTCTGTGCGGGTATGTTGAACTCGAATCGGTAGTATTCAACTTCCCTGAGGTTTTTTCTTACGTTTTCATAATCTTCGGTTTCAAATTTTGTGGAGCCGCCGAAAAAGCGCCACATTAAGTCGCGTAGGAATATCAGTGAGCCTGAACGTGAATAAATGTACAAAGCTAACAAGCAGATGGCGATACCGCTACCTAAGCTTGCCAGTGTTGCATAGTTTTCAAATGTCCAGTTTACGATGTTGTCGTTGAAGTTTTGCTGTGACACAGAGTCATCCTTGATTTAGTTCTGATGGAAGGTTTTATTGGCTGTTTAGCCATTAAGCAATAGGCATTTTTAACTCGTCCTTAAGTTATTTGTGTCTGCGACGATAGCGCTCTATGCCCTACAGGGAGGATAACCCATGTCCGACACCACCCGTGACCAGTTCAAACAGGTTTTCTCCGGGCTGGAGTGTGCCTCCGGCGCCTTCAGTAAACAAGCCGAGGAGACCATGAGCGAAGCGCGCAAGGCTGGCGGTTTATCCGAGCAAACCAAGGCCTCCGTGCCTGAGGAATCCGTTGCCTGGATCTCTGGGCTGCAGTTGGCCAGAAAATGCAAGGACGCTTCCAGGTTTCGCCACTTCGCACCGGGTTGGATATTAGAGAAACCTTGCGAAGGTCTGCACTTCAGTCAGCGCTCGACATTGAATTTTTGGCATGCCACGAACCATTCAATTGTCTTTGAGCCAATTATCTATGTGCGAATGATGCATGGGCTGCGAAAAGTAATAACCTTGGACAAAAAAACAACCCAGGCTAATCAAGGCTTCCAATTCCTCGCGAGTTTCCACGCCCTCGGCTATACATTCCAGTTGCATGTCACTGCTCAAAGCAACTAGAGACTTTACAATTTTGTAGCGGGTTGGGTTTTCATCAATGCCAGTAATAAAGGTTCGATCTATTTTTATTTTAGTGAGCGCCAGCGAAAGTAGTTGGCTAAGACTGGAGTATCCAGTGCCGAAATCGTCAAGGGCCACTCCGCAACCTAGCCGACAGAACCTGTCAATAGTATGTTGCACTTTAACAACATCCTGCATGATCGCTGTTTCGGTTATTTCCAGGTCCAGTCGCCTGGCGTCGAAATGGCTGGCCTTGATGATTTCGATTATTTGTCCGGCGATTTCGTCTGAAGCGCAGTCGTGCGCGGACAAGTTAAAAGAAAGGCAAATGTGGCGGGGCCAGTCAGAGGCAATCAGCAATGCCTTGCCGAGCAGGTGAGTGGTCAGGCGATTTATCAGGCCGATCCGCTCGGCAATCGGAATGAACTGGCCGGGAGGCACGTCACCTAGCTCTGGGCTGTTCCAGCGTGCCAATGCCTCGAACGCTACGGTGCGCCAGCTGCGCAAATCAATCACCGGCTGAAAAACCAGGCTGAATTCGTGCTCGATATCGACCTGGCGTAACGCCTGTTCGATCATGCCTTGTCGTGTCAGTTGTTGAAGGTGGGAAGGTGTGAGCATGAACGTTTACCCCCAGTTACCCAACCATAGGCAATAGGAGCGGTGTTTTTTGACCTGTAACGACAAATAACTGCTGGGTGCTTCTCAAACGCGGGTACCTGCAGGCACCAAAAATCAATCGCATTTTCCGGCAGGCATAATTTTCGGCGTCCATGGGAAAATTCCTTAGCAATTCAACATCGTTCAGATAGTCAAAAAATGACTATACTGAAATTGGCTAGAAAATAATAGCAATCTAGCCTTTTTATGATCTTCCTGGGGAGGTGAATAGGTGTAAGCATTTGATTTTAAGTGATATTTCAGATGAAGCAAAGTGCCACTATACGTATAGGCAAGCGAATCAAGCACTTACGACTAGACAATAAATGGACACAGGCCGCCCTTGCCGAAGCACTGGGGTGTGAGTCGATGACAGTGAGTCGTTACGAGAGAGGCGAATACGCCCCTAGCATCGAGATGTTGGAGCGAATCGCTGACGTCCTGGGCGTGGGACTGGATGCTTTTTTCACGAGCCGGGATCACGCTGAACCAACCGCCGCGAGCCTTCGCCACTGCCTATGCGACATTGCCTATCAAGCAGATGAAATGTCGCTGAAAGAAATTATTGGCGCCGCAAAAAGGATCTTGAAGAATCGAGAGCAATAGCAGTGCTCGGTTCAATTCACCTGATAGGTGGCGCAAAATACTGAGTAGAGCCAGGGGCGGTTTATTGTTTTTGAATGTGGTTGTTTACGCTTCATTAAGTATAGGAACGTATGATGTTATTCCTGTTCCTGCTGCTAGATGAACGCATCAGGGATGTGTTCGTTGGTATTGATGAACTTTTTTAAAGTTCGGCCTGGCCGGTGTGACAGGTGTCATTAATTGGCGAAGCAAAAACAATGTTTTCAACGAGCTGAACTTTAGTTGACGAGGAAAGAGTTTACAAAGTTCGCCGAAGTCCAGGATGAACAAGCCAAGGCCCTATTGAGTTCGCCTGAGAGAACCGTCTGATAAATCGCTGAATACATTCGGCTACCGCGCCAGACGAGCCAACAGACTGTCGATAAACACCGTTTCTGCGCGACTCATCTTCTGCTCCCGATGCCACAACACATGGATATCCACATCCGCAATCCCCTCATCCGGCGGTAATCGCCAGAGCAGTCCGTTCTGCACATCCTCCGCCACCACATGAATCGGCAGGCAGCCCAGGCCAAACCCGGCGATGACCAGGCGGCGCACTTCTTCCAGGCTGGATGACGACGCCACGATCCGCCCGCTGAACCCCTGCTGATCGCGGAATATGGTCAACGGCGAGAGCATCCCGCCGATCTGGTCGCTGGTAAAACTGACGAAGTTTTCCGACTGCAAGTCCCCTTCGGCCAAGCCGCTGCGGCCGAACAGTGGGTGGTGTTTGCCGCAGAAAAAACCATAGCGCTGGTGCAGGAACAGATGTTGTTCCAGGCGCGGCTGTGGCCGGCGGTTGAGGCTCAGGCCCAGGGTGGCGGTTTTCTCCAGCAGAGCGGCGACGATGTCGGAGCTGCGCATTACCTCGACCTCCAGGTCGACCCGCGGGTGTTCGCGGTGAAACTCGGCCAGGAACTCATCGAAGGTGTTGGAGTTGATGCGGCTGATCATCAGCAGGCGCACTTTGCCGATCACTTCATCGCCGGGTTTTTGCAGGGCGTTGCTCATCTGCGAGACCTGGCCGTACATCTCGCCAGCGATGGCGAAGATCTGTTCGCCGGCCTCGGTCAGTACGAAGCGCGGGCCACGGCGGGCGATGAGTTGGCAGTCGAGTTGTTCTTCCAGGCGTTTGAGGGCCTGGCTGATGGCCGGCTGAGTCAGGTGCAGGCGTGCGGCGGCGCGGCTGATGCTCAGTTCCTGGCCAATGACGCGGAAGGTGCGCAGCAGGTTCCAGTCCAGGCGGTCGTTGAGCAGCGGGTGAATATCGCGACGGGTTTCGGGCATGGCGCGGCTCAATAATAAGCAGGATTTATAATTGGAATAATAAATAGAAAATTGACTAATCATAGCCCCGCGACGATAAATCACCCTCAACAAGCGCCATCAGAGCGCATGCGTTCGACCTTTCTCCTGCCAAAAAAATAACCAAAGGAGCCCGCCCCATGAAGCCTTCCGCTTCGCCCCAGCCTCGCCGTGCTGCGGCCGCCGCTTTCATCGGCACCATGATCGAGTGGTACGATTTTTATATCTACGCCACCGCCGCCGCGTTGGTGTTCGGTCAGCTGTTTTTCCCTTCCGAAGATAAATTGTTCAGCACCATGGCCGCGTTCGGCACCTTTGCCGTAGGCTTTTTCGCGCGGCCGTTGGGCGGCATTGTGTTCGGGCATATCGGCGATCGCATCGGCCGCAAGAAGTCGCTGGTGATCACTCTGGTCATGATGGGCGTGGTCACGGTGTGCATCGGGTTGTTGCCGAGCTACGCACAGATCGGCGTCGCGGCGCCGGTCCTGCTGGTGCTGTTGCGCATCGTGCAGGGCATCGCCGTCGGTGGCGAGTGGGGCGGGGCGGTGTTGATGGCCGGCGAGCATGCGCCAAAGGGCCGCCGCAATTTCTTTGCCTCCTTTGCTCAGTTGGGCAGCCCGGCGGGGCTGATTCTGTCGCTGCTGGCGTTCAGCGCGGTGACCCGTTTGCCCGAAGAAGACCTGCTCAGTTGGGGCTGGCGTCTGCCGTTCCTGGCCAGCGCCTTGCTGTTGATCGTTGGCCTGGCGATTCGCCTGGGGGTGAACGAGTCGCCTGAGTTCCTCGAAGACAAAGCCTTGGCCGAAAAGGCACGGGCGCTCAAGCCGGACCAGGCCCCGGTGATCGAGGTGCTGAAGACCGCCTGGCGCCCGCTGCTGCTGTGCATCGGTGCCAACACCCTGGGTATCGCCGGCGTGTATTTCACCAACACTTTTATGATTGCCTACAGCACTCAGCAACTGGGCCTACCGCGCTCGTTGATTTTGGAGTGCCTGTTCGTCGTCGCCATCATCCAGTTCTGCGTACAGCCCCTGGCGGCCTGGGTCGCGGAGAAGGTCGGCGCCACGCGTTTCCTCTGCGCGATGACAGTGCTGGCGATGGCGTCGCCTTACCCGATGTTCGTGCTGGTCAGCAGCGGTGAGGCGCCGTTGATCATCCTCGGCATCGCCCTGGCGGTGGTCTGCATGGCCTCGTTTTATGCGGTGATCGCGGGCTTTGTCAGTGGCCTGTTTGAAACCCGCGTGCGCTACACCGCGATTTCCCTGGCCTATCAGGTGTGCGGTGCGCTGGCCGGTGGCCTGACGCCGTTGATCGGCACCTGGCTGGCCCACGAATACCAAGGCCAATGGTGGCCGATGGCAGTGTTTTACAGCCTGATCGCGGCGGTCTCGCTGGTGAGCGTATTGGCCTTGTCGCGCCGCCACGCCACTGCCCACCGTCTGGAAATGGCCCCTGGTGTTTAATGGAGCGGGTGCAATGTTGAAGATTAAGGGTGAGCGTTTATGGGCCAGCCTGATGGCCATGGCCGAAGTCGGCGCGACCGCGCGCGGCGGCAGTTGCCGCCTGGCGTTGAGCGCCGAAGACCACGCCGGTCGCGAGCTGTTCAGCCACTGGTGCAAGGCCGCCGGGCTGACCTTGAGCATGGACGCCATCGGCAACCTGTTCGCCCGGCGTGCCGGTACGGATAAGGACGCCGCGCCGGTGATGATCGGCAGTCACCTCGACACCCAGCCGGAAGGCGGCCGCTTTGACGGTGTCTACGGCGTGCTGGCCGGCCTGGAGGTGATGCGCAGCCTCGACGACCATGGCATCCAGACCTGCAAGCCGCTGGAAATCGCGGTATGGACGAACGAGGAGGGCGCCCGTTTCACCCCCGCCATGCTCGGCTCCGCCGTGTTCACCGGTACCTTGGCGCTGGACCAAGCCCTGGCCACCACCGATGCCGACGGCATCAGCGTGGCCGACGCCTTGCGCACAATCGGCTGCCACGGCGAGCGTGCCCTGGGCGGGGCGGTGGATGCGTATTTCGAAGCCCATATCGAGCAAGGCCCGATCCTTGAGGACCACGCCAAGAGCATCGGCGTGGTCAGCGGCGGCCAGGCGATTCGCTGGCTCGATGTGCGGGTCGAAGGGCTGGCCGCGCATGCTGGCACCACACCGATGCCGCTGCGCAAGGACGCGCTGTATGGCGCCGCGAAAATGATCCAGGCCCTGGAATGCCTCGCCATGGATTTCGCCCCCCAGGGCCTCACCACCGTCGGCGAGTTGAGCATTGCCAAGTCTTCGCGCAACACCATTCCCGGTTTGCTGACCTTCACCGTCGACCTGCGCCATCACCGCGACGCCGACATTGAGGCGATGGAGCAGCAGGTCAGGGCGCGCTTGCAGGCCATCGCGCAGAAGCGCGGCCTGAGCGTCACCATCAGCCCTCACTGGGTCAGCCCAGCGACGCCGTTCGACGCCGAATGCGTGGCCTGCGTGCAAGCCGCGGTGGACGCCCTGGGTTACAGCCAGCAGCCCATCGTCAGCGGCGCCGGTCACGACGCCATCCACCTCGCACGCTATTGCCCGACGGCGATGATCTTCATCCCCTGCGTCGGCGGCCTCAGCCACAACGAAGCCGAAGACGTACTGCCCGAGGACGTGCGCCAGGGCGCCGATGTTTTACTCAACGCCGTGTTGAAACGTGCCGGCCAAGCCAACTGACCGCCTCATTCAGGACGACTGAAGACGACCTGCCGGGCCGCAGGCAAGCCAGCGCCCACCGACAGCGTGTTCACTCAGGAGATTCCCATGCAAACGTTCTTCCACCCCGAACAACTCCTGCATCATCCGCGCAGCTACTACTCCCGTGGCCAGATGCGAACGCCGCAGGAAGTCCCCGAGCGCGCCCGCAACCTGCTGCGGGCCGCGCAAACCCTGGGGTTTGAGATTGTGTCACCCGAGGACCACGGCCTTGAGCCGCTGCTGGCGGTACACGCTGCGCCCTACCTGACCTTCCTTCAGGAGGCTTACCCGCGCTGGAAGGAAATCCCTGAAGAGTGGGGCGACGAAGTCATGTCCAACATCTTCGTGCGTGAACCCAACGCCCTGCGCGGCATCCTCGCCCAAGCCGCACGCTACCTGGCGGATGGCAGTTGCCCGGTCGGCGAACGGACCTGGCGCTCGGCCTATTGGTCGGCCCAAAGCGCCGTCGCTGCCGCCAAGGCCGTCCTCGATGGCGCGCCCGCCGCCTACGCGCTGTGTCGCCCCCCCGGTCATCACGCACGCTTCGATGCGGCGGGCGGCTTCTGCTACATCAACAATGCCGCGGTGGCGGCGCAGGTGTTGCGCGAAGGCTTCCAGCGCGTCGCGGTGCTGGATACCGATATGCATCACGGCCAAGGCATTCAGGAGATTTTCTACGACCGCGACGACGTGCTCTACGTGTCGATCCACGGCGACCCGACCAACTTCTACCCGGCTGTCGCCGGTTTTGCCGACGAGCGCGGCAACGCGGCCGGCGAAGGTTTCAACCTCAACCTGCCGATGCCCCACGGTGCCAGCGAGGCGGTGTTCTTTGAACAACTCGAACTGGCCCTCAAGGCGCTGAAGGACTTTTCTGCGGATGTGCTGGTGCTCTCCCTGGGCTTCGATATCTATGAACTGGACCCGCAAAGCAAAGTCGCGGTGACGCGGGACGGGTTTGCGCGCTTGGGTGAGCGCATCCGCGGCCTGGGGTTGCCCTGTGTGATCGTGCAGGAGGGCGGGTATCACCTGGAGACGTTGGACAGCAATGCGCAGGCGTTCTTCAGTGGCCCGCAGGCTTGGGCGAAGTAACCGAGTATCGGTTTTGTGGAGGTGTGATATCTTTATGCCATCATATGTCGTGACGATCACGGAGGATGGTATGAAGAAGCTGTTATTGGTCGGGGTTTTGGTGGTGTTGGCGTGTAGCCCGTTTTTTGCCGCGGCGTGTCCGAAGGGGACACATCCGGTCGGGGGCACGGGGTCGCACCACAAAGGTGGGACTTGTCAGTAGTCGATGGATCGACAAGGCGTGTGAAGTCGCGGTTCGAGCGTCAACCCCGTGCGGGTGCGCTTGAGGGCGGTTAACCGATGCCCGCAGCGAAAAGCCTGCTGAACCGAGCGTTCTGCAGGCTTTTTCGTTTCAGATGGAGAGATCAGGTTCTTTCCCGTGCAGGGATTTTTCCGCATACGCAAATCTCCCTGTAATCCTGCATGACTGGTCGCAGGCGCACGCGGGGAAATGGATGACGTCTCTAAAGTCCTGATCCTGGCGGCCGAAATGCTCTTGTATGACATCTGATCACTAATAAAAGAGCCTCGAAAAATGTCCTTACGTAGCCTGTCCATCGCCCGTCGCGCGGGTCTGGGTTTTGCCCTGATTGCTTTGCTGGTGGCCGTACTCGGTTTTTTTGCGCTCTCGAACATGGCCAGCATTCGTGAAAGTGCGGTCCAGGTCGAGCGTGGGCTGGTGCCTAAAATGCGTCTGGTCTCGGATATCCGCGAGATTATGTTGCGCATTCGGACCATCTCTTTGCGCATGGCGCTGGACCCGAACCCGGCAAGCATCCCGCAATACCGCAGCCAGATGGACACGCGCAGCCAGGACCTGAGTAAAAAGCTGGCCGACCTCGAGGCCGTGATCGACAGCGCCGAAGTGCGCGCGTTGTATGAGCAGTTCCAGGTCTCGTTGCGCCAATACCAGCAAGGGCTGACCCGCTCGTTTGCGCTGGCCGACCAGCAACAGGGGGCTGAGCTCAACAAGTTGCTGTTGGTGGATATGAAAACCGTGGTCGATGGCTCCGGTGCCCAGCTCAACGCATTGGCCGACTACTACAACGCGCAGATCAACCAACAGGGGCAGGCGGCCGAGGCGCAGTATGGCCGTTCGCGCACGATGGTCTTCGGCTTTGTGCTCCTGGCCGCCTTGAGTACCGTGGCGCTGGCCTGGCTGCTGACACGCAGCATCGTCGGCCCGCTGAGCCATGCGGTGCGGGCCGCGGAAAACGTCGCCCGTGGCGACCTGACCGAAACGGTGGCAGTGACCGGCGACGACGAAGTGACCCGCCTGCTCGTGGCGCTGCAGAGTATGCAAGCCAGCCTGCGCGGCACCTTGCAACTGATTCGCCAGTCGGCCGGGCAGTTGGCGTCGTCCGCTACCGACCTGAACGGCATCACCGATCAAAGCAGCCGCAGCCTGCAAAAGCAGACCGCGGAAATCGAGCTGGCCGCCACTGCCGTCAATGAGATGACTTCCGCAGCTGACGAGGTGGCGCGCAACGCGGTGTCCACCTCCGAGTCCACGCGGGTGTCCAATGAAACGGCGCGCGAAGGCCAGCATCGCGTGGGCGAAACGGTCAGCGCGATTCAAGCCCTGAGCAGCAACATCGGCGAGACCTCGACCCTGGTGCAACACCTCGCCGAGCAATCGCGGGATATCGGCAAGGTACTCGACGTGATTCGCTCCATCGCCGAGCAGACCAACCTGCTGGCGCTCAATGCCGCCATCGAAGCGGCGCGGGCCGGGGAGTCCGGACGCGGTTTTGCGGTCGTGGCCGACGAAGTGCGCGCCCTGGCGCACCGCACCCAGCAATCGACCCTGGAAATCGACCAGATGGTCAGCGCCATGCGCGCGGGTTCCGACCACGCACTGACCTCGATGCAGTCGAGCACCGCACGCGCCACCGACACCCTGGCGTTGGCGGAAGGCGCCGGCGGTGCCTTGAGTCAGATCACCGATTCCATCGATCAGATTCACCAGCGCAACCTGGTCATCGCCAGCGCCGCCGAGGAGCAGGCCCAGGTCGCCAAGGAAGTCGATCGCAACATCGTCAACATTCGCGACTTGTCGGCGCAATCGTCTTCCGGCGCCGGGCAGATCAACGGCGCGAGCCGGGAACTGGCGCAACTGGCGGTCGCACTGAACGAGGCGGTGGCACGCTTTCAGCTGTAGTGAAGTGCGCCGCGAGTGGCGGCGCGCAGGATGGCGCTAATTCAGCGTCGGTTCTTCCACGATCCTGATATTGACCGCTTGCCACTCGCCCCCCGGCCCCCGTTCCAATTCGTAGGTGACGGTTTGCCCTTCGCGCAGCACCCGACCACCCTGGGCGGTGCTGCTGCGAAAGAAAACGTCCTGTGCATCGTGGGCGGCAGTTTCGCTGCTGATGAAGATTGCAGTCTGTGGAGTCTTTCTGGACATGGCCGTTCTCCATTTTCAGTGCAATACATGGCCCAGGGTGGGCGGGGTGACGCGGTGAGTCGCAGGCTTATCAGCTGATCAATTGGACTTTGTCCGCCTGCATGCCTTTTTCCCCTTTTACCGTTTCGAAGCTGACTTTCTGCCCTTCTTTCAATGATTTGAATCCAGTGCCCTCAATCGCCCTGAAGTGTACGAACAGGTCAGCCCCGCTATCCGGAGTGATGAACCCATAGCCTTTTTCATCGTTGAACCACTTCACCGTGCCGTTCTGTCTGTCGCTCATTGTTCGTATCCTCTAAACCCTGATGTCCTACTGCGCACCGACGCAGTGCGACATGCTTAATAAAAGCCCCGCGCCAGCCCGTCGTCAACACTGCGCTAGACCAGCGGTACTGTCATTCCTGACAGGTTCGCAGGCCGTCGAAACGCGCCATACTGCGCAGTTTCATGCTGACAACCTGGCGTATCCGGGCGCCGGTCCTTACGCACATGGCGCCCCGTCACCTGCCATACGATAATGCCCTCCATCCCGATTCCCACTGGCTTCCTACCGTGATCATCAACTTCGACCTCAACGACCTCCAAGCCTTTCGCGCCGTAGTAGACAAAGGTAGTTTTCGCGGCGCCGCCGATGCCATCCGGATCTCGCAGCCGGCGCTCAGCCGGCGCATCGAAAAGCTCGAAACCGCCCTCGACGTGAAGCTGTTCGAGCGCACCACGCGCCGCGTCAGCCTGACCATGGTCGGGCGCGCCTTCCTGCCGCAGGTCGAGCGTATCCTCGACGACCTCGACATCGCGCTGATGGGCATCAGCAACGTCGCCTCCACGCGGATGGGCGATGTGACCATCGCGTGTGTGCCGTCCACCGCGTATTACTTCATGCCTCACGTGATCTCGGCATTCCACAAGCTCTACCCCAAGATTCGCCTGCGGGTGCTGGATGCCAGTGCCGGCGAGGTGTGCAATGCGGTGGAAAGCGGCGAGGCGGATTTCGGCGTGAGTTTCAGCGGCAGCCTGGCCGATGAGGTGGAGTTCGAGTTGCTGTTTCAGGAGCGTTATGTGCTGGCCTGCCGCCGCGATCACCCGCTGGCCGAGCGCGCCAGCGTGAGCTGGGCCGAGGCCTACGAGCATGACTACATCACGGTGGACAAAACCTCGGGCAACCGTTTTCTGCTGGACCAGGCCCTGCGCGGCGTGCGGGTGAAAAAGCCGAGTATCTGCGAGACGCACCACGTGACCACCATGATCGGCTTGGTCGAGGCGGGGCTGGGTGTGGCGATGGTGCCGTCGATTGCCATGCCGGGCACTGAACACCCGATCCTGCTGAGTGTGCCGCTGGTGGAACCGCAGGTGATGCGCAATGTGGGCTTGATCAAGCGCCGCGGGCGGACGTTGCCGCCGGCGGCGCTGGAGTTGGAGCGGTTGGTGCGGGAGCTGCCGTTTCGGTCAGCGTGACACCGAGTCCAGGCCGGTGGATTGCACCACTGGTTGCGCCTCGGGCGAGGCCAGGTAGTGCAGCAGCGCCCTGGCCTGCGCCGGGTGTTCGGCGTTGACCGGAATACCCGCGGCGAAGCGCGTCACCGATTGCACGTCTTCAGGGATCTTGCCGACGTAAGTCACCCCCGGCACCGGTAACAGTTCCGCCACCTGCTGCAAGCCCACCTCGTAGTCACCCTTGGCGACCTGTTCGGCCACGGGGATGCGTTCGATCATGGTGCCCTTGGCCGGCATGCCGAGTTTCTTGAACAGTTCCTTCTCGACATACACGCCGCTGGCGCTGTCCGAATACGCCACGGACTTGGCCTTGAGCAACACCGCTTTGAGTTCGGCATCGGTGCCGATGGCCGGTTTGGCCGCGCCGGCTTTCACCACCAGGCCGATCCGCGAATCCGCCAGTTCCACGCGGGACGCTTTGTCGACCTTGCCCTGTTTGATCAGCTCATCCAGGGCGTAGCCGACCATGATCACCACATCCGCGTGTTCGCCACGGGCCAGGCGGTTGGGAATCGCTTCCGGCGCCTTGCCCATGGACGGGCCGAGGACGGTGTCGAGGGTGTCGCCGCTGCGCTGGGCATATTGCGGGCCCAGCAGCTTGTAGGCAGCGGTGAAGCCACCGGAGGTCATCACCTTGAGTTGTTCGGCCTGGGCCGTCAGTGCCAGGGCACCGAGGGCCAGGGCCGTCAGGGTTTGCGACAGCGCTTTCATTGCGCCGCCTCTTGCATGACCTGCCCGCGGGTATTGGCGCGGTGATACAGCGCGAGGGTCGAGCACAGGGCGCACAGGGCGGCGAACATCAACCAGTAGGCCGGCGAGGCTTTGTCGTCGGTGATGTGAATGAACCAGGTGGAGATCGCCGGAGTGAAACCGCCGAAGACCGCAGTCGCCAGGCTATAGGCCAGGGAGAAGCCCGCCACGCGCACTTCCACCGGCATGATTTCGGTCAGCGCCGGGATCATCGCGCCGTTGTACATGCCGTACAGGAAGGAGAACCACAGCAGGGTTTCCAGCATATGCGCAAAGCTCGCAGCGTTTACCACGTAGGACAGCGCCGGATAAGCCGTGAGCACCGTCAGCGCGGTCATCGCGACCAGCACCGGTTTGCGCCCGAAGCGGTCGCTCAGGCTGCCGCCGATGGGCAGCCAGACAAAGTTCGAGATCGCCACCAACAGGGTCACCAGCAACGCATCGGACGTGGTCAGTTGCAGCACGGTCTTGCCGAAGGTCGGCGCATACACGGTGATCAGGTAGAACGCGGTGGTGGTCATGGCCACCATCAACATGCCGCCGATGACCACGGACCAGTTTTTCGCCAGGGTCGCCAGCACTTCACGCATGCTCGGGCGATGTTTGCGGTTGGCGAACTCTTCGGTTTCCTCAAGGTTGCGCCGCAGCACAAAGATGAACGGAATGATCACGCAACCGACGGCGAACGGAATGCGCCAGCCCCAGTCGGCCACGACCGACGGCTGCATCCACACGTTCAGGCCATAGCCCAGCGCAGCGGCGACCACGATGGAGATCTGTTGGCTGCCCGACTGCCAGCTGGTGTAGAAACCTTTGCGGCCGGGGGTGGCCATTTCAGCGAGGTACACCGACACCCCGCCCAGTTCCGCACCGGCCGAGAAGCCTTGTAGCAGACGGCCGAGCAACACCAGCGCCGGAGCCCACAGGCCAATGGTGTGATAACCCGGCACCAGCACGATCAGCAGCGTACCGCTGGCCATGATCGACAGCGTCACGATCAACCCTTTGCGCCGCCCCACATCGTCGATGTAGGCACCCAGGATGACCGCACCCAACGGACGCATCAGGAAGCCCGCGCCGAACACGGCAAAGGTCATCATTAATGACGCAAACTCATTAGCGGCGGGGAAGAATGCGGCAGCGATGTAGGTGGCGTAGAAGCCGAACAGGAAGAAGTCGAACTGTTCGAGGAAGTTGCCCGAAGTAACGCGGAAAACCGCACCAATTTTCGAACGGGCAGAGTCGGGGCGGGTAGGGCTAGTCATGCTTTTGTGTCTCCAGCGTTCTTTTTAAAGTGCTTGTTTCGCTTAAGGCCAAGGATAGTGGCTGACACATTTAGAAATGATAAGTGAATATTTTTGATCTATTGATGCGTTTTGATTATCAGTGGTCAGTGCAGGCCCACGGTGGCGTCCTTGTTCTATGCTTGCAGGCGTAACCAATTCTTACGGTCGGGGGTGCCTATGACTGACGAACAGAAACAGCGGGACGAACGGGAGCAGGAGAGACGCAGGCGGCAATTGGAGGAAGAAAAGCCGCAGACCTGGAAGCATCCCGACGACGGCACGGAGCTTTCGGAGCGGGATCGGGAAATTCCGCTGAAACCCTGATGCGTGATCGGTGGGGGCGGGCATGCCCGCTCCCACATGTGCAACGGGCGTTTCTCGGGAATAGGCAAACTATTTGACATATTTGATTTGTGATCACATATTGGAGGCATAAGAACCACAACACAGGTTTGCCTCATGACAGATGGTCCGCTCCTCCTGCCCACCCTGCGCCAGGTGTCCCGCGATACCTTGCAAGACCAGGTCTACCGCCAGATCCGCGAAGCGTTGATGAGTGGCCGTTTCCAGCCTGGCCAGAAACTCACCATCCGTGGCCTGGCCGAAGCGCTCGGCTCCAGCCCGATGCCGGTGCGCGAAGCCCTGCAACGCCTCAGCGCCGAAAACGCCTTTGAAGTCACCGAAACCTCGCGTCTGCGGGTCCGCATGATGACGGTCGAGCGCCTGCGCGAAATCCGCGATGCGCGGGTTGCTCTGGAAGGCTTGCTGGCCGAGAAGGCGGTATTGCTCCTGAAAAAAACCGACCTCGACGAAATCACCGACCTGTGCCAGCAAATGCAGCACGCCGCCGACGAAGTCGATGTGTCGCGCTACCTGTGGACCAACTTCGCCTTCCACCGCCGGATTTACGCAGTGGCCCAGGCCGAACTGACCATGGCCGCCGTGGAGAATTTCTGGCTGCACATGGGGCCGTGCTTTGCCCTGGTCGCCCCCGATAAAGCTCACCTGCAACGCTCGATGGAGGCGCATACGCGCATCGTCGAAGCCCTGGCCGCCCGCGACGGCGCTGGCGCACGGGCGGCGGTGACCGATGACATCATGCAGGCCGCCGATTCCCTGGCGCGCCTGCTCGTCAAGAACGACCGTTCGCGGTCGTCTGCTTCAGGAGGTAAACGTGCATGAGTGTCCTACAGCGGCTACAGCCCTATCCTGGGTTACGTGTATTGATTTCCGGCGGGGCTGCCGGCATCGGTGAAGTGTTGGCTGCGGCGTACCTTGAAGCCGGTGCCCAGGTGCATGTGTGTGATGTCAGCGAACCGGCCCTGGCGGCGTTTCGCGACAAATACCCAGGCAGCGTCGCCACCCGCGCCGATGTCAGTGATGCCGCGCAGATCGCGGCGGTGTTCGAGGTGCAGCGCGAGCATTTCGGCGGCCTCGACGTGCTGGTCAACAACGCTGGCATCGCCGGCCCCACTGGCGGTATCGACGCGATCAGCGACGCCGAATGGCAAGCCACCATCAACATCAACCTGACTGCGCAATACCGTTTTGCCCACCATGCGGTGCCGATGCTCAAGCAATCGTCCCACGGCCATCTGTTGCATATCGCCTCGGTGGCCGGGCGTCTGGGCTACGCGTGGCGCACGCCGTATGCGGCGACGAAGTGGGCGATTGTCGGCCTGATGAAATCCCTGGCCTCGGAGTTGGGCGAGAGTGACATCCGCGTCAATGCCTTGCTGCCCGGCATCGTCGAAGGCCCGCGCATGGACGCGGTGATTCGCGCCCGTGCCGAGCAGGTCGGCGTACCCGAACCCGAGATGCGCCAGGAATACCTCAACAAAATTTCCCTCAAGCGCATGGTCACCGCCGAAGACGTCGCGGCCATGGCGCTGTTCCTCTGTTCGCCCGCCGCCCGCAACGTGACCGGCCAGGCGATCAGTGTCGACGGTAACGTCGAGTACCTGTAGGACGCGGCGCCAGTCGCCAAGGAAGAACCTCGAGTTGTACCCAGGATTTTTTTCATAAGAATAAAAGTCGGAGAATCGTCATGTCCAAAAAACGTCCTGTGATCATTACCTGTGCCGTGACCGGTGCCATCCATACGCCGTCGATGTCGCCGCATTTGCCCATCACTGCCGAGGAAATTGCCGCCGCCGCCATCGGCGCCGCCGAAGCCGGCGCGGCGATTGTTCACCTGCATGCCCGTGACCCCAACGACGGCCGCCCCAGCCAGGACCCGGCGTTGTTTGCTGAATTCCTGCCGCAGATCAAGGCCGCCAGCGACGTGGTGATCAACATCACCACCGGCGGCGCGCCGACCATGGGCGTGGAAGAACGCCTACAGCCGGTGATGCAGTTCAAGCCGGAATTGGCCTCGCTGAACATGGGCTCGATGAACTTCGGCCTGTACGAAATGCTCAACCGCTTTACCGAGTTCAAGCACGACTGGGAGCGTCCATACCTGGAAGAGAGTGACGACCGGATCTTTCGCAACACCTTCCGCGACATTGCCCACATCCTCAATTCCTGCGCCGAGAACCGCACCCGTTTTGAGATCGAGTGCTACGACATCGGCCACCTCTACACCGCCGCGCACTTCCTGGAACGTGGCCTGCTCAAGCCGCCGCTGTTCATCCAATCGGTGTTCGGCCTGCGCGGCGGCATCGGCGGGCACCCGGAAGACCTGGCACACATGCGTCGTACCGCCGATCGCCTGTTTGGCGACGATTATGTGTGGTCGATCCTCGGTGCCGGGCGTGGGCAAATTCCGCTGGCGACCATGGGCCTGTCCATGGGCAGCCATGCCCGGGTCGGCCTGGAAGATTCGTTGTGGGACGGGCCGGGCAAATTGGCCGCTTCGAACGCCGATCAGGTACGGCGCATTCGCAGCGTGATCGAAGCCCTCGGCCATCGCGTCGCCACGCCGGATGAAGCGCGGGACATCCTCGGGCTCAAGGGGCGCGACCAGGTCAATTTCTAACCGACGACACGGCCGCGTGCTGGCGCGGCCCGAATCCCGCACAACAACAATAAGGGGATCACACCATGCGTATCGAAGTGCTTGTGGACGTCAAGACCACCCTGGGCGAAGGCCCGGTGTGGGACGTCGAACAACAGCGGCTGTATTGGATCGACAGCGCCGACGGCCGCATCCTGCGTTGCACCGACGACGGCCGCGAACTGCGTGCCTGGGACGTGGGCCAGAAAATCGGCTCCATGGCCCTGCGCCACAACGGCGCGGCGGCCATCGTCGCCCTGCAGAATGGCGTACACACTCTGGACCTGGCCAATGGCGAACTGGCGCTGATCGAAGACCCTGAACCGCACCTGCCGAACAACCGTCTCAACGACGGCAAGGTCGACCGCCAGGGCCGCTTTGTCTTCGGTTCCATGGACACCCAGGAAGACCGCGCCAGCGCCAGACTCTACCGCCTGGACCCGGACCTGCGCCTGCACACCCTGGACGAAGGCATCATCGTCTCCAATGGCCCGTGCTGGAGCCCGTCCGGGGACACCTTGTACTTTTGCGACACCTGGTCGGGCGAGATCTGGGCCTATGACTACGACCTCGCCAGCGGCAATGTCAGCAACCGGCGCACCTTCGCCAAGGTCGACACCTCGGGTGGCGGCGCCGCGGACGGTTGCACCGTGGACGCCGAAGGTTGCCTGTGGCAGGCCCTGGTCTATGCCGGGAAGCTGGTGCGCTACACCCCCGATGGCCACGTCGACCGGATCATCCAAATGCCGGTGAAGAAGGTCACCAGCCTGACCTTCGGCGGGCCGAACCTCGACACCCTGTTTGTGACCTCCATGGCCAAGCCGCCGCTGCCGCGTTTTCCGCACGACGGCCAGCAGCGCGGCGCGCTGTTCGCCATTACCGGGTTGGGCGTGCAAGGAATAGCCGAGCGACGGTTCGCCAGCTAGCGCGTGTGTTCGATCAGCAACATTCCTTCGCAACCTTGTGTCAGTGCGCGCCCTCGCGCGCCTGGAGAGGCCCATGGCAACTTTAAAAAAAGCGTCGCTGCGCAGCATTCACCGGCATTCCTGGGTGTCGCTGCTGGTTTGCTGGATGATCTGGATTCTCAACGCCTACGACCGTGAGATCGTATTGCGCCTGGGGCCGACCATCTCCAAGCATTTCGATTTGTCCGCCGATCAGTGGGGCACCGTGGCCACGGTGATCATGCTCGCCCTGGCCCTGTTGGATATCCCGGGTTCGATGTGGAGCGACCGCTACGGCGGTGGCTGGAAGCGCGCGCGGTTCCAGGTGCCGTTGGTGCTGGGCTACACGGCGATCTCGTTTCTGTCCGGGTTCAAGGCGTTGAGCGGTAACCTCGCGACGTTTATCGCCCTGCGTGTTGGGGTCAACCTCGGCGCGGGCTGGGGCGAACCGGTGGGCGTGAGCAACACCGCCGAATGGTGGCCGGTGGAACGCCGCGGTTTTGCCCTTGGCGCGCACCACACCGGTTACCCGATCGGCGCGATGCTCAGCGGCATCGTCGCCAGCTTTGTGATCAGCACCTTCGGCGAGGACAACTGGCGCTACGTGTTCTTCTTCGCCTTCGTGATGGCCTTGCCGCTGATGATCTTCTGGGCGCGGTATTCCACGGCCGAACGCATCACCGCGCTGTACGTCGACATCGCCGCCAAAGGCATGACGCCACCGGACAATGCCCCGGCCAGCCAGATCAAGGGCGACGCCTGGCGCACCTTTGTCGCCACCCTGCGCAACCGCAATATCGCGCTGACGGCGGGGAACACCCTGCTCACGCAGGTGGTGTACATGGGCGTGAATATCGTGTTGCCGGCCTACCTCTACAACATCGTCGGGCTGTCGCTGGCGCAGTCGGCGGGGATGAGCGTGGTGTTCACCCTGACCGGGATTCTCGGGCAACTGGTGTGGCCGTCGTTGTCGGACATCATCGGCCGCCGTACCACCCTGATCATCTGCGGGCTGTGGATGGCCGCCAGTGTCGGCGCGTTCTACTTCGCCAGCACCCTGACCCTGATCATCGTCGTGCAGTTGCTGTTCGGCCTGGTCGCCAATGCGGTCTGGCCGATCTACTACGCGGTGGCCTGCGACTCGGCCGAGCCGTCGGCCACCTCCACGGCCAACGGCATCATCACCACCGCGATGTTCATCGGCGGCGGCCTGGCGCCGGTGTTGATGGGCAGCCTGATCGCGATGGGCGGCGGCTGGACCACGCTGCATGGCTACACCGTGTGCTTTTTCGTGATGGCCGGCTGCGCCCTGGGCGGCGCGCTGCTGCAAGTGTTTTCCCATCGCCCGCAGGCGTTGGTTGTGCAACTCGAACCCTAGAACAACATTGATGCGCCCCCCAGCCGCGCTGGCGGGGCGCCAGGAGGAACTGCCCGATGACTACCGCCACCCAGGCCCGCGAACCGCAGGTGCTGAACAAATTGATGTTCGCCAAGTTGATGCCCTTGTTGATCATCGCCTACATCCTGAGCTTTCTGGACCGCACCAACATCGCCCTGGCCAAGCACCACCTGGACGTCGACCTGGGCATCTCCGCCGCGGCCTACGGGCTGGGCGCGGGCTTGTTCTTCCTCACGTATGCACTGTCGGAAATCCCCAGCAACCTGATCATGCACAAAGTCGGCGCGCGCTTCTGGATCGCGCGGATCATGGTGACCTGGGGCCTGATCTCGGCGGCCATGGCGTTTGTGCAGGGCGAGACCTCGTTCTACGTATTGCGCCTGCTGCTGGGCATCGCCGAAGCGGGCCTGTTTCCCGGGGTCATGCTCTATCTGACCTACTGGTTCAACCGCGAACAACGCGCACGGGCCACCGGCTATTTCCTGCTCGGCGTGTGCTTTGCCAACATCATCGGTGGCCCGGTGGGCGCAGCGTTGATGCGCCTGGACGGGCTGCTCGGCTGGCATGGCTGGCAGTGGATGTTCCTGCTCGAAGGCTTGCCGGCGGTGGCGTTCGCCTGGGTGGTGTGGCGCAAGTTGCCGGACCGCCCGAGCCAGGCGCCGTGGCTGACGGCGGCGGAAGCGCAGGGTATCGAACAGCGCATTGCCCAGGAAACCGAGGAAGGCGCCGGGGAGGGCGGCCACGCGTTGAAAAACTGGCTGACCCCGCAGATCCTGCTGGCGATCTTTGTGTATTTTTGCCATCAGATCACGGTCTACACGGTGATCTTTTTCCTGCCGAGCATCATCAGCAAATACGGTGAATTGAGCACCATGAGCGTGGGGTTGCTGACCTCGCTGCCCTGGATCGCCGCCGCCTTGGGCGCAGTGTGGCTGCCGCGTTTTGCGACCACACCCACCCGCGCGCGGCGCCTGTTGATCAGCGGGTTGCTGACCATGGCGCTGGGGTTGGGCATCGCGTCGGTGTCGGGGCCGGTGTTCAGCCTGCTGGGCTTTTGTCTGTCGGCAGTGATGTTTTTTGTGGTGCAGTCGATTGTGTTCCTCTACCCGGCCTCGCGTCTCAAGGGCGTCGCCTTGGCGGGCGGGCTGGGTTTCGTCAATGCCTGCGGGCTGTTGGGCGGGTTTGTCGGGCCGTCGGTGATGGGCATGATTGAGATGAGTACCGGCAACGCGATGAATGGCCTGAAGGTGATTGCCGTGGTGCTGGTGGTCGCGGCGTTGGCCGCGCTGCGTTTGCGCCAGGGCCAGGAACAGGCGCCGGCCCCTCGGGTCGTTATGAGACCAGCAACGAAATAGGATAACCCGACGCCAATACCAGGTACGCCACCACCGCCGCCAGGCACAAGCCGACGAATACCCGCAACAACGTGCGGGCGGTGGGGTGCGCGATAAACTGGATGACCCAGATGCAGAACCCGGCCAGGAGGAAGGCCGCGGCGAGAATAACCAGCACGATAGTGTTCCTGCGACCGTGAAGAGCTGAATATATAGTCGTAAAGCCGCCCAATGAACAGTGCGCGCATAGACGCAGCCCCTCGGGCTTTCTAAACTGCGGCTTGTCGTGGGGAAAGGGCAGGTGCCGATGAATCGCAATGAATTACGCAAGGCCGACATCAACCTGATGGTGGTCTTCGAGGCACTGATGCTCGAGCGCAATGTGACGCGGGTGGCGGAGAAGTTGTTTCTCGGCCAGCCGACCATCAGTTCGGCGCTCAACCGGTTACGCACCTTGTTCAATGATCCGCTGTTCATTCGCGTCGGCCACCGCATGGAACCTACCGCGCGGGCCGAGGAAATCATCCGGCACCTGTCGCCGGCCCTGGACTCTCTTTCATCGGCCCTGAGCCTGACCCACGATTTCGACCCGTCCGTCAGCACCATGACCTTCCGGATCGGCCTGTCCGATGACGTCGAGTTCGGCCTGTTGCCGCCGTTGTTGCGCGCCTTGCGCCAGGAAGCGCCGATGGTGGTGTTCGTGGTGCAGCATGTGGATTACTGGCGGATTCCCGATCTGCTGGCATCCGGTGATATCACCGTCGGCATCACCCAGACCCGTGGCCTGCCGGCGAATGCCAAGCGCAAGTTGCTGCGCCATATCCACCCGCGCTTGCTGCGCGCCGACGCGTCCGACCGGCCGCTGACCCTCGATGAATATTGTGCGCGGCCCCATGTGCTGGTGTCCCACACCGCCAACGTATCCGGGTTTGCCGATGAGTGGCTGGCGGAAATCGGGCGCAAGCGCCATGTGGTGCTGTCGGTGCCGCAATACAGCGCGCTGCCGGCGCTGCTGGCCGGCACCGACCTGATCGCCAGCCTGCCGGACTACACCGCCGAAGCCATGACGCTGTCGGGCAATCTGTTTTGTGAGCCCTACCCATTCGAGACGCCGACCCTGGATCTGTCCATGGTCTGGCTCAGCCATGTGGACACCGATCCGGCCGAGCGCTGGGTGCGTTCGCGGCTGGAGGCGTTCATGAGCGACCGTGGGCTGGCGAAAAAGGTCTGATGCTTTTATCCGTGGTATATCTAGGAATCTTCCTATCGATACTTCGGAGACTCCCATGCCACACCTGCACCTGGAATACACCGCCAACCTGACGCAACTGGACACCGACAAGGCCCTGTTGCGTCTGAACCATGCATTGGTGGCCTCCGGTCAGTTTGGCGCCGAGCTGGATATCAAGAGCCGTTCACTCAAGGTCGAGAGTTTTCGCGTGGGTACCGGCATGAACCCGCGGGGTTTTGTCGCCGTGCGCCTGGCGTTGCTCAGTGGACGCTCGGCGCAGGTCAAGAAGCAGCTGTCAGAAAGCCTGCTGGCCGTGGTGCAGGAACTTGGGCCATGGCCGGAAGGTGTGCAGGTGCAACTGAGTGTCGAATTGCTGGATATCGATCGCGATTCCTACAGTAAGGTCGCGATCGGCTAAGCGCTTCCTTCCACCACAACCGTCGATGCGTAAGGTCAGAGTAATCCCTGTTCAGCGCAGACTTTGACCACCTGCTCCCTGAACCAGGTATTGGCGCTGTCCTGTTCACTGGTTTCGTTCCACTGCATATCCAGGGTGAACCCCGGCAACCCGTGGGGCGCCTCGCAGTGGCCGAACACCGACGCCGGGGCCAGCAGTTTGTGGACGCGGCGGGGCAGGGTCACGATGAAGTCGGTGCCGGTGATCATCTTCAACGCCGCGCCATAGCTGTTGGCCCGTGCGACCACCTGGCGCTTGTGGGCCTGACGCGCCAGCCAGCCGTCGACCATGTTGGTGTCGGAGGTCCACGGCGTGGGAAACACGTGGCGCCGCTCGACGAACGACTGCAGGCTGAACGCCGCCTCGCGGGGCGCCGCACGCTTGTCGAAGACACACACCAGATCATCTTCCAGCAACATCTGGGTCTTGAAGTCTTTATGCGCGCGGTGAAAGTGCGGGCCAAAGCAAATCACCAGGTCGAGGCGGCCTTCGCGCAGGTCGTCGGCAGGGATCTCGGTTTCCAGCTTGCGCACATTGACGATCACCGGCAGGTTCGCGCGGTCGAAGTGTTTCAACAGGCGCGGCAGGATCAGTTGCTCGAAATACTCCGGGGCGCACACGTTGAAGGTCACGGCTTTCTGGGTGGGGTCAAAAGCTTGGCCACCGGCGTGGCACAGGTTGATGCTTTCGAGGATTTTCTGCACATGGCCGTACATGGTGCTGGCCTTGTACGTCGGACGCATACCCGCCCGCGTGTTGATGAACAGCTCATCCTCGAAGCTGGTGCGCAGCTTCTTCAAGCTGTAGCTCACGGTCGACTGGCTGACGAACAGCGTTTCTGACACCTCGGTAACGCTGCTCTGGTCGTAGACGGCGATAAACACCATCAAATCCTGCATATCGAGCTTTCTGAGCAAGTTACTGTTTAGCATCCATTCCATCCGGTAAGCCTTGGCACTGTGGCAGCGCGCGACAAGGGCAAAAGCTTAACGGAACGGGAGTGCCAATAGAAAGCTCTGTAGGGTATTTCAGTGTTGTGCGTGGGACAAAAAGTGTTTGCAACACGACGTCAGCGGATGTGGTCTGCGTAATGCTTCGGATTGAAGCGCGTGACGATCAGCAGCATCACCCCGATCACCGCCGCCAGCGACCACCATGCCCATTCGAAACTGCCCAACTGATCGCGGATCATCCCGGCGATCAGTGGCGACAGGCCGGCAATCAGGTAACCGATGCCTTGCACGAACGCCGTCAGGCTACCGGCGCGGCGCGGGTGGTCGAGGTGGTCGAGGGACAGGATCAAACTCATCGGGAACAGGCCGCCGATGCCCAGGCCGAGCAGGCAGGGCCACAGCAGGCTCAGGTGTTGGGGCGCGAGGATCAGGCCGCAGAACCCGAGGATGATCAGCACCAGCAACACGGCCAACACTCCGCGTTTATCCCGGCGGCGGTTGGCGAGGGCGGGGGTGACCAGGCCCGAGATGACTTCCATCGCGGTGAGGAAACCCAGGAGCAAACCGGCATGCTGTTCGCTCCAGCCTTGTTCTACGTAGTACGGCGCCAGCCACGCCAGTACGCAGGTGTAGGAGGCTGTACCGAGGCCAAAAAAGATCGCTAGCAACCAGGCGCGGCCGTTGCCGAAAAATCCTTCCTGCTTGTCAGAACCTGCCTGGGGCAGAACCGGCAGCGCCGCACGCTGGGCGGACCAGCACACCAGGGCGAGCACGGCCAGCCCCGCCCAGATCGCCAGGCCGATGCGCCAGCTACCGGTCTGCACCAGCACGAACGGGGAGAACGACGCCGCCAGCGCCGCGCCGCCCATGATCGCCGTGACGTACAAGCCCATGAACAATGAAACGTCAGCGCTGAAGCGCGACTTGATCAGCGCCGGCATCACCGCCTGGATCATCGCGATGCCGACCCCCGCAGCGATGGCGCTGACGATCAACTCCAGCGCCGAATCGAGGAACAACCGCGACAGCGTCGCCACGCCGATCACCAGCAGCGACACCGCAATGCTGCGATGTTCGCCGAAGCGCTTGGCCAGGCCCATGCCGAAAAACATCGCCAGGCCCATGGCCATGACCGGCAACATGGTCAGCAGCGCCGCGCTGCTGAAACTCAACGGCACCTCGCCGCGAATCGACGCTAACAACGGCCCTACGGCCGCCATCGACGGGCGCAGGTTAAGCGCGACCAGCACGACGCTGATCATCAGCCATACGGCGGTGGTGGGTTTTGCGTGAACGTTTTCCATGGGCCTGCCTTGAGTGAACAAGGGCGAATCAGGCCACGGGCGGGGGAGTGGGGCAAATGAGAAAGTCGCAGGGGCTATCTAAAAAACGCAGTTAACTGAAATACCGCACATTGGTCCACATTCTATCGGGAGGCTGCGTCGTCAGTTAGACCGGATTACATGCTTGATCTCCTGAAACGCCGCCAGCCCCCAAGGGCCCAGTTCGCGGCCGATGCTGCTCTGCTTGTAACCGCCCCACGCCGTTTGCGGGAAGATCACCTGCGGCGCGTTGATCCACACTATGCCGGCCTGCAAGGCATTGGCCACGCGTGCGGCGGTTTCGTCGTTGCGGCTGACCACGCTGGCCACCAGGCCGAAATCGCTGTCGTTGGCCAGGGCGATGGCCTCGGCCTCCGTGGTAAAGCGTCGTACACACAGCACCGGGCCGAAGATTTCTTGCCGCCACAACGCGCTGTCCAGCGGCACGTCGGTGAACAGCGTGGGGCGAATGAAATAACCCTTCGCCAAGTGCGCCGGGCGCTCACCGCCGCACAGCAAGCGGGCACCGTCCTGCACGCCGCGCTGGATATGCGCCAACACCCGTTGGTACTGGGCGCGGTTGATCAACGCGCCCATTTCCACGTCGTCGGCAAATGGGTCGGCGACGCGAATCCCTTCAGCCCGCGCAGTTAAACGCTGTAGGAATTCATCCGCGAGACTGTCCGCCACCAGCACACGACTGGTCGCTGAACACATCTGCCCGGCGTTGAAAAAGCCACCTCCACAGGCCAGCTCAAGCGCCAGGTCGAGGTCGGCATCTTCCAGCACCAGCAGCGAGGATTTGCCCCCCAGTTCCAGGCTCACGCCCTTGACGGTTTCGGCGGCGCGTTGCATCACCTGCACGCCCACCGCATTGCTGCCGGTGAAGGAAATCTTCGCCACGCGAGGGTCCGCCGCCAGCGGGGCGCCCACGGCCAAGCCGGTGCCGCAGACCAGGTTGAACACCCCCGCCGGGAAGCCGGCCGCGGTGATGATCTGCGCCAGTTGCAACTCCGCCAGCGGCGTCACTTCCGACGGTTTGAGCACCACGCAACAGCCGGCGGCCAGCGCCGGGGCGAGTTTCCAGGCGGTGGTGACCATGGGGAAATTCCACGGCACGATCAGCCCCACCACGCCGCAGGGTTCGCGGCGCAGGCGGGCGCTGAAGGCATCAGTGGGCAGCGCCACCGCGCGGTCTTGCTCGGCGTCCAGCGCCTCGGCGAGACCGGCGTACTACTCGAAGGTGGCGATGACGTCGTCCACATCGATTCCCGCTTCGAACAACGGTTTGCCGCTGTTGCGCGACTGTACACGCATCAACGGCTCACGCTGCTCGCTCACGCCTTGAGCCACTTTGCGCAGCAGGGCGCCGCGCTCGCGGCCGGTGCTCTGCGACCAGCCGACACACGCCGCACTGGCGGCGTCGACCGCCTGGGTCACGGCGCGGGCATCGCCGACGCTGACCTGGGCGAGTATTTCCTCGGTGGCCGGGTTGATCACGTCCAACACGTCATGGCCCGCACGCCACGCACCGTTGATATACACACCGTTTACGACCGCACTCATACCGCTACCTCCTGCATCCAACGTTCCTGGTCGATTTCAATCAGCGTCGGCCCCTGGCGATCCGCGGCGGCACGCAAGGCCACGCGCAGTGCGTCCAGGCCCTGGATGCGTTCGGCGGCGCAACCGAGGGCCGTGGCCACGCCGATGAAGTCCGGCGTGTAAATGTCGACGCCGACCGGTTCGATGGCCCGGTTGACCATGTACTTCTTGATCTCCTCGTAGCCCTGGTTATTCCACAGCAGCACGATGATCGGCGTGCGCGCCTCCACGGCGCTGGCCAGTTCCGGCAGGGTGAATTGCAGCCCGCCGTCGCCGATCAGGCACACCACCGGCTGGCCATCGCCACGCCCCAACCAGGCACCGATGGCCGCGGGCAGGGCATAACCCAGGGTGCCGTAGCCGGTGGACGCGTTGAACCAGCGGCGCGGGTGGTCAAGGTTCAGGGTCAGGTTGCCGCTGTACACCGGCTGTGTGGAGTCGCCCACCAGCACCGCGCCGGGCAGTTCCTCCAGCACGGTGTGGAGCATGCGGGTTTGCGCGCGGGTGGCGGCGTCCCAGGTCGGCGTCAATTCGGCCCACAGGCGGGCGACGCGCTGGGCGCCCCAGGCACTGTGGCGAGGCGCCAGCGGCTGGCGCTGGAGTTCGGCGAGCAAGGCGTCGGCGGCGATCTGCGCGTCGGCCACCAAGGCCAGCTCGGGCGGGTAATTGCGCACGGTCTGGTCGGGGTCGATATCGATGCGCAGCAGTGCGCCGGGAATCTCGAAACCGCCGGCGAAGGTCACGTCGTAGTCGGTCTCCGCCAGCTCCGTGCCGATCGCCAGCACCACATCGGCTTCGGCGACCAGGGCGCGGGTGGCGAGCAGGGACTGGGTCGAGCCGATCAGCAGCGGGTGGGCCGCGGGCAGCAGGCCTTTGGCGTTGATGGTCAGCGCCACGGGGGCGCCGAGGGTTTCGGCCAGGCGGGTCAACGCCGCGGCGGCCTCGATGGCGCCGCCGCCGGCCAGGATCAGCGGGCGTTGGGCGGCGGCGAGCCGTTGGCTCATCTGTGCGACCGCCACTGGCGCCGCACCGGCACGCGCCACGCTGATGGGGGAGGTGCCGAGCAACGCATCGGCGTTTTCCACCAGCACATCCAGCGGGATTTCGATGTGTACCGGGCGCGGGCGTCCTGCCTGGAACAGCGCAAACGCCCGCGCCAGCACGCCGGGCAATTCTGCTGCCGACATCACGGTGTGGGAGAACGCCGCCACGCCGGCGACCAGCGCGCTTTGGTTCGGCAGCTCATGCAACTTGCCGCGCCCGCCGCCCAGCTGGCTGCGCGCCTGCACGCTGGAGATCACCAGCATCGGGATCGAGTCGGCATAGGCCTGGCCCATGGCCGTGGTGATGTTGGTCATGCCGGGGCCGGTGATGATCAAACACACGCCGGGCTTGCCGCTGGTGCGCGCATAGCCATCGGCCATAAAACCCGCGCCCTGTTCGTGGCGCGGGGTGACGTGGCGGATGTTCGAGCGCGCCAGGCCGCGATACAACTCCACGGTGTGGACGCCAGGAATACCAAACACCTGGTCCACGCCGTAGCTTTCCAGGAGCTTGACCAATACTTCGCCGCAGGTCGCCATACATGTCGCTCTCAGGTTGAGGTGAGGCGGTATTGGACCGGCTGGCCGGTAGCGGCAACAATCGATAAAAAGTCATACTAGCCATGTCCTCACGTCATGGCTGCTTGCCCTATGAAACGCCTCCCGCCGCTGCCCGCGCTGCACACGTTTTGGGTCACCGCCCAGTGCTGCAACTTCACCCACGCTGCCGCGCAGTTGCACATCACCCAAGGCGCGGTGAGCCGGCAGATCGCCGGGCTGGAAAGCCATTTGGGCTATGCCTTGTTCCAGCGCCAGGCGCGGGGCCTGAGCCTGACCGAAGAAGGCCGCGAGTGGTCGCTGCGGGTGCAGCAGGTCTTCGGCCTGATCGGTGACGCGCTGGAGCAGATCGGCCGCCGCCGCGACACCTTGCAGCTCAAGGCTTCCACCTGCGTGATGCGCTGGCTGCTGCCGCGCTTGATGCAATGGCAGCGGGAGCGCCCGGATGTGCCGGTGGAGCTGACCACGACCGTGGCCTACACCGTGGACTTTCGTCGCGAGCAATTCGATGCCGCGGTGATCTATGCGCCCAGCGCCGAACAGTCGGCCGAGGCTCGGCATCTGTTCGACGAACACCTCACCCCGGTGTGCGCGCCGGCCTTGCTGGGCGCGTTGAATACGCCAGCGGACCTGCAGCAACAGGTGCTGCTGCACCCCACGCGGGACGAGCGGGACTGGGCGTTATGGCTGAACGCGGCGAAGACGCGCTTGAGCAATGTGAGCCAGGGCCATCATTTCGAGACGCTGGATCTGGCCATGACAGTGGCGTCCCAGGGTTCAGGCGTGGCGATTGGCGACAGCGCGCTGATTGGCGAGGATGTGAGCGCGGGGCGCTTGGTGATGCCGTTTGAATTGCGGGTGCCGACGGGGATGGGCTATTACCTGGTGTATCCGCCGGGGACAAAGCCGTCCGCCGGGCTTGAAGCGTTGATGGAGTGGTTGGTCAACCAGGCGCAACAGGCGTAACGCTGAAGATCCACCTGTGGGAACCGGCAAGCCAGCTCCCACAGGTGGATCGTGTCGGCTCAGTAACCGACGGTGAAACGCTGGCGCGAATGCTTCGGTGTTTCCACTTCATCGATCATCGCGATGGCGAAGTCGGCGAAGCTGATCCAGCTGCGGCCTTCGCGGCTCACCAGCAAATCATCCTGGCCCAGGCGGAAGGTGCCGGTGCGCTCGGTTTCAACGAATTCGGCCGATGGCGACAGGAAGGTCCAATCCAGTTCCTGCTCCTGACGCAACGCCTCGAGGAACGTCGCGCCGGCACTGGCTTCAGCCTTGTACGCCTCTGGGAAACCCTCGCTGTCGATCACCCGAGTGCCGCCCGGCAGCAGCAACGAACCCGCGCCGCCCACCACCAGCAGGCGTTTGACCCCGGCTTTTTTCACCGGGCCGATCACCGCGCTGGCGGGCAGGGTGGCGAAATGCGCCGCGCTGATCACCACATCGCTGCCGCTGATGGCCTGTTGCAAGGCCTCGGCATCCAGCGCGTCGACCTGTTTGACGCTGACGCCAGGACGCACGGCGAGCTTGTCAGTGTTGCGCGCGATGGCGGTGACGCTGTGCCCGCGTCGCAGCGCTTCTTCCAGCAGTTGGCTACCGGCGCGGCCGGTGGCCCCAATGATTGCGATCTTGCTCATGACATTCTCCAGTACGGTTAAGGTTTGAAACGCTTCACCACTTCATTTCGCCCTTGGCGACTTTGGCGCTCAGTTCCAGCGAACTTTCGTCGGCGAGGGTCGGGTAACGCTTTTTCATCGCCGCGATCAGGGCGGCGGAGTCCTTGGCCTTGGCGGCTTCTTCGTCAAAGGCCTGGATGTAGTCGGCGGTAAAGGCCACGGATTGCAGCGACGGGCTGCCGAGGAAATGCCCCGGAACCACCGTGCGCGGCTGCAGTTCGGCGATGCGTTGTAGGGTGGCCAGCCAGTCTTTATGGGACTGCGCGCTCTGAGTATCGGCCATCCACAGGTGGATGTTGTCGGCGACGACCACACCGCCGACCACGGCCTTGATCGACGGTACCCATACAAAGCTGCGATCCGGCTGCGGGCCGTCGAGGCCGATCACTTCCAGCGATTGCCCTTCAAGCGTCAGGCGGTGGCCGTCGAGCACCTGCGGCACGATGGTTTTGCCTGGCTTGTCGGCGCCCATTTTCGGGCCCCAGAACGCCAGTTTGCCGGCGACGGTGGCGTTGATGTGGTCGACCACCGCTTGCGGGGCCAGCACCTTGGCGTCGGGGAATGCGGCGGTCAGGGTGTCGAGGCCGAAGTAGTAGTCCGGGTCGCCGTGGCTGATGTAGATGGTCGTCAGGTGTTTGCCGCTGGCGCGGATCTTCTGCACCAGGTGTTCGGCCTGGCTTTTGCCGAACTGCGCGTCGACCAGGATCGCGTCTTTCGCGCCGCTGACCAGTACCGAACTGACCGGGAAGATCGCGGCCTCGCCGGGGTTGTACACGTCGAGGGTCAGCTCGGCGGCGGCCGCCTGGGCGGCGAAGGCCAGGGCGGCGGTCGCCAGGGTCAGGCGCTTGAGGGTGGACAACATCGGGCAACTCCGGCAATCGGTAAAGGATGCACAGAGCTTAGTTGCACCAAACACAACAAAAAATGCGATGCTGGGACATAGTTTGTTTCTAAAATCGGGCAGATCATGGATCGTCTTCAAGCAATGCGCGTGTTTGTGACGGTGGTGGATCTGGGCAGCCAGTCCGCCGCCGCCGACCATCTGGACCTGTCGCGCCCGGTGGTCTCACGCTACCTGGCCGAGCTGGAAGACTGGGTCGGCGCGCGCTTGCTGCATCGCACCACGCGCAAACTCAGCCTGACGGCTGCCGGCGGGGAAACCCTGCCACGTTGCCGGCAATTGCTGGAACTGTGCGGCGACATGCAGGCCGCCGTCAGCGAACCGGATGACGCGCCCCGTGGCCTGCTGCGCCTGAGTGTCAGCACCTCGTTCGGCCAGGCGCAGTTGGCCGAGGCCATCGCAGAATACGTCAGGCGCTACCCCTTGGTGACGGTCGACCTGCAGATGCTCGATCGCACGGTCAACCTGGTGGATGAGCGCATCGACCTGGCCATCCGCACCAGCAACGACCTGGACCCCAACCTGATCGCGCGGCGCCTGACGGTCTGTCGCTCGGTGGTGTGCGCGACCCCGGCCTACCTGCTTGAGCATCCGGCGCCGCAAAAGGTCGAAGACCTGGCGCGGCACAACTGCCTGACCCACTCGTACTTCGGCAAAAGCCTGTGGCATTTCGAGGAAGGCGGCGAACATGTTTCGGTGCCGGTCCACGGCAATATCACCGCCAACGAAGCCAGCACGCTGTTACGCGTGACGCTCGCCGGGGCGGGGGTGGCGATGTTGCCCAGTTATCAGGCCGGCGAGCACATCCGCCGTGGCGAACTGGTGCGCCTGTTGCCCGCGGCCGAACCGCGGCAGATGAACATCTACGCGGTGTACGCGTCGCGCAAACACATGCCGTCGGCGCTGCGTAGCCTCCTGGATTTCCTGGTGCTGAGGTTTCCGGAAACGCCGGAGTGGGACCGGGGCCTGTGACCCGACATACAGATGTTGAATGGCGTCCAATAATGGCAACTCGCCCTGGCTGACCTATGCTTTAAACAGCACCGAGTAGGTCCTTCAGAGGTCTGTGCCATGACCGTCAAAACCAGAAAGTACCTGAAAATTTTCATCCTTTGCGCCTTGGTCAGCGCGCTGTACGGCACCGCCGCCTATCGTGTCGAGCAGACCCGCATGCAGCCGAGCTTTGCGATCAGCTGCCATCAGGATCAATGCATTCCGCGCACCGGCAGTTTCAGCGCGTTGCGCTAATGGCCAACCAAGGACGATCCCGCGTTTAATCCTCGGGTGTTTCGGCCTTGAGTCGTTCGCGAAATGCCTTGGGCGAAAACCCGACCCGGCGGCGAAATAGCCGCGAGAAGTTGGTCGGGTCGGAAAAGCCCAATACCTCCGACATTTCATTGATGGTCATGCTGGTGTAGGTCAGCAGGCGCTTGGCTTCCAGCAATTGGCGGTCGTGCATGATCTGTAGCGCGGGTTGCCCACCCAATTCCCGACATGTGCCGTTCAGGTGTGAGACCGAGATACCCAGCTTGTGGGCCAGGTCTTCAATCTTCGGGTGTTCGCGATACTGCTGTTCGACCAATTGGGTAAAGCGCCGGAAATACTCGCGCCCACGCGGTGCCCGCGGGTGGCGGCGCTGGATGGCCTGGCGGCTGATCCACACCAGCAGCACGCTGACCAGGGCGTGCATCAGCATGTCCCGGGCCGGCTGCTCATCGGCGTATTCGTCCTGCAGGCGGGCGAACAGGTTGTTGAGATAGTCGCTGTCCTTGCCTGCCGGGTAACTGCCCAGCACCTGCAGGCCGTCCACCGTTGCGCCCAGCTGCGCTTGCAGGTGGCTGACCAGCGGTGCCGCCAGGGTCAGCACGTAGCCTTCGACATCTTCCGCAAACCGGAATCCGTGCACACACAGCGGCGGCAGCACCTGCAAGGTCGCTTCGTTGAGGGTGGTGCGCTGGCCTTCGATTTCCAGTTGTGCCTGGCCTTGGTGGACGTACAACAGCTGGCACAGATCCGCGTGCCGGTGGGGCTGGATTTCCCACTGGTAGTCCCGGCTGCGTCGGGAAATCGTTTCGCAGTGCAACAAATCCGGCGTCGGCCATTGCTGGTTTTCCCCGTACAGCTTGAACACCGGAATCGCGGAACTGGCAGTTTTGGTCATAGTTTCAATCCGATACTCAGGCAAGTGGTTCGGTAATCGCCCCGATTGGCAAAAAGCGCAGGCTTTGGCGCAGTTTTCACCTTCTTATAGCGCCCACTCAAGTGAAAAATGTCAGCAACAAGACCAATGACAACTCTTTCACCTTATCCGTTCGGGTGAATTTTTCGGGCCATAAAAATAATGAAAACGCTGAAAACTCAAGTCGCCATCATCGGCGCCGGTCCTTCGGGACTGTTGCTCGGCCAACTGTTGCAGCAGGCCGGTATCCAAACCCTGATTCTAGAGCGCCAGAGCGCCGATTACGTGCTGGGGCGCATCCGTGCCGGGGTGTTGGAGCAAGGCATGGTCGACCTGTTGCGCGAGGCCGGCGTCAGCCAGCGCATGGACGCGGAAGGCCTGGTCCATGATGGCTTCGAACTGGCGCTTAATGGCCAACTGACTCACATCGACCTCAAGGCGCTCACCGGCGGTCAATCGGTGATGGTCTACGGCCAGACCGAAGTGACCCGCGACCTGATGGCCGCACGCGCCGCCACCGGTGGCGTCACCTTGTATAACGCGCGTGAGGTGCAACCCCACGGGCTCAAAACTGATCAACCCTGGCTGACGTTCGAACATGAAGGCGAAGCCTATCGCCTGGAGTGTGATTACGTGGCCGGTTGCGACGGTTTTCACGGTGTCGCCCGGCAATCGATCCCGGCCGAGTCGCTGAAGGTCTTCGAGCGGGTGTATCCCTTCGGCTGGCTGGGCATCCTGGCCGACACGCCGCCGGTCCATCCTGAACTGGTGTACGCCAAGCATGCGCGCGGGTTTGCCTTGTGCAGCATGCGTTCGCCGACGCGCAGCCGTTACTACCTGCAAGTACCCGTTGAGGAGTCGGTCGATGAGTGGTCGGACCAGCGTTTCTGGACTGAACTGAAAACGCGCCTGCCAAGCCAGTTGGCCGAGCAGTTGGTGACCGGGCCGTCGATCGAAAAAAGCATCGCGCCGCTGCGCAGCTTCGTGGTCGAGCCGATGCAGTACGGGCGTTTGTTTCTGCTGGGGGATGCGGCGCACATCGTCCCACCCACCGGGGCCAAGGGCTTGAACCTGGCGGCGAGCGACGTGAGCACGCTGTTTCGCATCTTGCTCAAGGTCTACCGTGAGGGGCGCGTGGAGTTGCTGGAGAAGTATTCGGAAATCTGCCTGCGACGCGTGTGGAAGGCTGAGCGGTTTTCCTGGTGGATGACGTCGATGCTGCATCAGTTTCCCGAAGCGGACGGGTTCAGCCAGCGCATTGCCGAGAGCGAACTGGCGTACTTCATCCACTCGCACGCCGGTCGCACCACCATCGCGGAAAATTACGTCGGGCTTCCTTACGAAGCTATCGAATAGCCTGCTATCGTATCGAGCATGCCCGCAGGTCGCCTTTTCCTGCGGGCCTTGCTCGAAGGTTTACCGTGACTCAGCTCAATCAGCCTACTCCAGCCGTACCTGCCGTGCGCAGCATCCTCGTCTCGTTGATGATGGCGATCTTCCTCGGTGCCTTGGACCAGACCATTGTCGCCGTGTCCATGCCGGCCATTTCCGCGCGGTTCCACGACGTCAACCTGCTGGCCTGGGTGATCTCCGGCTATATGGTGGCGATGACAGTGGCGGTGCCGATCTACGGCAAGCTCGGCGACCTGTACGGGCGGCGGCCGATGATGCTGATCGGCATGGGCCTGTTCACCCTGGCGTCGCTGTTCTGTGGCATGGCGCAAAGCATGGAGCAACTGGTGCTGGCGCGGGTGCTCCAGGGCATCGGCGCCGGCGGGATGATTTCGGTGAGCCAGGCGTTCATCGGCGACATCATCCCGCCGCGCGAGCGCGGGCGTTACCAGGGCTATTTCAGCGGCATGTACGCGGTGGCCAGCGTGGCCGGGCCGGTGCTGGGCGGTTATATGACCGAGTACCTGTCCTGGCGCTGGGTGTTTTTGATCAACCTGCCGTTGGGCGCCGGCGCCTGGTACGTGGCCCATCGCAGCCTGGTCGGGCTGCCGTTGCCGCAACGCAAGCCGATCATCGATTACCTCGGTACCGTGCTGCTGATCATCGGCTTGAGCGCCTTGCTGCTGGGCATCACCGAGATCGGCCAGGGCCATGATTGGCGCAATGACTCGGTGCTAGCGTTGCTGGCCTGCGCGCTGGTGGCGCTGAGCATATTTGTCTGGCATGAGCGGCGTGCGCGGGAACCGTTGTTGCCGATGCACCTGTTCGCCAACCGCAGCGCGGTGCTGTGCTGGTGTACGATGTTTTTCACCAGTTTCCAGGCGATTTCCCTGACGGTGCTGATGCCTTTGCGCTTTCAGACCGTGACCGGTTCCGGCGCCGACAGTGCCGCGCTGCACCTGCTGCCACTGGCGATGGGCTTGCCGATGGGCGCCTACTTTGCCGGGCGCATGACCTCGGTGACCGGGCGCTATAAACCACTGATCCTCAGCGGCGCCGTGTTGAGCCCCTTGGCGATTCTCGGCATGGCCTACAGTGCGCCGCAGGCGATGGGGTTGACGGCGATGTTCATGCTGTTGTGCGGCATCGCTGCCGGCATGCAGTTCCCGACCTCGCTGGTGGGCACGCAGAACTCGGTGGACCAGCACGATATCGGCGTCGCCACCAGCACCACTAACCTGTTCCGTTCCCTGGGCGGGGCGGTCGGCGTGGCGTGCATGTCGGCGTTGTTGCTGGCGCTGTTGCAGGACTCCAGCTTTGCCCACCTGGCCAGCGGCGCGCTGGTGGTCGAGGGCGGTTCCGGCAGCGTCCTGCTCGACGGCCTGAACGCCGCCCCAGGCCCGGCGCAGGATGCCCTGCGCGGGGAACTGGCGGTGACGTTCCGGCATTTGCTGATGGTCAGTGCGGCGGTGTCGTTGCTGGGGTTGGCGGCGGCGATTGCGATGCCCGATCGCATGCTGCGCGGCCGTGAAGACAAGGCCCGCTGACGGGCCGGCTGGACATCCAAATGTGCGAGCGGGCTGGCCCGCTCCCAGCGGTTTGACCGCCTGTGCAATTCAAGGGCTGTAATAACCGACCGCCACCATGAAATGCCCGGTTTTGCGCAAATACGCGTGCTTGTTCTCGACCTTGCCGGTCACCGGGTTTTTCCAACGGTACGTGTACTCACCCTGATCCTGCTCCGCCATCAACTTGAGGATCGGTGCGCCCACCGGCTTGCCGTCGGGGTCCTTGATCTTGCTGAAGTCGGTGTTGATCAGCCGCAGGTTGGTGCCATGGGCGACATAGCGCCGGGTATCGAGGTCGACCACGAACACGTAGAGATCGTCCTGCAGGAAACCGCCCTGCAATGAGTTGATCGCCTTCAGCGTGCCGGCTTCATCCTTGACCAGCGCCTTGACGGCCTGGTCCCGCAGCGCTCGCGCCTGTTCCGGCGTGGCCCGTGGCAGGTAATAGCCCACCGCCAGAATGCGTTCGCCGACACGCTGATAAAACACATGCTTGTGTTCGATCTTGCCGTCGTTCCAGTTCTGCCAGCGGTAGTCGGCCTGCTGGATGCCCTGGCCTTCCGGTGCCTTGAGCGCGTCCTTGAACGACTGGCGCAAATCCGCCCCGAGTACTTCGGACACATCGCGGCCGATCAAGGCGGAGGAGGGCCCGCCGCTGGCCAGCAACACGCCCTGGGTGTCGACCACGAACACATAGCGGTCATGGTCGACGAACTCGCCCTGGCGGCTGAAGGCGGCGAAGGCCTTGTCGCCATTGCTCTGGTAGTAGGCCAAGGCTTTCCCCAGCAGAGCCTTGGCCGCCTGGGCGTCCTCCTCCGGCAAGGTGGCGGCGTGTACCTGGCTGAAACCCAACAGCAGCAGCCAGCTGAATCGGAGCAGTCGCTTCATTATCCGTGCCTCGTTCTTATGGATGTGAGCACAGCTTAGACGGCTGCAGCTCAGGGCGCCGCCAGCCATTGATTGACGATGCCGTCGTACACCCCGGTGGCCACGCTCAGGTGCAACCACTGGTCGACGTAACTTTTCCAGGCCACATCGTCGCGGGGCAGCAGGAAGGCTTTCTCGCTGTATTGCATCTGCCGCTGCGGGTTGACCGCGCACAGCCCCGGCTTGAGTTTCTGCTGGAAGCGCGCCTCGCTGGCGTCGGTGATCATCACATCGGCCTTGCCCGCCAGCAGTTCGTCGAAGATGGTCACGTTGTCGTGCAGGCGCAGTTGCGCCTGGCCCAGGTGCGCCCGGGCGAACACTTCGTTGGTGCCACCCGCCGGTTCGATCACCCGCACCTGCGGCTGGTTGATCTGCTCGACGCTCTGGTAACGCTGCACATCGGCGCAGCGCACCAGCGGGATCTTGCCGTCGACCCCGAGGGACTGGCTGAAGAACGCCTTTTTCTGGCGTTCCAGCGACACCGAAATACCGCCCACGGCGATGTCGCAGCGGTGCGCGAGGAAGTCCGGCATCAGGCTTTTCCAGGTGGTGGGCACCCAGGCGATCTTGGCGTTGAGGCTCTTGGCCAGGGACTCGGCCATGGCGATATCGATGCCTTCGTAGCGGCCATCGGCACGCAGGAAGGTGTAGGGCTTGTAGTCGCCGGTGGTGCAGACGGTGAGCGTGCCGCTGTCGAGCACGTTGTCCAGGCGCGAGGGGGGCGTGTCCGCGAAGGCGGGTGTCGCCAGACTCACCAATACACACAGGGCTAAAGGAGCTTTCATGCGGTCGAGTCCTTGGGCATGATCGGGCGGCCATTATTTCCAGCAAGATGGCGGGGTGGCAAGGACGGCGAATGTTTAGCCAACGTGCAACCAAACTCCGTCAACCCTGAATTGACGCCCCTGACCCGGCGTGTGACGCTGCCGGGCATCTCCCTCACGGTGATTCGCCCATGGACGGTTACCCCGACACTTACCCCGAGACACTGCCTGGCGTCGTCGCGCCGAGCGGTCCGGCGGATGTCGAGGCGTTGCCCTCCGCGCTGGCTTTCTGGGCCCTGTTCCACTGTCGACATGCGCGCCCACCAGATACCTCTCTCCTACGTTGATCTACCCGATGGATGACGCGCACCTGCGCGCATCCGCCCGGCGGCGCCTGTGCGCCTGCCTGACGCAAACGTATGAGAATTGCCATGAGTGTTTTTGCCAGCCTGCACGAAGCCCGCTCTTTCCTTGAGCAGAACCCGGACATCGAGATGTTCGAGCTGTTCATCCTCGACAACAATGGCGTGCCGCGCGGCAAGTTGCTGCATCGCGACGAACTGCTGGCGGTGTATGAAAGTGGCCGCCCGCTGCCCAGCACGATCCTTGGCCTGACCATCCATGGCGATGACGTGGAAAACTCCGGGCTGGTGTGGGAGGTGGGCGATATCGACTGTCGTGCGTACCCGATCAGCGGCAGTTTGCAGCGCATGCCATGGCGGCTGATTCCGACGGCGGCGGTGCAAGTCAGCATGCACCCCACCGAAGGTTTGCCCGCCACCGTGGCCGACCCCCGGCACGTGCTGGCCAGGGTGATCGACGGGCTCAAGGCCGATGGTTATTACCCGGTGATGGCGGCGGAACTGGAGTTCTACCTGCTCGACCAGAAACCCGACCACAACGGCCGCCCGCAACCGGCGCGCGACATGGACGGCGGCCGCCCGCGTGCGACCCAGGTCTATGGCCTGCGCGAGCTGGAGCAGATCGAGCCGTTTCTCGCCGACCTTTACAGCGCCTGCAAACTGCAAGGCATCCCGGCGCGCACGGCAATTTCCGAATACGCGCCGGGCCAGGTCGAAATCACCCTCGAACACCGCACCGATGCCCTGCAAGCGATGGACGAAGCGGTGCGCTACAAACGCCTGGTCAAAGGCGTGGCGCACAAGCACGGGATGACGGCGTGCTTCATGGCCAAACCGTTCGACGACCTGGCCGGCACCGGCATGCACATGCACGTCAGCCTGGCGGACGCCGAGGGCCATAACCTGTTCGCCAGCGAGGCCGCCGACGGTACGCCGCTGCTGCGCCAGGCGGTGGGCGGCATGCTCAGCACCTTGCTCGATTCGCTGCTGATGTTCTGCCCCAACGCCAACTCCTATCGCCGCTTCCAGACCAACAGCTACGCGCCGCTGGCCGCCACCTGGGGCGTCGACAACCGCACTGTCAGCCTGCGTGTGCCGGGTGGTCCGGCGCCGTCGCGGCACATCGAACACCGCCTCTGCGGCGCCGACGCCAACCCTTATCTGGCGGCGGCGGCGATCCTCGCCGGTATCCACCGCGGCATCCGCGAACGACTTGACCCCGGCGCTCCGGTGGAAGGCAACGGCTACGCCCAGGCCAACGCGTTGCTGCCCACCGATTGGCTCACCACCCTGCGCGCCCTGGAAGACTCCAGCTGGGCACGGGAGGCGTTCGGCAGTGAGTTTCTCGGCGTGTACCTGGCGGTGAAACGGGCTGAATATCGGCAGTTCATGGGCGAGGTGGGCGAGCAGGACTGGCGCTGGTATCTGCACTCGGCGTGAACGGATTGACGGTGGTGGTTTTTTCGACCTTTTTTTCACGTTGCACTGGTTAAGCTGCGAATCAAGGTCATTCACTACCGTTCCACTCACATGAGCCCGTGATGTTGTCACCACCACTTTCGTCCATCGAGATTGAATACGCCGAACGCTGTGACCGTGAGCACGCCAGGGTCTGCGGCGATACGCGCCCGCCTGGGCTGCGTCAGCGTCTGGCGGCGTGGCGTGACGGGCGGCTGGTGCGCAATGCCCTCAAGGTGGCCGGCGAGCCCGGTCTGATCCTCGACCTGGCCTGCGGTTCGGGGCGGTTCTGGCCGGTGTTGGCCGAACACGTCAACCGGGTCATCCTCGCCTCGGATAACTCCCAGGACATGCTCGACCACGCCCGCACCCATCACCCGGCGGCGCTGCTCAAGCGGGTCAAGACCTTTCAGGGCTCGGCGTTTTCCATCGGCTTGTCGGCGAACGCGGTAGATTGCATTTTCTGTCTGGAATTGTTTCGCCACGTGCCCAGCAGCGAAGGGCGCCAAGCGCTGCTGCAGGAGTTTCATCGGGTCAGCCGCGACACCGTGATCGTGTCGGTCGCCTCCCGGACGCCAGTGGAGGAGGAGTTCTGCCAGGCAGGGTTCCAGGTCCTGAATCACCAGGAGTTCATTCCTGGCTCCAGCGTATGGCGTGTCTACGTTCTACGTAAGATGGGATAACTCCAATCTGTCGGACTATTCTTTACACGCTGTCGGAGTTTTCATGATTGCGTGTGCACTGCGGATGCTCGCAAGTCCCTTCCGCGATATATACTGCGCGCCATTCTTCAAGGGAGAGCCGTGTGGCCATCGATATTCACTGGATCTGCGACAACGATAGCCTCGGCCAGCATTGCGCCGAATGGCAGCAGTTGCCATTCGTCGCCCTCGACACCGAATTCATGCGGGTCGACACCTTTTATCCCATTGCCGGGCTGATCCAGATCGGTGATGGCGTTCGCGCTTACCTGATCGACCCCCTGACCATCGACAACTGGCAACCACTGGCGGCGTTGCTGGAAAACCCTGCCGTGATCAAAGTGGTCCACGCCTGCAGTGAAGACCTGGAAGTGTTGCTGCGCCTGACCGGCAGCCTGCCAGTGCCGTTGTTCGACACCCAACTGGCCGCGGCTTACCTGAACCTCGGCTTCTCCATGGGCTATTCGCGCCTGGTGCAAGCCGTGCTCGATATCGACTTGCCCAAGGGCGAAACCCGCTCGGACTGGCTGCAGCGCCCGTTGTCCGAGACCCAGGTGAGCTACGCCGCCGAAGATGCGGTCCACTTGGCCGAGGTCTTCATTCGCCTGCGCCCGCGGCTGTCGGACGACAAATACGCCTGGGTCCTGGAAGACGGTGCCGAACTGGTGGCCAACCTGCGCCGCGAAGTCGACCCTTACGAGGTGTACCGCGAGGCCAAGCTGGCGTGGAAACTGTCCCGTGCCCAACTCGCCGTGCTGCGTGAACTGTGCGCCTGGCGCGAGCAGCAAGCGCGTGCCCGTGACCTGCCGCGCAATCGCATCATTCGTGAACACTCGCTGTGGCCCCTGGCCAAATCCCAGCCGGATAACCTCGCCGCCCTGGGCAAAATCGAAGACATGCACCCGCGCACCGTGCGTCAGGATGGCCAGTTTCTGCTGGACCTGATCAAGCGCGCCGGCAGCGTGTCCATGGACCAATGGCCGCCCGCCGTGGCTGAACCGCTGCCGGTGGATGCCGCTGCGCTGATCAAGCACCTGCGCGCCTTGGGCCAGGCGCAAGCCGAACGCCTGGAGATGGCGCCGGAACTGATGCTGCGCAAGAAAACCCTCGAAGCCCTGGTCAAAAGTGGCTACCCCGACGGGCCTTACCAATTGCCAGACTCGCTGCGTGGCTGGCGCCGCGAGTTGATGGGCCAGGCGCTGCTCGACAGCCTGGCCACTGCCGGAGAACAGCCTTGAAACGTATTTGCTCCATCTATCGCAGCTTGAAACGCAACGAAATGTATCTCTACGTGCTGAAAAGCGATGCCCTGGAGCGCGTGCCGGAACCCTTGATGGAAGCCTTCGGCAAGGCCCATCACGCCTTCGACATGGTGCTGACGCCCGAGCGCAAGCTGTCGCGCGAGGACATCGCAGTGGTCCTGGAAAACCTCGAAAAGCAGGGCTACCACTTGCAAATGCCACCGGCCGAGGACGAGTACATCGAACACTTGCCCGAAGAGCTGCTGCGCCGCAACGACCCGATGTGATCGTGGCGCGCCCTGCCCGGGGCGCATTCTTTTCCATGGAATCGTATTAATGGATGGTGGCCGTAAGGATGCGGGCGGCCGTCCGCATTGTTTTTGAAAGGTTTGAACCATGCGTGTTCTGATTGCTGAACAGGATCACCCGCTCTACGCCCGGTTGCTGAGCGAAGCGGCCCCGGACCTCGAGGTGTTGACCAGCGGCGACTCGGCCGAACTCTCGCGCCTGGCTGCCGATTGCCCGGTGTGGCTCGGCCAGCCGGACCTGCTCGCCACCCTGTTGCGCCAGGGGCACCAGCCGCAGTGGCTGCAATCGACCTGGGCCGGCATCACGCCGCTGCTGGCCGACGGCCTGCCCCGCGACTATCGCTTGACCCGTGCGGTGGGGATTTTTGGCCAGGTCATGGCGGAATTTATCCTCACCTACATGCTCGGCCATGAACGCGAAGTCTTGGCGCGCCTGGTCAGCCAGGTCGAGCGCAAGTGGGACAACCGCATGGGCCAGAGCCTGGCGGGGCGCACGGTGCTGATCGTCGGCTGCGGTGATATCGGCCAGCGCGTGGCGCAGTTCCTCGTGCCGTTTGGCGTCAAGCTGTACGGCATCGCCAGCCAGGCGCGTGAGCAGGCGCCGTTTGTCGAAGTGGCTGCGCTCGATCAACTCGGCCGGCTGGTGGGCGAAGCGGACTACGTGATCAACCTGTTGCCCAACACGCCGAACACCCACGACCTGTACGACGCGGCGCTGTTCAAGCAATTCAAGCCGAGCGGGTTGTTTATCAACGTCGGCCGCGGCGTCGCGGTGGTTGATGCGGATCTGGTCGAAGCGTTGAAAGAAGGGCACCTGGCTGGCGCGGTGATCGACGTGTGCCGCCAGGAACCGTTGCCGCAGCGCCACCCGTTCTGGACCGCCTGGGGCTTGCTGCTGACCGGGCACAGCTCGGCGCCGACCTCGCCGTCGATGATGGTGCAACTGTTTCTGGAAAACGTGCGCGCCTACCAGGCCAAGCAAGTGTTGCGCGGTGAAGTGGATTTCGAGCGCGGCTACTGACACCGCGTCGAACCACAGGTGGGGGCTGGCGAGCCAGCTCCCACGTCAGTCCTAGAGACTGAAATCGCCTTGCGAAACCAGCTCGCTCAACGGCTTGCGCGGGCTTGGGGTCTCACGGCCTTGCAGGTACTCGGGCAAGCTCGACTTGTCGCCCAGCTTGCCAATCGCGACCGCCGCATGCAGCGCGTAACCCTCGGGAATCTTCAGCTCCTTGCGCGTCAGCGCCTGATCGAAGCCGGCCATGCCATGGCTGTGCCAGCCGCTGAGGCTGGCCTGCAGCGCGAGGTAGCCCCAGGCCGAACCGGTGTCGAAGGTGTGCCACAGCGCCGGGGTTTCTTCGCTGGCGCCGGGGGCGATGAAGTCGGTTTTCGAGGCGATGATCACCAGGGCCGACGCATGCTGCGCCCAGTTGCGGTTGAATTCGTTCAACAGGCCGAGGAAACGTTCCCAGTCCGGCGTGTCACGGCGCGCATAGAGAAAACGCCAGGGCTGCGAGTTGTAGGCCGATGGCGCCCAGCGCGCGGCTTCGAAAAAACTCAGCAGGGTTTCCTGCGGGATGCTCTCGCCGGTAAAGGCGCGGGGCGACCAGCGGTCAGTGAACTGGGGGTTGATCGGGTAATCGGCAGCGCGGGGGTTGGTGCTCATGGGCAGTTCCTGATCGTCAATTCGGCGCTCAAAGCTACTGCGCTCCCGCTAGACTGACAAGTCTTGCAACACCGCCAGTCGTAAGCGCTTGGCCCCAGTGGCCTTGGGCACTAGACTGGCGGCCTTTTCACCCACCGATACCGATGTAGAGCCATGGCCGCCAAAGTCGAACCTTTCTGGATACGCAAAACCCTTGAACACCTCGATCAGGAGGAGTGGGAGTCGTTGTGCGACGGCTGTGGCCTGTGCTGCCTGCAAAAGCTCGAGGATGAAGACGACAACAGCGTCTATTACACGCGCATCGCCTGCAAACTGCTCGACCTGAAAACCTGCCAGTGCACCGATTACCCCAACCGCCGCGCGTCGGTGCCCGACTGCATCCAGCTCACCCCGGGCCAGGCCGACCAGTTCAAGTGGTTGCCGCCCACCTGCGGTTACCGCCTGGTCAGCGAGCGCAAGGACTTGCCGCTGTGGCATCACCTGGTCTGCGGCGACCGTGACGCCGTGCATCACGAACGCATTTCCCAGTCCGGACGCATGCTCCGCGAAGGCAGCGTGCCCGAAGAAGACTGGGAGGATTACCTGATTTTCCGCGCTGGCTGAACAAGGAGCGAGTATGAGGGGGCTGACCCGGCTGGCGGCAAGCCTGGTGTTGCTGGCGCTGAGCACACCGGCGTGGTGCGCGAAGAAAGTCGACCTGGACTATCACGTCAAACTGCTGCCCCAGAGCGATCAGGCTGAGGTGCGCGTGAGCCTGTCCCAGGGTTCGGCGGTGCGCAGCCTGGATTTCGAGCTGGGGCGCGACGGTGACTACAGCGATTTCAAGGCCGATGGCCAATGGAAAGTCAGTGGCCATCGCGGCCTTTGGCAACCCAGCGCCGACAAGGCCAGCCTGACCTACCGTGTACGCCTCAGCCATGCGCGCAAGCCGGGTATCTATGAAACGCGCATGACGCCGGGTTGGGCGCTGTTTCGCGGGGAAGACCTGGTGCCGACCGCGCACCTCGACCAGCAGGACGGCGTCGAGCTGGTCTCGCGCCTGGTGTTCGAGCTGCCGACGGGCTGGAAAAGCGTCGAAACCGCCTGGCCGCGTATCGGCAAGCACACCTTCCGGATCAACAACGTCTCGCGCCTGTTCGACCGGCCCACCGGCTGGATGCTCGCCGGTAACCTCGGCAGCCGCCGTGTGCGCCTGGGCGAAACCGACGTCACCGTGGCCTCGCCCAAGGGCCAGGCCATGCGCCGTATGGATGTGCTGACGTTGCTGACTTTCGTCTGGCCGCAGGTGGAAGCCGCGTTCCCGCGTCACCCCGCCAAGCTATTGATTGTCGGCGCCAGCGACCCGATGCGCCGTGGCGCCTTCTCGGCGCGCGACTCGGTCTACCTCAACAGCCGCACGCCGCTGGTCAGTGAAAACGGCAGCAGCCCGTTGATCCGCGAAGTGGTGCATGCCATCGGCCGCTTCAGTGACCATGATGCCAGCGACTGGATCAGCGAAGGCCTGGCGGAGTATTACGCGATCGAACTGCTGCGCCGTGGCGGCGGGATCACCGATGAGCGCTATGCGGCGATACAGGCGCGGTTGACCCGCGAAGGCAAGGACGTCACCAGCCTGCGTGGCGAGCACGTCAGCGGCGCAACCGTGGCGCGGGCAGTGGTGGTGATGCAGGAGCTGGATCGCGAGATCCGCGTGAAAACCCACAACAAGCGCTCGCTGGATGATCTTGCGCAAGTGGTGATGCGGGCGAACAGCGTCAGCACCCCAGAGTTTGTGCGACTGGCCCAGAGCATTATCGGCGAGTCGTCGGTGGTGCTGGACTCCAAGCTGTTGCGCTGACCCAGAATAAAGGTGGGAGCAAGCTGCCTCCCACATCTGGATCAGCAACAGGCAGAAGACTTGGCTCAGCCGGTAGTTTTTGTGGCCTTTTCGGCCCCCGCTTGCGCCTTGGTCTTCAGGTTTTTCAACTCGTCACCGGCCCGCTCGATTTTCGTGCGCAGGCTGTTCATTTCCTGGCGACCTTGTTCCAGCTTGTCCTTGAGCGAACTGTGCCCGGTAAACCCACGCGTCAGCGCCACGCCGCCAATCGCCACCTGGAGCAGCCCGAAAATCCCGCCACGGCGCAGGCCTTTGCCGACCATGATCACGCCGCCGGCCACCGAGCCGATGCGCTCCCAACCGTGTACGTTCTGCGTGGGGCGGGCCTGGCGTGGGGTGGATTCAATGACAGGTCGCAGGGTTTTGCTGTCGCTCATGATCGGTCTCCAACAAGGGCTAGTGATACGCAACTGACTGTGTGCAGGCGCCGGATGTTCCCGGCAACTCAGTATTTGGGCCCCGAGCGGGTGTTATTGCCCTTGGCCAGACGGTCGTAGAGCACCACGTTGACGGTGGCGGCGAGGTTCATGCAGCCGGTGGTCGGGATGTACACCACGTCTTCACACCAGTCGCGAATCTCTTTGTCGAGGGAGCCGTCCTCGGGGCCGAAGATGTACAGCGCGCGGTCGGGGTGGGTGTATTCGGGCAGCGGGCGGGCGCCGTCCACCAGTTCGACGGCGACCGGGATGCAGCCCAGCGGCAGGATTTTTCTCAGGTCATCGATGCCGATCAGCGGAATGTCGTGGTGGACCTTCTTGGTGTCGGTGATGAAATCCCGGGCGCGCTCGTAGCGTTTGCCGGTGTAGAACACCGAGGCCACGCCGTAGCAACCGGCGGCGCGCATCACCGAACCGACGTTTTCGGGGGATTTGGGGTTATACAGACCGATGCAGCTGTAGCGTTTATTGCCCACGGGGAAGGGTGCCTTGGAGAAAAGCGGCGATTATACGGGGATTGGTCGGGCTGTGGTCGCTATCGAGCGCTGCGCTGCTGGCACTGCTGCCTTCGCGAGCAAGCCCGCTCCCACATTGGTCCGTGTCCATGCTCTGGAATGCGGTCAAGGGTAGGAGCGGGCTTGCCCGCGAAGAGGGCGGGGCAGCCCGCGCGCAACTTCAGTCGTCTTTCTTCATCAACCCTGCCAACGCTGCGAACGGGTTGTGCGTGGCCTTGGCGATCGTCGGGCTGCTGGTGGAGCCTTCGCCGAAGTACTGCTGGTCGGTGTAGCGCGAGTGCTCGTTGTCGTGGCAGTACAGGCACAGCAACTCCCAGTTGGACCCATCCTGGGGATTGTCGTCATGGTTGTGGTTGCGGTGGTGTACGGTCAGTTCGCTCAGGCGCTTGCCGGCGAACTCACGGGCGCAGCGGCCGCACACGTGGGGGTACATTTTCAGGGCTTTGTCGCGGTAGCCCATTTCCCGGTCGCGCTGGGCATCGGCGAGGATGCGGTCGAGCTTGGCGGTGTGGGAGGGCGGGTTGGTCGAGCTCATCATGGCTCCTGTCTTCGGGTGGGTCACGGATAGGGTTGATTCTAGCCAATCGCGGCGCAATTAGCCCTTGAGCTTTTCCGCAATCCAGATGGTGTGCCGCGTGCCCTTGTTGCCATGGGCGAACACTTGCACTTCCTCGGCCTTGAAACCGGCCTTGCGCAGCTTGTCGCTGAACAGCTTGTCGGCGCTGGCCGACCACACCGCAAGTACGCCCTTGGGGCGCAGGGCCTTGGCGCAGGCGGCCAGGCCACCGGCGGAGTAGAGCCAACTGTTGGCTTTTTGCGTAAGGCCTTCGGGGCCGTTGTCCACGTCGAGCATGATCGCATCAAAGCCCTGGGGCTCGGCTTGCAGCACCTTGGCCACGTCTTCCATGCGGACCACGGTGCGCGGGTCAAGCAGCGGGCGCCCGGCCTTTTCGCCCAAGGGGCCACGGTTCCATTCCACGACACCGGGCACCAGTTCTGCCACCACCACTTCGGCGGTCTTGCCCAGGTGCTTGAGGGCCGACGCGAGGGTGAAACCCATGCCCAGCCCGCCGATCAATACCCGCGAACCGGGGCGGCCGGCGACTTTGCGACAAGGGATTTCTGCCAGCGCGTCTTCGGAGCCGTGCATGCGCGTGTTCATCAACTGGCCGCCGTCGCCGCCCTGGATCTTGATGACAAAGTCCTCGCCGTATTCGAACAGGCACAAGGCACCGCCGTTGTCGGGGATCGGGGTGGTGTCCAGCAGAACGAAACGTTTCATGGAGATCTCATTGGGAAGGGCATTCTTGCGCGGTTGGGAGTAGCCTTACGACATTCCGGTCAGGCCATGGAGCCATCGATGAAGTGCAGCATTCTAACGGTCATTGTGTTGGGCGCGCTCACATTGGGTGTGGCGCAGGCTCAGGAGTTGCAAACCGTACCGGTTGCGCCGGCGCCAACCCCAGGCGCGCCGGGCACCCCCACCCCGACGCTGTATCCGCAAGTCACCCCGCCGGCGGTGCCCAAGACGAACGGCTCGCCGCCGCTGGTGCCTATCGTGTTACCTGCGCCACCGAAGGACCAGACGGTCCCCGGCGTGCCGCCGAACGACAGCAAGCCGAAGACGCCCGGCGGTTAACCGCGTCGAGCGCTCCGGCGTTCAGACAGGACCGCTAAACCAGCCCCAGCGCCTTGAACACAAATGCATATTCGAGCGCTACGTCACGTAATCCCTGGTAACGCCCGCTCATGCCGCCATGGCCGGCCCCCAGTTCGGTCTTGAGCAGCAGCAGGTTGTCGTCCGTCTTGGTGTCGCGCAGCTTGGCCACCCACTTGGCCGCTTCCCAGTACTGCACGCGGCTGTCGTTGTAGCCGGCGATCACCAGCAGGGCCGGGTAGGCCTGGGCGCGCACGTTCTCATACGGCGCATACGCCTTGATGCGCGCATAGACCTCGGGCTCCTGCGGGTTGCCCCACTCGTCGTACTCGGTGACGGTCAGCGGCAGGTCCGGGTCGAGCATGGTGTTGAGCACGTCGACGAACGGCACTTCGGCAATCGCCGCCTGGAACAGCTCCGGACGCTGGTTGAGCACCGCGCCGATCAACAGGCCACCGGCACTGCCGCCGCTGATCACCAGCTGTTTGGCGCAGGTCAAACCCTGTGCGATCAGGTGTTCGGCACAGGCGATAAAGTCGTTGAACGTGTTCTGCTTGTGTTCTTGTTTGCCATTGCGATACCAGGCTTCGCCCAGCTCGCCGCCGCCGCGCACATGCGCAATGGCAAACGCGACGCCACGGTCCAGCAGGCTCAGGCGCGCATGGGAGAACCACGGATCGAGGCTCTGGCCGTAGGCGCCATAGCCGTAGAGGTACAGCGGCGTCGGTTTGCCAAGCTGGTCGCGCTTGACCACCAGGCTGATCGGCACCTGGGTGCCATCGGCGGAGGTTGCCCACAAACGCTGGCTGACGTAATCGTCGGCGTTGAAGACGCCGAGTACCGGGGTTTCCTTGAGCACCTGTTGCGCGCCGCTGGCCAGTTCCAGCTGGCGCACCTGGGCCGGACGGTTCAGGGCTTCGTAGCGCAGGCGGATCTTGTCGCTGGGGAATTCCAGGCTGTTTTGTACGTAGAGGCTGTAGGCAGCGTCAGGCAATTCCACACGATAGGTCGGTAGACCCTGGGGATGCACTTCGATGACCGGCAGGCCGCCGATGCGCAGGCTCAAGGTCATGGCGCCGGCATTCAGGCTCACGCCGTCGAGCATCACCTCATCGCTATGGGGGATCAGGTTTTTCCAGTCGGCCTGGGTCGGCACGCGGCCGGTGTCGGCGGCGACGAACAGGGCGTAGTTGATGCCGTCGCGGTTGCTGCGGATGAACCAGGTCCACGCGCCGTCGAGCTGGCCGTGGTCGACGTCGTACTCGTGGTCTTCGACCCGTGGCGCCAGGCAGGTGAAGTCCAGGTGCGGCTGGTCGGCGTCCAGCGCCCAGATTTCACTGGTGGTCTTGCTGCCCAGGGCCACCAGCAACTGGCGCTCGGAGCTGGAGCGGTAGCAGTGCAGGAAGAAACGCCCGTCGGTCTCGTGGAACACTTCCTGCGCGGCGGTGCCGTCCAGGCGATAGCGGTAGAGTTTGTGCGGACGATGGGTGTCGTCCAGTTCGCCGAAAAACAGGGTCAGGCTGTCATTGGCCCAGGTCATGCTGCCGTCGCAGTTATCGAACGCCAGTTCGCTGACTTTGTCGGTGGCCAATTCCTTCACGTACAGGGTGTAGATCTCTTCGCCATTGGTATCGAGGCTGTAGGCCAGGCGCTGATGGTCGGGGCTGATGCTGAACGCACCGAGGGAGAAAAAGCCGCCGTTGGCCAGCACGTTGGGGTCGAGCAACAGCTCCTCGCTGCTGTCATCCACCTGGTTGCTGTCGTCGGCCGGGCGCCGGCAGCGGTAGTGGCGGGCGTATTCGTCGCCGGCGGTGGTGCGCGTGTAATACAGGTACGGGCCCCAGGGGGAGGGCAGCGACAGGTCGGTTTCGAGGATACGGCCCTTGATCTCTTCGAACAGGGTTTCACGCAGCGCCTGTTGCCCGGCGAGTTGGGCTTCCTGCCAGGCGTTTTCGGCTTTCAGGTAATCCATCACTTCTGCGCTGTCACGCACTTGCAGCCAGGCGTAAGGGTCCTGGCCTGGGGCCTTGCGGGCAATCGGGGCGGCAGTGATGGGGGTCGATGGCGGCATGGATCACTCTCTGTCTGGCGGATGGTGGCAGGCATTGCAGCCGCGACACGCAAAAGCCGTTATCATAGCGGCCTGTTTGCCTACCTTGCCATGGACACCATGACCGAGAACGATTATCTGACCGCTTGGGGCCTTTACGCCTTCGCTGCTTTGGGCTGCCTGTTGGTGTGGTGGCGCATGACCCGCTGGATCTGGCGCTGGTTGCGCGAGCCACTGCAATTGCTGATGGCCGTGCTGCTGTTGAGCCCGACCATCGTCGACCCGGTCAAGACCCAGTTCGCGCCGGCCGTGGCGATTACTGCGCTGGACCTGGTGCTCAAGGTCGGCAATAACGCCTGGCGGGCCGTCTCCGACTTGTTCATGTACACGATGATCGCCTTTGGCGTGTACCTCGTGTTTGTGTTGATCCGCTGGCCCATCGAGCGCGCCGCCAATGCCCGCCGTGAGCGCAAGGCCGCCGCTGATGCCGCCTTGGCCGCCGAGCCCGAAGACGATGACGAGCCGTTCCGTCGCCCGGCGCCTGTGGGCGGTATGCGGGTCGAACCGCGCCTTTAACGTTGTCTGCCCTGCAGCGAGAGCCCTGGCATGTGTGAATTATTGGGCATGAGTGCCAACGTCCCCACCGATATCGTGTTCAGCTTTACCGGGCTGATGCAGCGCGGTGGGCGTACCGGCCCCCACCGCGACGGTTGGGGCATCGCGTTCTATGAAGGCCGTGGCCTGCGCCTGTTCCAGGACCCGGCCGCGAGCAGCGAATCGGAAGTTGCGCGGCTGGTGCAGCGTTATCCCATCAAAAGTGAAGTGGTGATTGGCCATATCCGCCAGGCCAACGTGGGCAAGGTGTGCCTGTCCAATACCCACCCGTTCGTGCGCGAGCTGTGGGGGCGTAACTGGTGCTTTGCGCACAACGGCCAATTGGCCGACTTCAAACCGCGCGCCACGTTTTACCGGCCGGTGGGCGACACCGACAGCGAAGCGGCGTTCTGCGACCTGCTCAACCGCGTCCGCGAGGCGTTCCCGGAGCCGGTGGAGATCGAGCGGATGCTGCCGGACCTGATCGCCGCCTGCACCGAATACCGCAGCAAAGGCGTGTTCAACTGCCTGCTCAGCGACGGCGATTGGTTGTTCTGCTACTGCACGACCAAATTGGCCCAGATCACCCGGCGCGCTCCGTTCGGCCCGGCACGCTTGAAAGATGTCGACGTGATCGTCGATTTCCAGGCCGAAACCACGCCCAACGATGTGGTAACGGTGATCGCCACCGAACCCCTGACCGACAACGAAAACTGGACCCGCTACGAACCGGGCCAGTGGAGCCTGTGGCGGCGCGGTGAATGCGTCAGCCAGGGCATTACCGAGTAAGGAAGTCGACTATGTTGCTCAGCTATCTGCGGTTGGTGTTGTTTGCCATTGGCTTGTTGGTCGGTGTGCAAGTGCCGGGGTTCATCAATGACTACGCCAAGCGCGTCGAAGCCCACCTGATCGAGGCCCAGACCGGCCTGCGCGGCTTTGAATCCACCGCGCAACAGTTCTTCAACGGCGACTTGCAGGCCCTGGTCGCCCACTACCGCGCCAGCGACGACCCGGTGTTTCGCAGCGATGCCAACAGCCTCGGCACGCTGTTGGATCGTCAGTTGGCGCTGGACAAGCAATTCCAGGCCATGCAGGGCCCCTGGTACATTCGCGCATTGCAGGTAGCGGTCGCGGCCGACCCGGCGATCCGCCTGGAAACCTGGAACGGCTACAGCTACCAGATCCTGCTGACCCCCGAAGCCATGGGCTGGGGCCTGGGCGGGGCGATGTTGTTGTCGTTCGGCCTGGAGTGCCTGTTCCGCTTGATCGACTGGGTGGTGCTGGGCGGCAAGCGCCTGCGCCAGAGCCGGCCGATCGAAGAGCGTGATTTGAAAGGGCTGTAGAAAGGCCTGTAATGGTGGGAGGGGGCTTGCTCCCACCGTTTTAATCGCGTTCCTTCAACTTCTGGGGTCGACCTTTATGGGGTGGACACCGTCCCGGACACACGCCAAAAATCGCGCCGTTTCACGATAAGTGTCGCTGGGAGGGTGGGATAAGTTGCGAGTCTTGTGTAAAAGATCCCACACTACAAAAAAACAAAGCCTACAGGAGCACTCAGCGTGAGCCGTCTGCTATTGAATTGCGACATCGGCGAAAGCTATGGCAACTGGAACCTGGGTCTGGACGCTGAGGTCATGCCGTTCATTGATTGCGCCAACGTGGCCTGCGGCTTCCATGCCGGCGACCCGAGCGTCATGCGCAAGACCGTCGGCCTGGCGCTCAAGCATGGCGTGCTGGTCGGGGCGCACCCGGCGTATCAGGACCTGCAAGGTTTCGGCCGCCGTTCCATGGCCTACACGCCCGAAGAAATCCAAGACCTGTTGCACTACCAGATCGGCGCGCTCGACGGCATTTGCCGCGCCCAGGGCGGACGGGTCAGCTACGTCAAACCCCATGGCGCGATGTACAACGACATGATGGCCAACCCCGCGCAGTTGCGTGCGGTGATCCAGGCCGTTGCCGCTTACGGCGAACTGCCGCTGATGCTGCTGGCCACCCGCGACAACTGCGCGGCCCAGGCGCTGGGCGACGAATACGGTGTGATCCTGTGGTTCGAGGCGTTCGCCGACCGTGCCTACGACAACAAGGGGCACCTGGTTTCCCGCCAATTGCCCGGCGCGGTACACCACGATACCGAAGCCATCATCCAGCAATCCCTGACCATTTCCCGTGGCGAACCCTTGACCGCCAGCGATGGCAGCCCTTTGGTCCTGCGGGCCAATACCTTGTGTGTGCATGGCGATAACGCCAGTTCGGTGGCCTCCGTGCAGCGCATTCGCGAAGCGTTGAAGTGCCAGTGACGCCACGCCTATGGGAGATATCGGGTTACTTGGAAAGGAACCGCATGCCTTCTTCCAGCCCGCGCAAGGTCAGCGGATACATCTGGTCTTCGACCAACTCCCGCACGATCCCGGTCGACGCCGTATAGCCCCAGGTGTCCTTCGGATACGGGTTTATCCAGATCAGCTTCTTGTACTTGGCCATGAAGCGCTGCATCCACACATACCCCGGCTCCTCGTTCCAATGCTCGACGCTGCCGCCGGCCTGGGTGATTTCATACGGCGCCATCGAGGCATCGCCGATAAAGATCACTTTGTAATCGGCGCCATATTTGTGCAGCAAGTCCTGGGTGGAGGTGCGCTCCGACGTGCGGCGCTGGTTGTTCTTCCACACCGACTCGTACACGAAGTTGTGGAAGTAGAAGTACTCCAGGTGCTTGAACTCGGTCTTGCACGCGGAGAACAGCTCTTCGCAGATCTTCACATGGGCGTCCATCGAGCCGCCGATGTCGAACAGCAACAGCAGCTTGATGGTGTTGCGCCGTTCCGGGCGCATCTGGATATTCAGCAAGCCGGCATCGCGGGCGGTGTGGTCGATGGTGCCGTCGATGTCCAGCTCTTCCGCCGCACCCTGGCGCGCGAACTTGCGCAGGCGGCGCAGGGCGATCTTGATGTTGCGCGTGCCCAGTTCCACCTGATCGTCGAGGTTCTTGTACTCGCGCTGGTCCCAGACTTTCACCGCCTTGCCCTGGCGCTTGCCCGCATCGCCGACGCGGATGCCTTCCGGGTTGTAGCCGCCGGAGCCGAACGGGCTGGTGCCGCCGGTGCCGATCCACTTGTTGCCGCCGGCGTGACGCTCTTTCTGTTCTTCCAGGCGCTTCTTGAACTCTTCGATCAACTTGTCCAGGCCGCCGAGGGACTGGATCTGCGCGCGTTCTTCGTCGCTCAGCGAGCGTTCGAACTCCTTGCGCAGCCAGTCTTCGGGGATCAGCGCCTGCAGGTGGTCGTCGAGCTTTTCCAGACCGTTGAAATAGGCGCTGAAGGCGCGGTCGAACTTGTCGAAATGGCGTTCGTCCTTGACCAGGATCGCCCGGGCCAAGTAGTAGAACTCGTCCATGTCGGCGAAGATCACCCGCTGTTTCAGGGCGTTGATCAGGTCGAGCAGCTCGCGCACCGACACCGGCACCTTGGCTGCACGCATTTCATTGAACAGGTTGAGCAACATGGCAGGCGCCCTTATCGGTTACCGCGACGGCTCATGAACGCCAGGCGTTCGAGCAATTGCACGTCCTGCTCGTTCTTCACCAGCGCACCGGCCAGGGGCGGGATGGCCTTGGTCGGGTCGCGTTCGCGCAGTACCGCTTCGCCGATATTGTCGGCCATCAGCAGCTTGAGCCAGTCGACCAGTTCGGAGGTGGAAGGCTTTTTCTTCAGGCCCGGCACTTTGCGCACGTCGAAGAACACGTCCAGCGCTTCGCTGACCAGGTCTTTCTTGATGTCGGGGTAATGCACATCGACGATCTTTTGCAGGGTGGCGCGGTCGGGGAAGGCGATGTAATGGAAGAAGCAGCGGCGCAGGAACGCATCCGGCAGTTCTTTTTCATTGTTGGAGGTAATGATGATGATCGGGCGTTTCTTGGCCTTGATGGTCTCGTCGATTTCGTAGACGTAGAACTCCATCTTGTCGAGTTCTTGCAGCAGGTCGTTGGGGAATTCGATGTCGGCCTTGTCGATTTCGTCGATCAGCAGGATCACCCGTTCCTCGGCCTCGAAGGCTTCCCAGAGCTTGCCCTTCTTCAGGTAGTTGCGCACGTCATGCACCTTGTCCACGCCCAGCTGCGAGTCGCGCAGGCGGCTGACCGCATCGTACTCGTACAGGCCCTGGTGGGCCTTGGTGGTGGACTTGATGTGCCAGGTGATCAGCTTGGCGCCGAAGGATTCGGCCAACTGCTCGGCGAGCATGGTCTTGCCGGTGCCCGGCTCGCCCTTGACCAGCAGCGGCCGCTCCAGGGTGATGGCCGCGTTGACGGCCAGTTTCAGGTCATCGGTGGCAACGTAGGCCTGGGTGCCTTCGAACTTCATCGGTCATTCCTCGAATTCATCAATGCCCGACTATACCGTGCGGCCCCGGCGACTGTGAACGCAGACGGGTTATTCAGTCTCTGAATGACCAGTCACGCGTGCGCTCAGTCGATCGAAGGCGTGGTTGTTCCCGGGGCTGTTCTGCGGGCTTGTAGGAGATTGACTATTGCGATGTCTCCGACGTTCCTCTGACTGGACGCTTTGGAAGACGAGGCATACCCTTGGGGCTTTCTTCAAGCCGCCTCAAGGACCCGTCATGAGCCGCATTTTTGCAGACAACGCGCACTCCATCGGTAACACGCCTCTGGTTCAGATCAACCGCATCGCACCGCGTGGCGTGACCATCCTGGCCAAGATCGAAGGGCGTAACCCGGGTTATTCGGTGAAGTGTCGCATTGGCGCGAACATGATCTGGGACGCGGAAAGCACCGGCAAACTCAAGCCGGGCATGACCATTGTCGAACCGACCTCGGGCAACACCGGTATCGGCCTGGCGTTCGTCGCCGCGGCCCGTGGCTACAAACTGGTGCTGACCATGCCTGCGTCGATGAGCATCGAGCGCCGCAAAGTGCTCAAGGCCCTGGGCGCCGAGCTGGTGCTGACCGAACCGGCCAAGGGCATGAAGGGCGCAATCGACAAAGCCGCGGAAATCCTCGCCAGCGACCCGGCCACCTACTACATGCCGGCGCAGTTCGAAAACCCGGCCAACCCGGCGATCCACGAAAAAACCACCGGCCCGGAAATCTGGAACGACACCGACGGCGCCGTCGACGTGTTGGTGGCGGGCGTGGGTACCGGCGGCACCATTACCGGGGTGTCGCGCTATATCAAGAACACTGCGGGCAAGCCGATTCTGTCGGTGGCCGTCGAGCCGATCGTCTCGCCGGTGATCACCCAGGCGCTGGCCGGTGAAGAGATCAAGCCGAGCCCGCACAAGATCCAGGGCATCGGCGCCGGGTTCGTGCCGAAGAACCTCGACCTGTCGATGGTCGACCGCGTGGAACTGGTGAGCGACGACGAATCCAAGGCCATGGCCCTGCGCCTGATGCGGGAAGAGGGGATTCTGTGCGGGATCTCCTGCGGCGCGGCGATGGCGGTCGCCGTGCGCCTGGCCGAGAAGCCGGAGATGCAGGGCAAGACCATCGTGGTGATCCTGCCGGACTCCGGCGAGCGCTACCTGTCGAGCATACTGTTCAGTGATTTGTTTACCGATCAAGAAAACCAGGCTTGATGCAAATCAGCGTGTGAGCGGGGGCCTTATGCATAATTGGCCTACCCTCGCGCCGTTTTAAACGCTGATTGTTGGACTGCGCGGGTTTTTCCCGAGGTCCGGAGTGTTTATCATGGCCGGCTGCTACGCCTGGTTTCCCCTCGACGGGAGGTTGTTGGCCAGGCGCTTATTTCCAGGAGTTGCTGCATGACCTTTTCTTTGGCCGCCAAACTGTCGGTGTTGCTGGTGTTTATCGGCAGCACGCTGTACGTACACCTGCGCGGCAAGGCCCGTTTGCCGATGTTGCGCCAGTTCGTCAACCACTCGGCGCTGTTTGCCCCGTATAACGCCTTGATGTACCTGTTCTCGGCCGTGCCGTCCAAGCCGTACCTGGACCGCAGCAAGTTCCCGGAACTGGACGTGCTCAAGGACAACTGGGAAGTGATCCGCGAAGAGGCCATGCACCTGTTCGACGAGGGTTACATCCGCGCCGCCGAAAAGAATAACGACGCCGGCTTCGGCTCGTTCTTCAAGAAGGGCTGGAAGCGTTTCTACCTCAAGTGGTACGACAAACCGCTGCCGTCGGCCGAGGCCCTGTGCCCGAAAACCGTGGCCCTGGTCAGCAGCATTCCCAACGTCAAGGGCGCGATGTTCGCGCTGTTGCCGGGCGGCAGTCACCTCAACCCGCACCGCGACCCGTTTGCCGGTTCCCTGCGTTATCACCTGGGCCTGTCCACGCCGAACTCTGACGACTGCCGCATTTTCGTCGACGGCCAGGAATACGCCTGGCGCGACGGTGAAGACGTGATGTTCGACGAGACCTACGTACACTGGGTGAAGAACGAGACGGAAAAGACCCGCGTGATCCTGTTCTGCGACATCGAGCGCCCGCTGAGCAATCCGCTGATGACCCGCATCAACCGCTGGGTCAGCGCGCAACTGGGCCGCGCCACCGCGCCGCAGAACCTGGACGACGAACGCGTCGGCGGCATCAACCAGGCTTATGCCTGGAGCAAGTCGTTCAGCGACAAGATCAGCAGCGTGGTCAAGCAGTGGAAGCGCAAGCATCCCAAGGCCTACCGCATTGCGCGGCCGGTGCTGGCGGTTGTCGTCTTGGTACTGCTGTGGAAGTGGCTCTTCGGCTGACTTGAAGCTTTAAATGCGGTCAAAACTGTGGGAGGGGGCTTGCCCCCGATAGCGGTGTGTCAGTCATCAGATGTATCGACTGATCCACCGCTATCGGGGGCAAGCCCCCTCCCACATTTGGCCTCCAGCGACCTTTAGCTGGCGATTAACTGGCGCAGCACATAGTGCAGGATGCCGCCCGCTTTGAAGTATTCCACTTCATTGAGGGTGTCGATCCGGCACAGCACGTCGATCTTCTCGCTGCTGCCATCCTCGCGGGTAATCACCAGGGTCAGGTTCATGCGCGGCACGAGCTGCGCGTCGCTGAGGCCCAGGATGTCGATCTTCTCCTTGCCGGTGAGCTTGAGCGCCTTGCGGTTCTGGTCCAGCTTGAACTGCAACGGCAGCACGCCCATGCCCACCAGGTTGGAACGGTGAATGCGCTCGAAGCTTTCGGCGATCACTGCCTTGACCCCTAGCAGATTAGTACCCTTGGCCGCCCAGTCGCGGCTCGAGCCGGTGCCGTACTCCTGGCCGGCGATCACCACCAGCGGCGTGCCGGCGGCCTGGTACTTCATGGCGGCATCGTAGATCGGCATTTTCTCGCCGGTGGGCACATACAGCGTATTGCCGCCTTCCTCGCCGCCGAGCATTTCATTGCGGATACGGATATTGGCGAAGGTGCCGCGCATCATCACTTCATGGTTGCCGCGGCGTGAGCCGTAGGAGTTGAAGTCGCGCGGTTCCACGCCTTGTTCGCGCAGGTAATGACCGGCGGGGCTGTCGGCCTTGATGTTGCCGGCGGGGGAGATGTGGTCGGTGGTCACCGAATCGCCCAGCAGGGCCAGGACGTTGGCGCCGTGGATGTCCTTGATCACTGGCAGCGGCCCGGCGATGTCGTCGAAGAACGGCGGATGCTGGATGTAGGTGGAATCCTTCTGCCACACGTAGGTCGCGGCCTGCGGCACTTCGATGGCTTGCCACTGTGCGTCGCCGGCGAACACCTCGGCGTATTCCTTGTGGAACATGCCGGTGCTGACCTGAGCGACCGCGTCGGCAATCTCCTGGCTGCTTGGCCAGATGTCCTTGAGGTAGACCGGATTGCCGTGTTGATCGTTGCCCAACGGTTCGCGGCTGATATCGATGCGTACCGTACCGGCCAACGCATACGCCACCACCAGCGGCGGCGAGGCCAGCCAGTTGGTTTTCACCAGCGGGTGGACGCGGCCTTCGAAGTTGCGGTTGCCGGACAGCACCGACGCCACGGCCAGGTCGGCTTTCTGGATGGCTTTTTCAATCGGCTCGGGCAACGGGCCGGAGTTGCCGATGCAGGTGGTGCAGCCATAACCCACCAGGTCAAAACCGAGCTTGTCCAGGTATTGGGTGAGGCCGGCGGCCTTGTAGTAGTCGGTGACCACTTTGGAGCCGGGGGCCAGGGAGGTTTTTACCCAGGGTTTGCGGGTCAGGCCTTTTTCCACGGCCTTTTTCGCCACCAGCCCGGCCGCCATCATCACGCTGGGGTTGGAGGTGTTGGTGCAGGAGGTGATCGCGGCGATCACCACGGCGCCATTTTTCAGACGATAGGTCTGGCCGTCGTACTCGTAGTCGGTTTCGCCCACCAGATCGGCATTGCCCACGGCCACACCGCCGCCGCCTTCGCTTTCCAGGCGGCCTTCTTCCTTGTTGGTCGGTTTGAATTGCAGGTCGAGGAAGTCACTGAACGCCTGGCCGACATTCGGCAGCGACACGCGGTCCTGCGGGCGTTTCGGCCCGGCGAGGCTGGCTTCGACGCTGCCCATGTCCAGGGCCAGGCTGTCGGTGAACACCGGCTCCTGGCCGGCGTTGCGCCACAGGCCTTGGGCCTTGGTGTAGGCCTCGACCAGTTTGACGGTCTGCGCCGGGCGACCGGACAGGCGCAGGTAGTCCAAGGTCACCTCATCCACCGGGAAAAAGCCGCAGGTGGCGCCGTATTCCGGGGCCATGTTGGCGATGGTGGCGCGGTCTGCCAGGGGCAGGTCGGCCAGGCCGTCGCCGTAGAACTCGACGAATTTGCCGACCACGCCTTTCTTGCGCAGCATCTGGGTGACGGTCAGCACCAGGTCGGTGGCGGTGATGCCTTCTTTCAATTTGCCGGTGAGCTTGAAGCCGATCACTTCCGGAATCAGCATCGACACCGGCTGGCCGAGCATCGCCGCTTCCGCTTCGATCCCGCCCACGCCCCAGCCGAGCACGCCGAGGCCGTTGATCATGGTGGTGTGGGAATCGGTGCCGACCAGGGTGTCGGGGAAGGCGTAGGTGCGGCCGTCTTCGTCCTTGGTCCACACGGTGCGGCCGAGGTATTCGAGGTTGACCTGGTGACAGATGCCGGTGCCCGGCGGCACCACGCTGAAGTTGTCGAAGGCGCTCTGGCCCCAGCGCAGGAAGGCGTAGCGTTCGCCGTTGCGCTGCATTTCGATGTCGACGTTTTGCCCGAACGCGGCGGTGGTGCCGAACTTGTCGACCATCACCGAGTGGTCGATCACCAGGTCCACCGGCGACAGCGGGTTGATGCGCTGCGGGTCGCCACCGGCCTTGGCCACGGCGGCGCGCATGGCGGCCAGGTCGACCACGGCGGGCACCCCGGTAAAGTCTTGCATCAGCACGCGGGCCGGGCGGTACTGGATCTCGCGGTCGGACTGGCGCTCTTTGAGCCAGGCGGCGATGGCCTTGAGGTCGGCGCCGGTGACGGTTTTGTTGTCTTCCCAGCGCAGCAGGTTTTCCAGCAGCACCTTGAGGGACATCGGCAGCTTATCCAGGTCACCCAGGCGCTTGGCGGCTTCGGGCAAGCTGAAATAGTGATAAGTCTTGTCGTCGATTTGCAGGGTTTTAAGGGTTCTCAGGCTATCAAGGGATGACATTACATGACTCCTTATGGTCCGCACGGCTACGGACCTGACGGGACGAACAGAACTATCAAACTAGCCCTGTTTTCAGTAGCTGGCTAATTACTGGACTCTATGGACAGATCCAAGGTTCCGAAGTCAGTTATCATGCGCGCGTTTTCATGACAGACATTGCGATAGCGCAAGTCCGTCGGGTCGCCAGGAGAGTCGATGAACACCCTTTTTATGCACTGCCGCCCGGGTTTTGAAGGCGAAGTCTGTTCCGAGATCGCGGAACACGCCGCGCGCCTGAACGTTTCCGGCTACGCCAAGGCCAAGACCGGCAGCGCCTGCGCCGAATTTGTCTGCACCGAGGAAGACGGCGCCCAGCGCCTGATGCAGGGCCAGCGTTTTGCCGAGCTGATCTTCCCGCGGCAGTGGGCGCGCGGGGTGTTCATCGACCTGCCGGAAACCGACCGCATCAGCGTGATCCTCGCGCACCTGCGCGAATTCCCGGTGTGCGGCAGCCTGTGGCTGGAGATGGTCGACACCAACGACGGCAAGGAGCTGTCGAACTTCTGCAAGAAATTCGAAGTCCACCTGCGCAAAGCCCTGCTGAACGCCGGCAAGCTGGTGGACGACCCGAGCAAGCCGCGCCTGCTGCTGACCTTCAAGAGCGGCCGCGAAGTGTTCATGGGGCTGGCCGAGTCGAATAACTCGGCGATGTGGCCGATGGGCATCCCGCGCCTGAAATTCCCCCGCGATGCGCCCAGCCGCTCGACCTTGAAGCTGGAAGAGGCCTGGCACCACTTCATCCCCCGCGACCAGTGGGACGAGCGCCTGCACGGCGACATGACCGGCGTCGACCTGGGCGCGGCTCCGGGCGGCTGGACCTGGCAACTGGTCAACCGGGGTATGCTGGTGACCGCCATCGACAACGGCCCCATGGCCGAAAGCCTGATGGACACCGGCCTGGTGCAACACTTGATGGCCGACGGTTTCACCTTCGTGCCCAAGCAGCCGGTGGACTGGATGGTGTGCGACATCGTCGAAAAACCGGCTCGCAACGCCGCCTTGCTGGAAACCTGGATCGGCGAAGGCTATTGCCGTGAAGCGGTGGTCAACCTGAAACTGCCGATGAAGCAGCGTTACGCCGAGGTCAAGCGTTTGCTCGAGCGCATCGAAGACGGCTTCAAGGCACGCGGCATTCGCGTGGAGATCGGCTGCAAGCAGCTGTACCACGACCGCGAGGAAGTGACCTGCCACCTGCGCCGCCTGGTGGATGTGAAGAAAACCAAGGCCCGTTAAACTGAGCGCCTGCTGCAGGAGTAATCAATGAGCGATATGACCGACACCGCCGTCGACGGCACCCTTGATGCAACGGGCCTCAACTGCCCGGAGCCGGTGATGATGCTGCACCAGCACATCCGCGACCTGCCGCCTGGCGGTCTGCTCAAGGTGATCGCGACCGACCCGTCGACCCGCCGCGACATTCCCAAGTTCTGCGTGTTCCTTGACCACGAACTGGTGGCTCAGCAGGAACAGGCCGGTACGTACCTGTACTGGATTCGCAAGAAGCTCGACTAAGCCCCCGATTCCTGTAGGAGCGAGCTTGCTCGCGAAAACCCCGAGAGCGCCACGTCAAACCAGGCAAGCTGCGTTATCGCTGGCGACCTTCGCGAGCAAGCGCGGGTGTGTGCTGCTTAACCCCGCACCTTGTCCCGGCGAATGCGTCGGCGTGCGCTGCGCGCCAGGCGCACCAGCAACATCCCCGCCGCGCAGCTCAGGCCCACGATCAGCCCCTGCCACAAACCGCTGGGGCCGCTCGCCGCGCCCAGCCAGTCGGTCAGCCCCAGGGCGTAACCCACCGGCAAGCCCACGCCCCAGTAGGCAAACAGGGTCAGCACCATGGTCACGCGGGTGTCCTGATAGCCGCGCAAGGCACCGGCGGCGGTGACCTGGATCGAGTCGGAAAACTGGAACAGCGCGGAAAACACGATCAGCGTCGACGCCAGGTGGATCACCACCGGGTCCGGGGTGTAGATCGCCGCGATCTGCTCGCGAAACACCAGCATCAGGCTGCAGGACAGGCAGGCATACGCCAGCGCCGTGCCCATGCCGACCCCGGCAGCGAAGCGCGCTTCACGCGGCAGGCCACGGCCGAGGGCCTGGCCGACGCGCACGGTGACGGCCGTGCTCAGGGAGTAAGGGATCATGAACACCAGGGAACTGACGTTCAGGGCGATCTGATGGCCGGAGACCACCGTGGCGCCCAGGCTGCCGATCAGCAGGGCGATCACCGCGAAGATGCTCGATTCGGCAAAGATCGCGATGCCGATCGGCAGGCCGATGCCCAATACGCGCTTGATCACCGCCCATTGCGGCCAATCGAAACGCTTGAACAGTTCGCTGCTCTGGTACGCCGGCCCCCAGCGCGTCCAGCCCGCCAGGCCGAGCATCATCACCCACATCACAATGCCCGTGGCCCAGCCGCAGCCCACGCCGCCCATGGCCGGCACGCCGAAATGGCCATAGATGAAGATGTAGTTCAGCGGGATATTCAGCGCCAACCCGCACAGGCCCATGACCATGCTCGGGCGTGTGCGGCCCAGGCCGTCGCTGAAACAACGCAACACGTAATACAGGGCAACGGCCGGCATGCCTGCGGCGATGCCGTGCAGGTAGCCCATGGACGGTTCGATCAGGTCGGGTTCAACCTTCATCGCGTGCAGGATCGGTTCGGCGCTGAGCAGCAGCAGTGACGCGATGATGCCGACCACCACCGCCAGCCACAGGGATTGGCGCACCAGCGGCCCGATCTCGCTGTAGTGACCGGCGCCATAGCGCTGGGCGACTTTCGGCGTGGTGGCCAGCAAGGTGCCGGTCATCAGCAGGTACACCGGAATCCAGATCGAATTGCCCAGGCCCACCGCCGCCAGGTCCTGCGGGCTGACGCGCCCGGCCATCACCGCATCGACGAAGCTCATAGCGGTGGTTGCCAGTTGGCCGATCATGATCGGCACGGCGAGTGTCAGCAGGCCGCGCACTTCCCGGCTGATGCGGGCGGGACGGGTGAGGGTGGCGGTGGCGGTGTTCACGTGCAGATGTCCAAAGAAGAGCGCAGGACGGCGGATTCTACGCGTTGACGCAGCGGTCAGGAAAAAACCTGTGTTAGCTATTTGTAAGCGATCTTCCAGGCGCCGCAGCGTCCACCTTCGATCTGCGGTGGAACACCGATCGCATCCCTGTACACTGCTGTTCCGCCAAAGGAGCCTGCCATGCTGATTGTTGCCGACGAAAATATTCCGCTGCTCGATGCTTTCTTCCAAGGATTTGGCGAAATACGCCGGGTGCCCGGCCGTTCCATTGACCGCGCCACCGTCGAGCAGGCCGATGTGCTGCTGGTGCGCTCGGTGACCAACGTCAACCGGGCCTTGCTCGAAGGTTCCAAGGTGCGCTTTGTCGGCACCTGCACCATCGGCACCGATCATTTGGACCTCGACTATTTCCAGCGTGCCGGCATTCAATGGTCCAGCGCGCCCGGCTGCAATGCCCGTGGCGTGGTGGACTACGTGCTGGGCAGCTTGCAGACCCTGGCCGAGATCGAGGGCGCCGACCTCAACCAGCGGACTTACGGTGTCGTCGGCGCCGGTGAAGTGGGCGGGCGTTTGGTCAAGGTGCTCAAGGGCCTGGGCTGGAACGTGCTGGTCTGCGACCCGCCGCGGCAGATCGCCGAAGACGGTGACTACGTCAGCCTGGAGCAGATCATCGAGCAATGCGACGTGATCAGCCTGCACACGCCGTTGACCAAGTCCGGCAACGGCTCCACCTGGCACTTGTTCGACCGCGAGCGCCTCAACCGCCTCAAGCCCGGTGCCTGGCTGATCAACGCCAGCCGTGGCCCGGTGGTGGACAACGCCGCCCTGCGTGACGTGCTGCTTTCGCGTGAAGACCTGCAAGCGGTGCTGGATGTGTGGGAAGGCGAGCCCGAAGTGGATGTCGACCTGGCCGACCTCTGCGTGCTGGCCACCCCGCACATCGCCGGTTACAGCCTGGACGGCAAGCAGCGCGGCACGGCGCAGATCTACCAGGCGTTCTGCGCGCATCTGGGCCAGGCGCCGGCGATTGAACTGAGTGATTTGCTGCCGCCGCCGTGGCTGGCCGAGGTCCACTTGAATGCGTCTACCGACCCGGCCTGGGCGCTGGCGACGTTATGCCGCAGCGTGTACGACCCGCGTCGCGACGATGCGGATTTCCGTCGCAGCCTCGTGGGAACGGTGGACGAGCAACGCAAGGCGTTCGATCTGCTGCGCAAGCACTATCCGGAGCGCCGTGAGATCGATGGCTTGAAGGTGCGTATCCATGGGCAATCGGCGCTGTTGTCCGGCATCGTCGAGGCATTGGGCGCTGAGCTGCTGTAGGAACGAGGTCACAAAAAAATCTATGGTCACCCCCATTTTTGCAATACTGATCAACGGGTGGTGTGGTTG